>JAZOVU010000020.1:0-74509 GCA_045658885.1 Candidatus Pelethomonas sp. | reverse complement strand
ACCGAGATGTGCAGGCGAGTGTGAATCTGAAACGATACGGGGAGTCTATTGCATAGCGAAAACAAATGCAGTAGATATGTACCGATGTGTTAGTCGGGAATTTACGCCTTTGGAGTGTCACACAAACGCAAGTAGCTTCGGTGAAAGCGGACACGGCGAAGAAGGAATGAAACGGAAAAGTTAGCTCTTTGATGATGTTTATAACTTTTTATAAGTTTTCAGTAACTGTGAACGACATGGAGAACACAAAGCAAAAGCTGATTTTGGCGATTCTACAGGGCGATGACTATGCTGATACGGTCGATGAATTGAATCAGAATGGGTTTTTCGTCACCATCCTGAGTTCCACTGGTGGCTTCTTGAAGAAAAAGAGCGTAACGGTGATGATTGGTGTGGAGGAGGAGAAAGTACAGCGCGTGCTTGACATCCTCAAACAGTGTGCTGGTCGCCGTCAACAGCTCACCTATTCCGATGTGTCCATGTCCACCAGTGTACACGCACCCCAGATTCCGATGGTGCCTGTGCCGATGAATGTGGGCGGTGTGGTCGTGTTTATTCTCGACCTCGACAGTTTGCAGAAGTTCTAAGGTTCGCTTGATAGCACCGTGGTTTGTCGTAGAAATGCGATGGACTGCGGTGCTTTTTTATGCTCGAAACGCATATAGTGGCGCAGGGGAGGGGTGTGCATGAAACGAACCATCGCTGTGCTGGGGGGAGATTTACGACAGCTCCACCTTGCACAGCTGTTGCAGAAAGATGGATGGGATGTACGGACTTGGGGATTGGAACAGGCGGATGCGCCGTGTGCTGTGTCCCTCGAGGAGGCGTTGGAGGCGCAGTATCTCGTCCTACCGTTGCCCGTTTGCCGTGGGGGACAGCTCAATCTGCCTCTGACAGACCAGACTATCTCCTGTGAGGAACTTTGGAAACGATTGCGTCCCAAGCAAGTCCTGCTCGGCGGTATGGTATCCTCGTTGCCGTCTGCGTTGCGAAATGACCCTCGTTGCACGCTGTTGGATTACTACGACCGCGAGGAAGTACAAATTTACAACGCAGTTCCTACGGCGGAGGGGGCTATCCTCCGTGCGATGGAGAAAACCAACCATACGCTACAGGGAAGTCGCTGTTTGGTTGTAGGGTATGGGCGGATTGGTAAAGTATTGGCGCACCGCTTGCACGCGCTGGGGGCGGAAGTCACGGTATCCGCCAGAAAGCGGAGTGACAGGGCATGGATTACCGTGTACGGATATCACGCTATCCCGACCGAAACTCTGGTTGACCATATCGGACGGTATGATATCATCTTCAACACCGTTCCCACCATGGTATTGGATGCAGAATGTCTGGCGCAGAGTAAGCCAAATTGCCTGTTGATAGAATTGGCATCGTTGCCTGGTGGCATAGATGCGGACGCTGTCAAGGCGTATGACTTGTCAATGCTTGTGGAGCAAGGATTGCCTGGTGTCGTAGCACCCAAAACCTCGGCGGAAGTGATACGGGATGCAATCTATCATAGTTTGGAGGAACAAGGGGCATGAGAAAAGAAACGGTTGGCTTTGCGATGTGTGGGTCGTTCTGCACCCATCGGGAGGTACTGCAAGCACTGGAAAAGCTGTGCGGTGAATACGAGAATGTGATTCCGATGGTATCGGAGATTTGCGCCGTAACAGATACCAGATTTGGCACAGCACAGGATTTGTTGGCGGAGCTGGAACGGTTGACAGGAAACAAGGTGATTACCAGTATCACAGGGGCAGAGCCGATTGGACCCAAGAAGCTGTTGGATGTGTTGGTGGTTGCACCATGTACGGGGAACACCTTGGGGAAACTCGCAAACGGCATTACCGATACTGCGGTGACGATGGCGGTGAAAGCCCATCTCCGCAACGACCGCCCTGTGGTGTTGGGAATTGCAACCAACGACGGTCTGTGTGGTTCTGCACGGAATATCGGAACGCTACTCGCCAGAAAAAATCACTATTTTGTCCCCTTTGGACAGGACGATGCGATGGGAAAGCCGTGTTCTTTAATTGCGGATTTCACGCAACTGAGCGAAGCGGTTGCCGCCGCCTTGGAGGGGAAACAGCGACAACCCGTGTTGTTGCGGTAATATGCAATAAAAAATCAGGGGTCGGCGCACGGAAAATGCGTCAACCCCTGTATCTTATTTGGTTACAATGGTTTAGTTAAGGGTAAAAACACCGTTGGTTTCACGGAAAGATGCGCTGTAGAAGGTGGTCATCGCGCGGACAAGGTACTCAGTATCCTTTGCACCAGCAGTTTCCAGACAGGAGTGCATAGCCAACTGTGCCAGACCGATATCCACGGTATTCATGGACAGGTGTGCGTTGGCAATGTTGCCGAGGGTGCTACCGCCCATCAGGTCGGAACGGTTGGAGAAGTGCTGGACAGGAACACCAGCCTTTTCGCACAGGGCGGTAAAGATAGCCTGTGCCGCGCCGTCCGTGGCATAGCGGGTGCCGTGCTTGATGACGACACCGCCGTTCATCACGGGACGGTGGGTAGCATCGGTATATTCGGGGTGGTTGGGGTGGACAGCGTGTGCATTATCTGCGCTGACCAGGAAGCTGTTGGCGACAGCAGTACACTTGTCACGGCCCAGTGCGGTGCAGATACGCTCCACCACATCGCTCATCAGCGTACCATCGGCACCCTGCTTGGTCAGACTGCCAACTTCCTCGTTGTCCAGCAGAGCGAAGATGGGCAGGCTGTCGCTGTCGGTTGCCTCCATGAAGCCACGGAAGCAACCGTAGGCGCACTGCAAGTCGTCCAGACTGGGGGCGGAAACAAACTCGTCATTCAGACCCCAGACCATGCCCTTCTGACGGATGCACAGGAACAAGTCGTGGCCGAGGATGTCCTCCTCTTTGCAGTTGGCCGCCTTTGCGATGACACCGCGCATGGTGTTGGCAGCGTCACCCTGTCCCATGAGGGGGATGGTGTCGCATTTAGCATCGTACTTGTAGCCGTCGTTGGCGTTGCGGTTCATGTGGATAGCGACATTGGGAATCATCAGCAGGTCTTTGTCCACATAAATCAAACGGGTTTCGATGGCAGTTTCGGTACGAACCAGCACACGGCCTGCGATGGTCAGAGGACGGTCGAACCAGGGCGCACACAGCATACCGCCGTAACGCTCGGTATTGATGCGGATGTACTTGTCAGGGCCACTCAGCTCTGCATTCTGCTTGATGCGGAAGCTGGGGGCATCGCTGTGGCTGGCGGAAATCATAAGGCCAGTGAAATCGGCCTTGGGGACGCGGAATGCCAGCAGAGCAGAGCCGTTACGGGTCACAAAATACTTGCCACCGGGGACGATATCCCATTTCTCGCTCTCAGCCAGACGGGTATAGCCTGCCTCGGTCAGTTCACGGCCGAGGTTGTCCACCGCATGAAAACGGCTGGGGCTTGCAGAGATAAAAGAGAGAAGTTCGTTCATAATGTGCCTCCTGTTGTATGTTAATTTTTAATAAAACCAGAGATATGCGTGGTGGATGGTGTCATGCCCCTCGCCACTTTGTACTTCAATTTGGTGTTTGCCGTCCTCGGTACGACCGTACAGACAGCGAATCTCCGTATGGGGCAAAATCTGTTTGCGGTAGACAATCTCTACCGTGGCAGGGGGATGGTAATATAGGTCTGTTGGCAGAGCCTCCAGTGCAAAGTCAAGGTAGCGCAAGTTGTTGACATGCTCGTAGGTGTCGATATCCAGTCGGGAAACGGTGTGCGTGTAGGTGGTTTCTGCATGGGGGAGTGGCGTTCCGTTGTTCGGGATATCGGTGGGAAAGAGCCGTCGTTCGTCGATGTCGTAGGCGGCGCGCACGGCATCGGTTACGCGTGTAATGCGTTTGGTCTGGGCACTGAGCAAAAACCAGCGCGAGGTAGCGCGTGCGACAACTTGCCCCTCGGAGAAAACTTCAAAATCTCGTTCGGACATGAAACCGTCAACGCTTCTTGGCCAAGTATGAATCGTTAAGGGGGTATTCCATGCCGGATGTGCCAATAGTTCCAACTTCCAACCCATGAGAACCCAGCACACGCCCGTCTGCTCGATGGTGCGGAAACTGAAACCGCGCTCGTGGGAAGCGAGGGCGGCGGCCTCCTGCAAAATCGAGAGTAGTCCAGCGTGGGACAGCAGACCGTCAGGGCCTACATGGGGGTAGGTAACGGTTGTTTCATATGTAAAATACGGAATAAGCTATCACTCCTGCATCCATAGTAGTTTGCAAAAAAACAAGACCTCTAAGCCAATATTGTACTCTCAAAACTAACATCTGTCAAACAAATTTGCATGACCACCATGTTTCTTGTTGTTTTCATAGCGATTGACAAGTTAAGGAGATTTTGCTACACTGTATTTGACCTATAAACTGGTATCTCGCGAGGTGAATGCTATGGCAAAATTGGTATATAGAAATTTATCCGAAGACGAAAAACGCCAAATCTGCGCGTGGGAATATGAGGGAGAATATGCCCTCTATAATCTGCCTACTTATGAGGAAATGCAGGCACAGCAGATGGGCTTCCTAGACGCAGAAACGGAAAAGAACTACTATGGTTTTTGGGATGAAGATGTATTGGTAGGCTTTGTCAATATTTTGGAGGAGCCAACTGAGGTATTCATTGGTATCGGTGTAAATCCTGCTCTGTGTGGGAAGCATTACGGTCGCCAGATGCTTTTGATGGCATATGCGATTTCAAAAGAGTTGTATCCCAATAAGCCGTTGTATTTGGAAGTCCGCACATGGAATGCACGGGCGGTCAAATGTTATGAAAAGGCAGGGTTTCACATAGATGGAAAACCCTATGAATTGACCACTGGCATTGGTACAGGAACATTCTACCGCATGGTCAAGGAATAAGCAAAAAATAAGTTTCTGTCCGAGATGAGTATTGGTGAGTAGAAAATATACATTTGTTTTCGCCCATATAGGTAAAGCGGTCAGACGAATTTGAAGGGGAGAAAATATGGAAAAATTCGAGTATAAAGTGGTTGTTTATGATACAAAAGGTTTTTGGGGCGGGAATGTTGAGGCAAATCAGCTCGAAAACCAGCTTAATCTTCTGGGTTATGATGGATGGGAGATGGTAAGTTGTACTTCGTCAAACCAAAGTTATGGTTCGTCCAAAAGCATAATATGTATATTCAAGCGAAAAAAAGACCGATAAATCACTAATTTTGGGAACTAAATATTCTGATAGTAGCAAGGTTGAAATATACCTTGCTATTTTTCATTTTTGAGGGCATTCTCAAAAAACGAATAAAAAGGTAAGTTATACATACCAATACTTATCTTGGAAAGAGAGAAAAATAAAATGATTGTCGCAGAATACCGCTCTCCGTCATCTCGGCGGAGGGAGGTTGTTTACTTTTTCTGCTTGGAAAAAGCACTGAGCAACATGGCAATCACACCGATGATGAGATAGCCACCGCCGTACAGGAGAAACGCGCGTTCTCCCATTTCAAAAAACAGCCATGCGCCTGCCAAGAATAATCCTGCTGTGATGATGGGGAGCATCCAAAGTTGTTTGATATTTTTCCCTGCGGATACACCGCAGAGCGTAGCGAATAGGGGATTGAGTGAAAAAACAATAAAAGACAGACTGCCATTCCTGCTGTACCAGCAAAAGTAACTGCCAACCAAGGACATCCTATCATCACAATACCTGCCGATATCGTCCAACTTATCAACTTTTTCATACAAAATCACACACCTTTTCAAAATTAAAATTTTTAATCAAATTTGGGTTTAGATACTATTACACCGCACAGCGGAGCAGTACGCTTCACGGTGCGGTGTATTGTTTTATGTGGTATTAACTCACGCCGAGCTGTATCCACAGGTCGTTATATAGGGCGCGGATGTCGGCAGGGAGGTTGACATAGCTTTCACAGCGGTCCAATACCTCCTGCGGTGCAGCCATGATTTCATATACCGCAGGGTCGAGAGGCTCGCCGTACAGCTCCTCATAGTACGCAGGATACTGTGCCAATGCCTCCTTGTTGGGGGATGCGTACCAGATATAGTCCATATTAGCCAGACTGGATTCGGTGGAGGTAATGAAGTTAATCCATGCCTCGGCCTCCTCCTTGTGGGGGGCATCCTTTAGGATACACATGGCATCGACGAACCAGTTGCTTCCCTCTTCGGGGACAACAAAAGCGAGGGGCTCCTCGGTGTTTTCTGCCATAGAGAGGTAGTCACCAGCGTAGTAGGTAGCGATAGCGGCATTGCCACCCTCCATCTTACCAAAGACCTCGTCCATCACTTTTCCCTGATAGACATTGCGCTCGGTGGCATCCACCAGCTTTTCAAAGGCCTCGCGGATTTCAGCCTCGTTGGTGGTGTTCAGCGAGTAGCCCAGACTGAGCAGAGAGAAGCCAAGTGCATCGCGTGAGTTGTTAATCAGGAGAACTTCGCCAGCATAGTTGTCGTCAAACATGGCATTCCAACTGGTAATCTCACCACCGACCATGTCCTCGTTATAAATAATACCGACGGTACCCCAAGTATACGGAACGGTGTACTTGTTCTCGGGGTCGTAGCTGAGGTTCTGGAAACGCTCGTCAATCAGGGCAAAGTTGGGGATATTGCTGTAGTCCAGTTCTTCGAGCATTTCTTCCTCAATCAGACGGGAAATCATGTAATCCGACAGAACAACAACATCGTAATCACCAGCACCCACCTTGAGCAGTGCGTAGAGGGACTCGTTGCTCTCAACGGTCTGGTAGTTGACCGTGATACCCGTGCGCTCCTCAAACTCATAAATCAAACTCTCGTCGATATATTCACCCCAAGAGCAGACATTGACCACGCGCCCACTGGCTTTTCCGTGTACGGAAACCATGAGGGCAACCGCCACCGCTGTGGCAAGTACGCCGACACCGATTTTCGCAAACGGTGCCGAACCACGGCGTTTCTGCGGATCACGCGCCGCCAGTTCGGCGGTCGAGAGGAGTTTACGACGCTGTGCCTGCTGTTCCATATGTGCCTCGCGGATGTTGATGACCGCCAGTAGCACCAGAACAGCGACAAACAGCAGGGTAGAGATGGCGTTAATCTCTGGGGTCACTCTCTTTTTGGTCATGCCGTAGATGGTCATGGCCAGCGTAGAGGAGGACGAACCAGCCGTAAAGTAACTGATGATAAAATCATCAATACTCATGGTAAACGCCGTCAATGCACCAGAAACGATACCAGGCTTAATCTCAGGCAGAATGACCTTGAAGAACGCCTGCATCCAAGTACAGCCGAGGTCCATCGCCGCGTCCACCAAGTTTTTATCCAACTGGCGCAGTTTCGGACCGACCGACAGGATGATATAGGGGATGTTAAAGGTAATATGTGCGATGAGCAGTGTGCCAAAGTTCATCGTCAGACGGGTGGGGAGTTCGATAAAACTCTGCACCCCGTTGAACCAAGTGGCGATATCCTTCCAAAAGGCGAAGAATCCGACAAAGAACAGACACATCGCAACACCAGTCACGATATCCGCATTCATCATGGGAATATTGTTGACGGTGGTTAGGACATTGCGTGTGCGTCGCCGCAGACTGTAAAATCCAACGGCGGCGAAAGTTCCGCCGATGGTTGCGATAACCGTTGCAAGAAAGCTGACCAGCAGAGTGGTATACACGCTCTGCATAATCAAGCGGTCTTGGAACAACTCCGCATACCAGTGGGTAGAGAAGCCCTCCCAGACGGTGTTACTGTCGCCAGAGTTAAAGGAAAAGACAATCAGCAGAAAGATGGGGGCATACAGAAACAGGAACGCCAGTGCCATAATGACACGGTTAAAAGTGAGGGATGTTTTTTTCATAACATCACCGCCTGTTCCTCGCCTTCACCAAAGCGATTCATCACGGCCATACACACCACAACGACGAGCATCATCACGAGGGAGATGGCTGCGCCGAGGTGGGGGTTGTACGCACCGCCCAAGAACTGCTGTTCAATCAAGTCGCCCAACAGCATCTGTGTACCACCGCCCAACAGACGGGAGATAGCAAAGGTGGACACCGCAGGGACAAACACCATCGTGATACCAGACAGAATACCGGGCAGGGAGAGTGGAAAAATGACTTTGCGGAACACGCCGAACGAGTTTGCACCCAAGTCGTGTGCCGCCTCCAGCAGAGAGCGGTCCAGTTTCACAATGACCGAGTAAATCGGCAGAATCATAAATGGGAGGTAGTTGTACACCATACCCAGCACCACAGCCCCTTGGGAGCCAATCATACGGAAATATTCGATATCAGTGCCGAAGATACGGTTATACAGGTCGATAACCCCGATGGCGCGGAATAGCTGGTTGAGCAGACCGTTGTTTTCGAGAATCGACAGCCAGGAGTAGGTGCGTAGCAGGAAGTTCATCCACATCGGGAGCATAATCAGCACCATCGCAAGCCGTTGGAACCGTTCATTTTCCCGGGAAATCATGTAGGCTACTGGATAGCCGATGAGCAGACAGACGAGGGTCGCAATAATTGCCAATTTGAACGAGCGACCGAACACCACCGCATAGGTGGAGAGTTTGAAGAAATTTTCAAAAGTAAAAGAGCCGAGCGACCCGTCCAGTGCGCCAGAGGTGAACGCATAGATAACGACCATGATAATAGGTGCGATAACAAAGAGCGTCATCCAACCGACATAGGGGACCGCAAACAGGCCACGCTTATTTTTCATCATTGGCTATGCCCTCCACAGATTCCTCCATCTCCTCATATTCTTCGGAGTAAGAGGAATAGTCGCCGAACATACCTGAATATTGACTCTTATGCATGATGTGGATATCGTCGGGGTTGAGGATAATCCCGATGGTCGAGCCTTCGGGGTGGAAATCCGTGGTCTGAATCAGCCACTTAAAGCCCTTGAAATCTACGATGGTGTCGTAGTGGACACCCTTGAAAGTGACGGAAGTGACGGTACCCTTGAGCTGTCCCTTTTCCACAGGGACAATGTCAATATCCTCAGGGCGGATAACAACATCAACGGGCTCCATCGGGGCAAATCCCTTGTCCAAGCACTTAAATTTGCGGTTGAAGAACTCCACCACATAGTCCTCGTGCATGATACCGTCCAAAATATTACTCTCACCGATAAAATCAGCGACAAAGGCATTTTTCGGCTCGTTGTAAATATCTTCGGGGGTACCAATCTGCTGAATCTTGCCCTGGTCCATGACCACGATGGTATCACTCATGGCGAGTGCTTCCTCTTGGTCGTGGGTGACATAGATAAAGGTAATGCCCATCTGCTGTTGGATGCGTTTCAATTCGTTCTGCATATCTTTCCGCAGACGCAAATCCAGTGCCGCCAACGGTTCATCGAGCAGAAGCACTTTCGGGCGATTGACCAGCGCGCGGGCGATAGCAACGCGCTGTTGCTGACCACCAGACAGTTCAGAGATACGGCGATGCTCGAATCCCTTGAGGCTCACCACCTCCAGCATCTCCAGAACGCGCTGTGCAATTTCTTTCTCGGATATCTTCTGTTTCCGCTTTTTACCGTTTTCTTCAACCGTCTTACCGATACGCAGACCGAACGCAACATTCTCGAACACATTGAGGTGTGGGAACAGTGCATAACGCTGGAATACCGTGTTGACCTGTCGCAGATTGGGCGGTATATCGTTTATCCTCGCACCGTCGAACAACACATCACCAGAAGTCGGTGTCAGAAAACCACCCACAATACGCAAAGTGGTCGTTTTACCGCAACCACTTGGGCCGAGAAGTGTGAGGAACTCACTATCATTAAAATATAGATTGATGTTATCGAGAACAAGCTCGCCGTTAAACGCCATGCTACAATTGACAAGGCGAATCAACTCTTTGGACATGTATCCTCCCCCATTCCTTTTCTTACATACAAATTGCCGCATCGATACGGATGTGGCCTTTGGTGTAGAAAATAACCCGCTTTTCCTCAGTTATTTTCCCAAAGAAAAACGGGTACATTCGCTATTACTATAACTTTTTTATCAGAAAATGTCAATCCGAATTGACTAAAAAAGTCGTAAATTCTGCGTCTTGTCAATCGGTAAACCGTGCGGTATAATCGGGTGGAAAGGAGTGGATACTTTGAAAAAGAAAACCAAAAACAAACTGATATCCGCAATCGTTGTCGTAGTTCTGGCTTTGGTGAGCTGGGCACTCGATTTGCTCTATCAGTCGCCCCCTGTGGAGATGCCAGATGGGTCGTATCTTCGTATCGATTTTGTCGATGTGGGACAGGCGGATTTCATCGTGGTCGAGTGTGATGGCGAGTACATGACCATTGACGGCGGAAATGTGAAGGATGCCGAATTGGTACAGGCGTATTTGCAGGAGCGCAGTATTGACAAAGTAGATACCGTCGTGGTCACACACGCACACGAGGACCACTGTGGCGGTGTTACCGCACTGCTCAACAGTGTCACAGCAGAAACGGTGTACTGTCCCGTGACAGAGTACAACACCAAGGCGTTCCGCAATGTGGTCGATGCTGTCCATGCACAGGGATTGGAAATTACAGTCCCCGAGGTCGGAGAGCTGTTTACAATTGGTAGCGCGCAGGTGCAGGTGATTGGACCTGTGCAGGAGTACGATGATACCAATGACACCTCCATTGTGCTCCGCTTAACCTACGGAGAGCGTTCGTTCCTGTTCACTGGCGATGCAGAAACCACCTCCGAGGACGATATCATGGAGGCAGGCTTTACGGTTTCGGCGGATGTCCTCAAAGTAGGACACCACGGCAGTAGTACATCTACCTCGTATGTCTGGTTGAAAGCAGTTGCTCCCACTTACGCTGTCATTTCCAGTAACCGCACCGAGGAACCCGACTACAACCACCCCCACGAGGAAGTAGTCAGCCGTCTGCGTGACGAGGATGCGATTGTCTATCGTACCGACTTGCAGGGGACGATTACCTGTATCAGCGATGGTAAAGACATCACCTTTACCGTGACGAGAAATCCCGATGCCGATACGCTGTTTGATGCTGGTGAAGGCGGAAACCACAAGAAAAAATAAGACCAAAACAAACAAAAGCCACCGAATGCAACAGTTCGGTGGCTTGGCATTTATTCCATTTCCATTGCCTTCTGGATGGCATCCAGAAGGGCGGTCACATCGTCGTCGGTACTGCACCAAGCGGTGACGAAGCGGATACAGGTGTGAGTATCATCCACGCGCTCCTGAATCTCAAAGGTAAACTGCTCTTGCAGTTGTTCCACCACGCGGTTGGGGAAGATGGGGAACACCTGATTACTGGGGGAGGGGGCGAGCAGGGGGATATTCATTTGGGTCAATCCCTGTGTCAGACGCTCGGCCAGACGGTTGGCATGGGCGGCGAGTTCCAGATACAGATTATCTTTCAAAATAGCATCGAATTGGACACCCAACAGGCGACCCTTGGCAAGAATTGCACCCTGCTGTTTCATGCAGTGGCGGAATCCTGTGCTGAGATTGCGGTTGGTGATAACCAGTGCCTCGCCAAACAGTAGACCATTTTTCGTACCACCGATGGTGAATGCGTCGCAGAAAACAGCGTAATCGGCAAAAGTGGTATCGGCTCCCTGAATGGTGAGGGCACTGCCCAGACGCGCACCGTCACAATACAGGAGCAGATTGAACTTGTCGCAGATGATATGGAGGGCAGATAGCTCCTCACGGGTGTATACGGTACCCACTTCTGTGGTATTGGAGATGTATACCAGACGGGGGACGACCATATGTTCACTGCTGTGGGTGTCGATAACCGCTTGAATCATTGCAGGGGTTATCTTGCCGTCGGGGGAGGGGCAGTGAATAATCTTGTGGCCGTTGTTTTCTACTGCACCCGTTTCATGGATGCAGATGTGTCCAGTGTGTGCGGCAATGACGGCCTCATAGGGGCGCAGGGCGGCGGCAATTACGGTTTTGTTGACCTGCGTGCCACCGACAAGGAAGTGGATATCGGCATACGGGGCATCACATAGCGTGTGAATGGTCTGTGCCGCGGCTTCACAGTAGGGGTCACAGCCGTAGCCTGCGGTCAGTTCCCAATTGGTTTTCGTTAGCGCGTCCAATACGGCTGGATGGGCACCAGCACTGTAGTCGTTACGAAAATGAATCATATAATTCTTAATACCTCCACAGAGCGTAGCAGTTTCAGGGGTGTTACCCGTTATTTTTTGTGTTCTTTTATCAGCTTATCCGCTAAGTCGTTCATGTTGGGATAGATGTTGTTGACAAATTCTGGACCCAACTTGGTCGCAATTTGATAGCGCGCACAGAGCGTCTTGTCGCCCTCGCAGTACCGTTTGCGGTACATACTGCCGAGTCCGGAGTTGATATCCATCTTGCCTTGATAGAACGGACATTTCGGGAGTTTTTCACAAGTTGCCATGATATATCGAACCTCCAGCTGTAAGTTGTGTACATACTGTAACACAATTCCAGTCCGATGTCAAATCGGAACATAACAAGGTGCGTGTTGACAAAGAACAGGGAGATAGTGCATAATTATATAAAAGAATTACTTGGATTAGGAGGAAAAAAAGTATGAAAAAATTGCTTTTACGAATAGTACTTACCGTATTAGTCGTGCTTTTATCCATTTGGGGTATAGCTGTTTTAAAGTGTGAAATCATGACTTTCCGATTTGGTGAGGAATTCAGCACCATCTATCAAGAGAATTCGATGTTAGGAGAAATAGATTATTTGAAGGTGCTGAGTTATTCAGGCTCACACGCTCGAGTATACTATGTCTCCCGAAACCGTTCTGGAGGAAATGTGTTGGTTTTTCAAAAACAGGATGACAAGTGGGGATATAAAAACTGGGAGAGAACGGTTTGGTCTAAGCAGGGAAGTGCAGATGGTTTCATATGGCCTTATTTTCGCTAAAACCACTGAATTCACGAGATAAGGAGTAACAACTCGTGGCTAGATGCCCTGAACCCTATAAAGCGGGGAAAAGAGAAAATTGAGGTGAAAACGATGGCGTTCATTCGATTCTTGCTGGTTCTGATGGTTAGAGTCTGTTTGTGAGTTTTTTTATAATAAAATAACAGGGGTGTTACGCACGGATACCTTGGGGGTGATTATCTAAATGGATAAAATGGTTTTTCGGACACAACCTAGCTGGGCATTCTCGTCAAATCTTACGCACGAATTTTGTAACGGTTCTAAATCGCATTATAGGTCACTGAAAGAGATTGTGGACGATAAGGGATATGCGTATATTATCAAAGAAATTTGTGAGGATACCGTTTCATTCGATGTACTTTGCGAGGAATTTGAGCGTTTTTTGGCGGATGGTACTAGCGAGTTGTTTACTTATGCCGTTCGACTAAACGAACACTACGCCGTTTCCCTTGACTCAAATATTTATCTGTATCGTTTTTCGCCAGAGGATATTCTTGAGCAACAGGCGGTGTTCCAGTGGCAGTATGCAACGGTGCGAAAATACATTGGTGATACATGGTGGTATAACGATAGCGAAATTATTGCTGATATCCAGCAGATGTCGTTGCTAGAGTTTTTGGAAAAGTATAAAGGATATGTTGGATGAGTGGTTTTTACTCAAAATATACCAGACCTAAATTGCGTACAGCAGGCGTTACCGTTTTGTGGTAGCGTCTGCTGTACCATTATCGTTATTTGCAAGTGTTTTTTTTCAGATATTCTTTCGGATAGCACGCAGGGCATTTTTCTCCAATCGGCTGACCTGAGCCTGGGAGATGCCGACTTCATTGGAGACTTCCATCTGCGTCTTCCCTTCGTAGAAGCGGAGGGCGAGGATACGCTGTTCGCGGTCGCCCAGACGGTCCAGTGCATCTTTCAATGCCAGTAGTTCCAACCAATGTTCGTCGGTATTCTTATTGTCGCGCACTTGGTCCATCACACAAACCGTATCGTCGCCATCGGAGTAAATCGGTTCAAACAAGCTGACGGGGTCCACGATGGCATCCATCGCAAAGACGACCTCCTCGCGTGGAATCCCTAGCTCTTTGGCAATTTGCTCCACAGTTGGCTCCTGCTGGGTATCGCTCATCAGCTTTTCACGCGCCTGCATGACGCGGTAGGCGGTATCTCTGGTGCTACGGCTGACACGAATCGCGCTGTTATCGCGCAGATACCGACGAATCTCACCGATAATCATGGGAACGCCGTAGGTAGAAAAGCGCACGGGCTGTGTAATATCAAAATTGTCAATCGCTTTGATAAGCCCTACACAGCCAACTTGAAACAGGTCATCTGCATTTTCACCGCGCCCTGTAAATTTCTGGATTACCGATAGGACCAGACGAAGATTTCCGTTGATGAGTGCCTCCCGTGCATGGGTATCGCCGTTTTTGGTACGACGCAGGAGTTCCATCGTCTCCTCGTTCTTGAGGACTTTTAGTTTTGCTGTATTAACGCCACATATCTCAACCTTGCTGTGCATATCTGCCACCTCGGTACATCATACTGTGTACTCAGTATTTCCGCAGAGAGTGGTTTCATACGATACAGGCAGGGGGGATATTTTTTATTGTCTGACAGGATTCGATGGACTTTTTCTACTTAGAGTTTCTTCTCAAACACATACCGCTGGGGTGTCATGCCCATCGCAGTATACATGGCAATAGCACCCTTGTTGAAATCCCAAGTGTGCAGTTCCAGACGAACTGCCCCACGCGCACGCGACCAAGCCTCGACCGCATCAAAGAGCTGTGTTGCAATGCCACTGCGACGGTATTCGGGCAGAACATAGATATCATCCAGACAGACGGTTTTGATATCTTCTCGCATGCCACTCTTGTCCCACAGGGTCGCACGGACAACGCCCACCAGTTTTCCTGCATCGTCGAATGCACCCAGTTCCAAGCCATCTGGGTAATCCAGATTGTGCAGAAATGCGTCCTCAGGGTAGACCACATCTCGATGTACAAAATAATCAGGGCGCATTTCCACATGGTACGCATCCAGTTTTGTGTGTAGTTCCAGTACGGCAGGATAATCCCCTGCCACTAAATTCCGAATCAGCATTTTTCTGCTCCGTTTCTTATCGCATTTATTTTCCATGGTTATCGTAGCATCGCAGCTAATTTCTCGGCAAGTTCCTCTGGTATTTCACGCGCCACAGGAAACACATCCGCATTGGCGAATCGTTCCAAATAGAACACGGAAAATTCGCCCATCTCGTGCAGTCGTTTCGCGCTGACGGTTTCGATAGTGTCCCACCGCGTGTGGAAGTCACAAGAAGTCCAATGAATTCTGCCTGGGCAGACCGCAGGGATACCCTTGTCTGCAAAAGGTGCAGAGTCACTATTGTCGAGGAAGACAAACACCTCTGTGGAGAAGCCAAATTCCTTGCAAAGCTGTTCGGTCAGTTCTTTCAGCGCATCACTTCCAGCAATATCTATGTTGTTCTCGCCCAAAATCGTGCCCACAGAATCCAGATTGTAGCACAGTCGCATATGGGGGAGTTCTTCCGCATGGGTGGCAACATAGGCACGACTTCCCAACTTGCCTTGTTCCTCCGAACCACACCAGATAAAGCGCATGGTGCGTCTGGGACGGTTGCGGAGAAAATGACGGTAGATGTACATGAGCGTCACCGCACCACTACCGTTGTCGCAGGCTCCTGGGCTGACCAGTGTAGTGTCATAGTGGGCAGTCAGAACGATACTTTCTTCTGTGTGGTCTGTGCCCTCGATAGTAGCCAGAATATTGTGGGATGTATTGGTAAAGGCGCGTTGGCGCAGTTCCAACTGTACGGTTTTGGTATCTGCATCAACAAGTGCCATCGCATCCCGCACACCGATGGTAAAGACGGGAATCTGTCCCACGGACAGATAATTCGCACGCATCTCGACAGAGAGGAGTTCCTTATTCTCATACCATTTTCCGCCGTCAATTTCAATAACGGCAGTAGCACCGCGATGTACCAACTCCCGATACATCTCAAAATCAAAGGTATTCACCAGCACCGCACAGCCAGTCAGGTCGCCCTGTGTCACAAAGGAGGCCTCCGACTGGTTCTCTACATATTTCAGCGGTAGGGTAACACCGTCCTCTGGAAATTGTCCAGAGTGACCCATCGCAACGCAGGGGATAGAACGGCCGTCTGCGGTCATGGCGCAGTGTTCTATTTGATAGGCAGGAATCTGGAAGGGCATTCGTTCACTCCGTCCGCCCAGTGCGGCGATTTCCTCCTCTAGCAACTGCGCCGCTTTTAACTCGCCCTCTGTACCACCAAAGCGCGGAAAGCACAATTTTTCTAACAGCCGATATTGATACCATTCGTTGTGTTCCATTTGTTCACCTGCTTTCTCTGATTTGTTTCAGCACTAGCTCTGCCAGTTCTGCTACGCTACGACCATCGGTCTGGATATGCCATCCCGACAGGGCACTGCATCCATCGCGCGCTAGTTCGATATGTTCCATGCACCAACAGCCTTCTTCCTCGCCACGGGCAAGAATACGGTCATGTACGCTGTCGTAGGATGCCTCCAAAACCACAAGATGGGTTTCGATTCCATTGTCGCGCAATTTCTGGATGATGTTCTCATAGGACGCACTGCGTAACAGCGTCATAGGCACTAAAATATCCTTGTGGAAAGCGTTGTGAATATCTGTGAGTAGACGACAGCAAAATTCACCCCACAGGGGATAGTCCTCGTAGATGTAGCCGTACGGGACATCGGGGTAATTACTGCGAACCGCGTCACCCATTAGCTCGGCATCAAAAAGTAGTGCGTTCTCCATTTTTTCCGCCAGTGCTTCTGCGAGTGTCGACTTGCCAACCCCATACGGGCCACTCATCCAAAGAATCATAGGGTTTCCTCCGTTTTTGTTTTACTATTTTGTGTGATATCTAATTCATATCGGTAGACGGTATGCGGTTCATCCGTCCCTTGTTTCGTGCAAAGTTTTTCTTCTTTGCAGATACAGCCGAGCTTTCTCGCCACGCCATTGGAGGCAACATTGTCTTTGGCAATGCTGATGGTAATTTTTTCTATGCCGTGTGTTTTGGCATAGTCCACCATTCCACGCGCCATTTCTGTTGCATACCCGTTCCGCCAGAGTTTTTTCAGCACACAGTAAGCAATATCCATGGTCGTTCCATCCTCACTGAGAAGAAAACTACAAGTACCAATGCGTTCCTGCGTTTCTCTGTGTTCGGCAATCATGTAATAACATTCGGTATCCTCTGCTAAATCTTCAATCATACGGAGGTACTCGTCACTAATTTCCTCCATTGCTTCATCTAGTAGATATTGCCCCGTCTCTTTATCATTCCAAATGCTAATGGCAAATCTGGCATCTGTCCGTTCAAAGGGGCGCAGATACAACCGTTCGGTCTGTATGGTTTCAACTCTCATAATTTCCTCCGTTTTTATTTTATAGTTTTGTGTGTCCACATAAGTTAGTAATAAAACCCTTCATACTGAATGAGTTTTACAAATTCAAAAATTTCTTCCCCCTCTGTTTCAAGAGGAAACGCAAAGGAAAAGCATACTTCATCTTCCTCGCTGACTGCAATTTTGTCTTTCATGGATGATATTGTCTGTCCCGATTGATAAAAGTCAAGGAGATAGTCTTCGACGCCGTAAGCCTCAAAGTTGTATTCCATCAGCGTATCAAAGGAATACGCTATCGCCGTTTCTCGCTTTAACTTTGTGGTAACAACAATTTTGTCAAAGTGAATTTCTACATCGCACAAGTCAATAACATCTACCTCTGGAATGGGACAATAGCTTTTGTACCATTCGCCAGTGTCCTTTTTGTAATAATGTCCGTTAAACCAGCCGTGGCGAAGTCTGAACATTCCGTGCGTCAATACAGAGGCGATTTCAGCACACTTTGCATCGATGTCGGCATATATCGCGTCCATTGTATCCAGTATCTCACGAGAGGGATTCATATTTTTCGGTTCCTTTCTGCTGGTCTACTGTCAGTAATTTTGTTGATAGTTTACATTGTGTAAACCTAGATGTCAAGACCCATATAGAGAAAAAACGGCGCAGGACAATACCTGCGCCGTAACATCATATACTCGATTCCCAGGGGTCAATGGGGAAGGGTACGCGGAGCAAGGCATATCATAACAAGCAAATGCAACATGATTCTCGCTCCTTTCCTAAAACTGGAAACAGTATATCACCCAATATGGCAGTTGTCAAGCCTGCTTTTTTTCATCTTTTTTCACAATGGGTAGCCACAATTCACAGTATCGAGAGTGATTCAAGGCGGTATCGCCCTCTCGGTAGAACCAGTGGGTGATTTCTACCTCTGGTCCATCCATTAACTCATAGCCAGAGGAGGGGAGCCACTGGGTCACTGCCTTGCGGTACATTTCGTCCAGCTCGTTGGTGGGGTACTGACACCGTTCCGTTTCACACACCAAATAGGTACCTGCTGGAATGGGGATTTGTTCAAAACGGTCACACACTTCGCGCCCCATGACATCCTCAACCGTTGACAACTGCTCCGAACCGATGTTAGCGGCGATATAGAAATCATAGCCGTCATCGGTAACATTGGAGAGAACGGCGTAGTAGGTATCGACATCATGGGCGAGGTAGGTGAGGATGGCTTGATTGATGCGGGTGTCGCAGATGAAGTTGTGGTCCTGTAGGTCGCGGCTCATCGGAGAACCAGTCAAACGCTTCTTGTATCCCGTGAGGGTCATCGCTGGTTTCTGTTCAATTTTGTAGTGCATAACATTTCCACCTTCCAAAGTTACTTTGATAGACAGGCGAGAGAACGCTTTCAGCATAGCACCGCACCTGCGCGCCTGTGACGGTGTGATGCCGTGGAATGTGCGGAATGCCTTGGTGAAACTCTCTGGACTGTCATAGCCATATTTGAGGGCAATGTCGATAACTTTCGCCTTGGTTGTGGCAAGTTCCGCCCCTGCGAGTGTCAGCCGTCGGTTGCGGATATACTCGCCCAAGGTATAGCCACAAAGGATGCTGAACATCCGTTGAAAGTGAAAGGACGACGAAAAACTCTCGGTGGCGATGGCTTCATAATCCAGTTCCTCGGTCATATGCGCCTCGATATAGTCGATGGCGTTTTGAATTCCCATAATCCAATCCATGTGCTTCCCTCCTGTCAAGTGTGAGTATACAAGAAGCAGACAGAAAATTCCTGTCCACAAATGCTATCCTGTGTCAGCTTTTTCTGGTATGATACCGATGGTACTACAACACGAAACCGTGTCATATAAAATTTTGCAAAATCAGAAAAATCCCTATTGACTTTGCACCAAACTGCAATGATACCATGCAGTTGGAAGGAGGCAAGAGATATGATGACCATAAAAGAATTCGCCCAACTGTGTACCTGCAACCCGCAACCCGCAAACCCTACGATACTATGACAGAATTGGACTTCTGAAACCGTGTCGGGTTGACCAATGGACAGGATATCGCTACTACGAACAGGGACAAGCCATTGACTTTGTGAAAATCAAACATCTGCAATCTGCCGATTTTTCTATCGATGAGATTAAGATGCTACTCACAAAGGCTGACCACGAGGTATGCGAGGCATTCGACCAGAAAATCGCAGAGCAGGAGCAGAAGTTGGAACGGATAAAACAAATTCAACAGTCATATCTCAAAGAAAAAAGTATGATGGACACAATCATGCAAGGCGCGATTGACTTTATGTTGGCGCAGGTGAAGGACTACGAGGGCCTTCGGGATTTTGGACTTGACCCCAAAGATGGAGAAGTCATTCTGCAAAAGGTTCGTCAATACCTGTTGCGCGGAGCGAAAAAACACATCCCCGAGAACGAGGTACAGCTTACCGTGGGGGATGAAGTTTACCGCGGCGCACAGGCTGTTTCCGACAGGATGGACCTGCTCTCAACGGCGGATGTTTCCAAGTCGCTCTTGATTGGTGAGAGTGCTGTGACTGACGAAAAACCGTTCGATGCCGAACAGTACGAAGCTATCATGGAACGACATGGCTGGAATCATGCGTACGAGTTTATCGACGAACTACCCATGTTGAAGGAGCCAGATGTGGACATGGAGTTTCACGGAAGCCATATTCGTGTGGATACGAACCGCGACTATGTGTTCCGTTTCCACCTGAAGGAACTGCATTCGGCGGACGATATGTCCTTCCCGATGTTCCTCTTTGGCGCGCTCCTCACAAAGCAGGATATGGAAGAGACGACGGTCAGCTGCGATGTGCAAGGCAGTACAGACGGCGAAAATCATTTCACTCTGCTTCGCAGGAAGAGTACTGTCAATATCACGGTTTCTGAATAAGCAAGAAGCACCAGAGTTTCACTGCTCTGGTGCTTCACCTCTGATATCCTATGGATAGTATACCAGATTTTTCAAAAATTTTCAAGACTTGTCATTCTGTTTTCCTGCGGTAAAATAGGCAGTGCAAGGAGGGATTTCCATGACATATTATCACTGTTCACCTACGGCGGGGTTGACCATGTTAGAACCGAGAAAGCCCGATTCGTTTCAAAAGCCAAAGTGTGTCTATATGACTACCCTGCTTCCCATGGCAATTTTGTATGGTGTGCAAAATTTTGAGTACACCTATGGCTACACAAAGGAGGGGCAAATCTATTATGCTGAGTACTTCCCGCATGCGCTCGAAATCCTATATAAAGGGAAAAGTGCAAGCCTGTACCAATGTGCGCCTGAGTATGTCAGCACAACCAAGATTCCCAATGAGGTCGTCAGTGAGGAGAGTGTCCCTGTTGTCAGTGAAATCATTATCCCCGATGTGTACGAGGCTCTACTGGAGCAGGAGAGGATGGGGGCACTGGTCATCCATCGCTACGAGGAATTGCGCGATACTATGTTGGACTGGATTCGCCGTGTGGAGGCGGATGAAATCCGTGCGTATGACCTGCTCCACAAGGGCGGAGCGCGTGCAGACTATATGAAAACGCACTACCCGGAAAGTTGGGCAGCTGTAGAGGAGGAAGAAAAAAGACTTCTTTATCACGGTTCTGCTGTTGCGGATTTGACCGAACTGCAACCATTCTCCAAGTTGCACCAGTCGGAGCAGACCGTTGTATACCTATCGTCCTGTATTCCCTATGTGTTGCTCTATATTTGGGATGCAGAGAAAACAGGTTCTTCACGCAAGTGGGTGACAGCGTGGGTAAAAGATGGGATTCTTTACTATGAAGAACAATTTCCAAAACAATTGGAAGCCTTTTATCAAGGGGTTCGTGGGTATCTATACCATGTCTTGTCCGACGAGAGTGTAAAGGAAGTGGAACAACGGGAAATGATGTTTTATAGTGACAAGCCTATGCAGGTATACCGTGTGCAGGAAGTGGAAGATGTGTACCAGACACTCCTACAGTACGAGCGTGAGGGAAAATTCAAACTCCTGCGATTTGAAGAGGCCTCGCACGAGAAGCAGGAAGAGCTGATCGACCGCATTGCAACTTATATCCGCGAAACAAAGCTGGCGGAACAGGACAGTGAACACGCCCAATTTATGAAAACGCATTTTGTGGAGGCGTGGAAAAAAGCCGAGGACGGTGCTGTATGAAATATATGACATTCAATTCCTCTTGTTCCTATGCAGGTGTTGCCAATATGCTGGCGCAGTATGGCATGGATACAGAGGACCGTACCATTGCACAAGGGATGAAACTCCCATACCTGTTTGCAAAGGAGGACGGTGCATATCACGCTGGACCAATGTTGCAATCTGCCCCGTGGTTTCACCTGTATTTGCATCCGATTGGCTTTACGATGAGGGAAACACAGATACCGCGGGCACAAGTACCAGCAATATTGCAGGGCGAAAAGACTGCCATGTTGGGGATTCGTGTTTCGCCCCAAAATAAACACGCCGTTGTATATCAGGGGATAGAGGATGGTAAATACCGCTTTCTAAACAACAAGTGGCAACATACGGAAGAACCAGAGCAATTTTTACTGACTGCGCCAGAACTTCTCTCGCAGTTGGACGACCATGTTAGGATTGCCACACTACACCCCATACAGCGCAGAGAGATAGCCTTCCGACCGATTCTACAGCAGTCGATTCGGGTTTTGGGCGACTTGAAGCAGGATATCCAGCAGTTCTGTCACAGTGAGCAGTCCCTGCAAGCGATTGCACGGGCAAGGAACACGCTGTTTCGAGCGATTCTACTGGATGCGATTACCATGCTTACCTTGTCTGGCGAAACAGTTCTCGCAGAAAAGTTGCGTAGCGTGCAAAGTGAGTTTATGACTGCTATGCGAAAGAACACCGCCATAACACTGTCCAAGGAGATTTCTGTTGCGATTCTGGTAGAGGCGATAGAGGACTATCAACAGCGCATAGAACAGCGTAGTATATTAGAGAAATGCTGATAATAGCAATCACCCCATCGCAGTTGCCTGTGATGGGGTGACTTGTTTGTGATGCGTGATTCTTGCTGTTTCACTTTTGCTTTTTCCATCCGAAAATCTTGCGATAGTAAGAGTTGTCATACTGCTATCTTATTGCCGCACATAGTTCTCAGCCTGCTTGGTAAACATTTCGCAGTACTTTCCATTCCGTTCCATCAACTCTTCATGACTTCCAATTTCACAAATCGTTCCTCGGTCAAGGACAACAATCCTGTCTGCATCACGAATCGTGGACAGTCGGTGCGCAACGATGATGGTTGTAGATTTGTTTGCGGCACTTAGGATTGCCTGACTCATCTGATATTCTGCAATCGGGTCGAGGGCAGAGGACGGCTCATCAAGCAGGAGAAGTCCGAAGTCTCGGCTCATCACTCTGGCGAGAGCAACTTTCTGTGCTTCTCCCCCAGAGAGGACAATTCCGTTTTCATGGAACTCCCTCGTCAATTCGGCGTGATAATCGGTACGGTTCTTTTCGAGAATAGTGTTCAGCCCCAGTCGTTCCGCTGTTTCGTGTATCGCTGTCTCTGTTACATCTCCATATAGAGAAATATTGTCCGCGAAACTCATCGCATAAATGTTGGTATTCTGAAATGCCACGCCGATTCTTTGACGCAACAACTGCACATCATATTCCCGAATCGACTTCCCGTTGATATAAATTCCGCCTTCTGTAACATCATACAACCGCAAAAGAAGCTTTACAAAGGTGGATTTTCCTGCACCATTTTCGCCAACGATAGCAATTTTTTCTCCAGGTTTTATGGTAAGATTTAAGCCAGATAAAGAGAATTCGGAGTTCTCGTAAGAAAAACCAACATTTCTAAGCTCGACAGAAAAGCTCCCTTGATTCGGTGAAGAGCCACTGTACTCATTGTTCGTTTCAATTTCCGACTTGATAGTAAAGAATGCCTTGATTTTCTCGGCATTCATGGAGAGAATACTGGCATCTCTCATCAGATATGTTAAAACATCAATCTTGGAATCCAGTCGATAAAACGACAGCATCAGCGTCATATACATACCGACCTCTGGAATCCTTCCAGAAATAATGCTTCGGACAAGATATAGAACAATGACCAGTTCTGTTACGCAAAAGATGATTTCATGAACCGTGTTCCAAAATTCAGCCTTCCACGCGAAGGTGCCTACAATCTGAAGCTTGCTCTTTCCGGTTTCAGAGTACTCATGAAAAACAGACTTGCGAAGCGGAGTGGACTTCATATCTGCCGCATAGTCCTTCATGTAGAATAAACGATGGAAGTAATCGAGACGGCGATCCAGAGGCACGGTAGCCTCCTTTTGCGCAATGGTGTTCCGGTTCATCTGTTTGTTGATGAGCGTATGCAATACCATTTGCACAACTTCCACCAGCAGAATCCACGGACCCAATGCAGCTATAATCGTGATGAGAGCTGCGAGACTGAAGACGCACTGAAAGAAGCTTACGAGAAAATCCCGTCCTTTATTGACTTGCTTTGCATACTCCCCGACTGCCCATGCGTAGGTGTTGTAGTATTCGGGACTGTCGATGTATTTGTAGTCGAGCTGTAAGGACTTTTCGTAGATATCACGATTTACTTTCAAGCTGATATCGGCCTGCTTTTTCGTAAAATATACGCGAGCCATTTTCCGAATGGTATTGTTTGCAAAGGATATGCCGCAGATGATTGCGGCAACAACGGCGATGTATGAAAACGACTTTCCTGCCGACAGCAGATTGATCATGACTTCGGGAAATCGCACATAGATGATATCGTCGATGGGAGAATACAACCCCAAAACAAGGATTGACAATATGATGTAGAGCTTCCCGTATTGCCAAAATGGTTTGCATATCCACGCAATGTTCTTGAGATGATGGTTAAGAGATTTCATAGATACCATACTATCTTTCTCAAGTTGACTGCTCCTGTGTCTTGGCGACCCACTGTGCCCAGCGTGGGTCAGCCTGCATCTCCCGTTTGACCTGTGCTTCCTCCGTGACGCTCCACCACGGCCAATCGTCGGGTAGACTGGCGGCGGTGTACTGCGGTCCTTTGCCGACAATCAGCGGCATATCAGCCTTTGCCAGACGCACCAGCGGTGCAGTATAGGCAATCTCGGCTTGTTCACAGACCTGTTGGAACAACTTGACCTGCACAAGTGCCTGCTCCAGTGCCGCAAATGCGTCGTCGTGCTTGCCATCCAACCAGAGATACAGCGCGAGCATTCCGTATAACTTGGAAATAAATGAATGGTGTGCGCCGTAGTTGCCATCGGGACAGACATGGGTAAAGAGTGCGATGGCACTGCGGAGGCTCTGTACTTTTTCGGCGGCGGTCATATTGTTCTTGTAGGCATAGATGCAGTGCATCGTCAGCGCGGCGCAGGAGTGAATGGCATAGAGCAGTGTTTCCCCACACTCCTTGGCCTGCTGTTTTCCGTCGCAGGCATAGACACGGAGAAATTGCTTGCAACCCCACAGGTCTGGCGCGGATTCCGCCAGTGCCAACGCCCTGCCACTCTCTCCGATATTCACATAGAGTTGCGAAAGTTCGCTCACCGCCTGGTCGCGCTCCTCGCCGTTGGGAAGTGTTTTCAATACTTTTTCGTAGAGCATAATCGCCTCGCGCCACTCCACATACTCACGGTGTCGTTGGGCATCGTAGATATCGTAGCCCTCCGCATCGGTCAGATGGTGCTCGCCGTGACGACTGTATCCGGCGGTGTAGAGAACCGAAGCCAGACAGAGCATCAGTCGCTCGTTTCCAGGGAACTCCACTAGTGCATTCCGCGCCAGTGCAATACAGTCGTCTAAACTGGCATCGATGCCGTTATTTTCCCACTTCATATCCATGATACGCTTTACCAACGCGTCAATTTTCTGTTCTCTCTCGTTGGTATAGCCGAAAAGTTCGTCGATGGTCACGCCGAAGTAGTTGGCGATAGAGGGGATGAGGTTCATGTCGGGGTAACTTCCGTTGGCCTCCCAGCGGGAAACCGCCTGTGCAGTCACGCCAAGTACCTCGGCAAGAGCCTCTTGGGTGCGTCCGTCGCGGTGACGAAGCTGACGGATGTTCGTTCCTAAATTGAGTTGCATGATTGCGCCTCCTATTGTGTTATCACCGGTGTGTCTTTAGGATAGCACAATTTTCGGCGGAAACAATTATCAATTCGTTGTTGTGAATTCAACTGTTGCGTGAATTATTTGGATGTAGTTGGTTTTTTCAGCATCACGCTGACATTGGTGCGTGGCAGTTCCTCTTTCGCTTCCCACTCGGCGGCATTTTTTTCGTACTCCGCGCGACTTTCCTCGTAATATTCGGGGTACTCCTGTAGACGATAGTGGAGGTTGGCGGCGCGGGTGCGGTTGACGGAATAATGTTCGGGACAGACGGTGAGATAGTTGTCGCCCTCGCCAAACTGGTTTACTTGGTCGAGGCGGAAGTAAAATAGGTTCTTGGGGAAATAGGAGATGGTATAGGGGTGTGCTTCTCGCAGGGCATTTAAGTCGTCCAGAGAGTCGCTTTCGGTGACACACGCAAAGAATTTGTTGTTAGCAGCACGATCGCGCATCTCCAGTAGGGAGAGGGGGGTGCGATTCTCGTCCACGAAGTACGCACCGAAGCTGAGGTCTAACATAATCCACTTGTCCAGTTCGCGGTCATAGATTTCATTGACCACATGGTTGTCGAGGTCAAACGGGGAGTACGGCATAATGAACACACGGCGCGCATAGATTCCCAGAGCCAGACAACACTCACCCAGAATCTTGGACTTGTTGTAGCAGTTGATGCCCTGTTCGGGGTTGTCCAAGCTGTATTCCAAGAGACGCAACGCATTGATTTCGATGTGGTTGTCGTACATGGGGCTGTGCGTCAGGCGGGGGGCGAAGTGGAACAACAGCCGTCTAGCGCGTGTAAAGTCGCTGCCAGTGCCTGCGAGGTTTTCCAAATCGTATTTTTCCCTCAGTTCATCATATTCGGGACAATCGAAACGGTAGGTAATTTCGTTGTCCTGTCCTGCCGCGAAGTGCTGGTTGTGAAAGAGAATGCCGTTGTAAATGGAGGCCAGTTGCTGGTTATAGGCCAAAGTTTCCTGTTCCGTCATGGTGATACTATCCTTTCTGTTCTAAGATGAAGTTCTTTTTTATTTGCCTTCACTGTGTCTGTATCATAGCACAAAAAATCGGCCGTGGTTCATTTGGGGGACGAATCGTTAAAATCGGGTGACCAATTGCAAAAAATGGAGGGACAAAACCAACCCTCTCCAACAGGGGAAAGGGCTGGCTTTTTAGGAGAAGCGTTATGCCGTTTTTTCTGTGTAATACTGTGCCTGGGCGTTCCAAAGTTCGTAGTATTTGCCATCTTTGTCAGCCAACAGAGTGTCGTGACTGCCCTGTTGAATCATATCGCCACGGTGGAACACGGCAATTTCGTCGCAGAACTTGCAGGAGGACAGGCGGTGGGAGATATAAATGGCGGTCTTGTCGCCCGCGATGTCGTTGAATTTGCTGTAAATCTCCGCTTCCGCGATGGGGTCTAGTGCGGCCGTCGGCTCGTCGAGAATGATGAAGGGAGAATCCTTGTAGAGTGCTCTTGCAATGGCGATCTTCTGCCGCTCACCGCCGGAGACATCTACGCCTTCCTTGTCAATCTGCTTGAAAAGCATAGTGTCCAGCCCCTTCTCCATCTTGGCAAGACGGTCACCGAAGCCTGCGTCGATTAGAGCTTTTTCCGCACGCTCACGGTCATACTCCGCACAACCTGCCACATTGGCACCAAGCGGCTGACACATGAGTTGGAAGTCCTGAAAAACCACGGAGAAAATATCCATGTAGTCACGGTAGTTGTACTTGCGGATGTCGATGCCGTTGAGCAGGATCTCGCCCTCAGTGGGGTCGTACAGTCGGCAGAGCAGCTTGATGAAAGTCGTCTTACCGCTGCCGTTCTCGCCCACAACTGCCAGACGGTTGCCCACCTTGAACTTCATATTCACATTCTTGAGGGCATACCGCTCGCTGCCGGGGTACTTGAAGGACACATTTCTAAATTCCACATCGTACTGGCGGTCAGCACGCTTCTCGGTGGTCAGACTGCCCTGATACATGGAATTGGGAATATCGAGAAACTCGTAGGTAGTCTTCAAGAATCCTGCGTTACCCTCAATCTCGGCAAGAACCGTCAGCAGTTCGCCAAGATTCTGGGACAATGCCGTGACTGCGCTGACATACTGGGTCACGCTGCCGATGCCGAACGCACCGCCCAGTGCCTTCAGACAGGTGAACACATACACAAAGCCCGTAAAGATCACCACACTGCCCTCGGAGATTGACATGAGCTTGCTTGCCCAGCTTCTGAACATCTTATCAAAGCTGCCGCCCGGATGGAAAGTACCTTCTCCCTCTGCCCAATTCTCAAGCACTTCGTACTGACCATAGGTTCTGACATCCAGCAGCTTTCTTTGATCATTGGGCAGATTGCAGAACGACGAAAACAGACGATTTCCAAAGGTTGCTGCTTCCGCGGCATCCGCCCACTTTCGGTTAAACGCCACGGAGCTTACGGCAGTCAACAGAAGCACCAGCGCCATAACAGCCAACAGCGCGAGAACAAAGAGAGGATTGTTGAGTGCTGTCAATGCGCCAGCTGTATCAGGAACCGGAAGGGTAAACAGGCTGACTGTCAGCGCAATGGCACCCAAAATACCGATAACGGATCTCGTAAACTTTTCGAATAATTCTACCGCCTTATACATTCCCATGCCGCCCCAGTTTTCATTCTGTTCGATCTGGGCATACAGATCACGGGTGCGCTGCTTGTCAGAATCCTCATAATCCATGGTCATAAACTTTTGGACAAACAGCCGCTCTTTCTTTTCCGAAAAGCTGGTGTCCATAGCAGCGGTCCAGCGGCGCAGAACGGCTCCAAGAAGTCCCATAACTGCCGTTGCCGTCAGCGTCAGCACCACCCATCGCCACAGCTCATCGGCGTGGCGCGCGCCTGCCAGCTCATTGATGAGCTGCGCGGAAAACCATACGGTCACATAGGGGGACAGGGCAGATACTACGGTACTTGCCGCGATTGCAATCAATTTTCCCGGCTGACAGCGGTTAATGTCCTTCAGGGCGCGCAGTGTCAGCTTCAGCATTTCTTTTTTCGTCATCTTATTCTCCACAGGAATCGCCTCCCTCCTGATAGTAACGGCTCTGCACCTCATAAAGCTTCGCGTACTCGCCATCCAGTGCCAGAAGCTCGCTGTGCGTTCCCTCCTCTGCGATCTTGCCGTCGGCAAGGAAAATGATCCTGTCGCAGAAGCGGGTGGATGCCAGACGGTGCGAGATAAAGAGTGAGGTCTTTCCCGTCGTCATTTCGTTGTATTTCATGTAAATATCGTTTTCCGCAATGGGGTCAAGGGCGGCGGTGGGCTCGTCGAGCACCAGAATAGGACCGTCCTTATAGAGTGCGCGTGCCAGAACAAGGCGCTGGGTCTGACCGCCGGAGAACAGAATACCATCCAGATACACATCGCGCCCCACATGAGAGTCAAGTCCCTGCGGCAGAGAGTCCACGAAGTCCATGAGTCCCGCCTTATCAAGGCAGTCGCGCACACGCTTCTCGTCAATATTCTCCGTCTGCACGGCGATATTCTCCGCAATGGTGGTGTCCATCAGAGAGAAGTCCTGATAGACCGCCGAAAGCAGTCCGTAATACTCCTGACGGTTGAACTCGCGGATGTCAATGCCGTTTAAGAGCACCCGTCCCTCCGTGGGATCATAGAAACCGCACAGAAGCTTCACAAGGGTCGTTTTACCCGCGCCGTTCAGACCAACAATGGCGAGCTTCTCGCCGGGGCGGATGGTCAAGTTCAGGTTTTCAAAAAGGTTCTTCTCCGTTCCGGGATAGCGGAAGGTCACATTCTCCAGCGTCAGTTCATAGCTGTCAGACACCGGGATGGGGCGGCCGCCCTCAAAGCGGAACAGTTCGGGATATTCGATGTACTCCAGCACGGTGCTGATATCCAGACACTCCTTGTGAAGCTGGGTCATCTGGGACAGAATACCCGTCACCCAGCTCGAGAAACCGCTGATAGCGGCGAAGTAGAGCAGGAAATCCGAAGCAGGCAGACCGTTGCGCAAAGTGTAGGAGATCAGATAGATATAGGCGATTCCGTTTCTGAGGAAGCTCAGCACCAGATCCAGAAGATCTGCCCAGAGGTAGATTTTTTCCCGCTTGGCAACGAAATCGTCCAACAGGCGCACCGTGCCGTCATAAAGCTCTTCAATCCAGCTTTTCAATCCAAAGATGCGGATGTCCTTGGCGAAAGCAAGATCCTCCGCTTCGCTGGCGACATACCAGATTTTATTGCGGTAGCCGTTGTACTCCTCCCGATGACGCCATCCCCAGCCGCGGATATGCTTTCCCACAAAGAAGCCCAGCACCGTGGTAGCTACAACGACGGCGGCAAGGATCAGATTCAGCTCAGAAAGCAGCATCAGATAGATGATAAATCCCAGCACATTGGTCAGAAGATCCGTCAGTGTTGTCCAGACATTCTCTGTTGCCTGACTGTTGCCGCCGGTAGCAGTCATCGCTCCCTGCAGCAGCTTTCTGACTGCGGGGTCCTTCTGATTGGGGTAGGATGTCTTGCAGGATTTGCGGGCAATGCTTTTGATGATCTGCATACGCACAAAGGTCCGGCTGACCATCGTGTTGTTGTTGATGTAGCTGCGCACGGTCATCAGGAGGAAGATCGCCGCAGAGAACACGCCGATGGTTCCCAGAAGCTCACCCATGGGTGCCTGCTGTTCTACCCGCTCCAGAATCTCGGGCGCGACATACAGCTGCACCAGGTTCAGCGCCACCGATACTGTGGCGAGAAGGACAGAAACACCGATCACGCTTTTCATGTGCTTCCAGGCAAGAGAGAGCATATACTTGATGCATCTCGCCATGGAATATTTCGCTTTTTTCTTCGGTTCTTTTTTCTTGGTTTCCATATTTGTTTCACCTCTTGTTTGATGTGTCTGCATCATAGCACAAAAATTCGCCCCCGTGTCATTTCGGGGACGAATCGTTAAAATTGGGTGACGAATTGCAAATTTACACCTGCGGGATCAAAATCTCCGTGGTAAATGCGCCGTCCTCGCTGTTGCGACTGAGGTATCCGTCCAGACGGTCCACAATAGCGTCAATCCGCACCAGACCAAAGCCGTGTCCCTCGCCCTTGGAGGTGGCAAACAGCTTGCCAACTTTTTGGAGTTTTCTCTGTGCGGTGAAATTGGTGAAGGAGATGTAGAGCTGGGTATTCTTCATATCCATATACACGCGAATGAGCCGTTCTTCGAGGGGGAGCTTCTCGCTGGCTTCAATGGCATTGTCAAAGAGATTGCCCAGAATACAGCACAAATCCAACTCCGAAGTTTTCAGTTGTACAGGGATGTGCGCATCGCAGTGAACGGTAATTCCGCGTGATTGGGCGAGGGAGATTTTGCTGTTGAGGATGGCATCCGCCATAGCATTGCCAGTTTTCACCACCGTATCTACGGTGTTGAGGTCGGTATCCAGTTCATCTAAATATGCCTTGATACCGTCCATATCGCCGTTCGTTGCCAATACCTTCATCAGTTGGATGTGGTTGCGATAGTCGTGCCGCCAACCGCGCATCTGTCGGTACATATTTTCCACTTCTTTATAGTGGGTTTCAATCAACTCGCGCTGATAGGCGGCAATGCGTTTGTCAATCTGTTTGGAAAAGAGGGACATCATCGTTCTCCTTAGGTGCGCTCGATAATGGCGCGATTGAGTGGTTCGTAGGCTCCGCGGGGCAGGGGCAGTATGGTTCCGTCCGAGAGGTGGACTTCCGTCTTGGTTACGCGCTGGACAAACTTGAGATTCAAAATCATCGCGCGCCCCACACGGCAGAATCGCTCGTCTAACTCCTTCTCAAATTCGCCCAGGGTGCGCTTGATGGTGTAGTCGCGTTTGCCGTGGATGGTGACATAGTTTTGGCGCACATCCAGATAGCGAATCTCGTAGAACGGTAGACGCACCATCTCACCAGATAATTCCAGATTTAGGCAACGCTCGTTTTGTTTGTACTTTTCTAATGCACGGTCAAGGACGGCGCACAGCTTGTCCTCTTTGACGGGCTTCATCAGATAGTGTAATGCAGCGACCTCGTAGCCCTCCGCGATGTAGTCGGAATAGCCTGTGATAAAAACAAACTGTACCGTTTCATTTTCGCGCCGTACCTGTTTTGCCATCGACACGCCATCCATTTCGCCCATTTCGATGTCAAGGAGCAGGATATCCCACGCCTTGTCCTCCTCATAGCGGAATAGAAAACTCTCGGCCGATGGGAAATGCTCGACACGAAAGGTAATGCCACGCACTGCCGCCCAACGGTCTAAAATACTTTGTACAAATTGTGCATCCTGTGGACTGTCATCACAGATTGCGATACGGTAGGACATACCAACACCTTCTTTCGGGGGACATTATACTGGATTTTTTGGCAGTTCGCAAGCAGAAAACCAACCCTCTCCACTGGGGAAAGGGCTGGCTTTTTAGGAGAAGCGTTATGCCGTTTTTTCTGTGTAGTACTGTGCCTGGGCGTTCCAAAGTTCGTAGTATTTTCCGTTTTCATCGGCAAGTAGCTCGTCGTGCGTACCAATCTGGACGATTTCACCCTTATCGAACACCGCAATCTTGTCACAGAAGCGGCAGGAGGACAGGCGGTGGCTGATGTAGATAGCGGTCTTATCGCCAACAATCTGGTCAAACTTGGCGTAAATTTCCGCCTCGGCGATGGGGTCAAGGGCGGCGGTAGGCTCGTCGAGTATGATGAACGGCGCATCCTTATAGAGCGCACGCGCCAGTGCAATCTTCTGCGCCTCGCCGCCAGACAGCTTCACACCGTCCTCGTCGAAGTCCTTGTAGAGGGGCGTTTCCAGTTTGCGCGACATGGTTGCATATCGCTCACCGAAACCGACCTCTTCCAGAAGTCGCTCCACCTTCTCCGTATCCCATGTGTCGGAGGAAGCTACATTGTTACCGAGTGGTACGGACAGTAGGTTGTAGTCCTGAAACACCACGCTGAACAGGTCGAGATACTGTCGGTAGTCGTACTTGCGGATGTTGAAGTCGTTCATCAGAATCTCGCCCTCGGTGGGGTCGTACAGGCGGCAAAGGAGCTTGATGAAGGTAGTCTTGCCGCTACCGTTCATGCCCACGACAGCCAGACGCTCTCCCACTTTCAAATCGAGGTTGATGTTCTTCAGCGCGTAGTTGTCCGTTCCCTGATACTGGAAGCTGACATTCTTGAACGCAATATCAAACTTCTTGTCACTGCGCTTTTCCACAGATAGACTGCCCTGATACATATCGTTGGGAATATCGAAGTAGTCGAGGTAGACCTTCAAATACTGCTCATTTGACTTAAATCCGCTAATTGAATTGAGCAAAAGGATGATGTTGGATGCAAGCATTCTTATGTAGCCTACATATTTGATTACGCTTCCGACCGGAAAGGCACCTGCAATACAGTAAACACAAACGAGCAAGTACGCACACATCTGCGTAAGTGCCTCGGTGACGATTCTCGGAATAGACACCCGAATATGAACATTGCGAAGATTTGAAAATGCCTGTAGATGCTGTTGGATCATCTGCTTACGCATCCGATCAATCAGCGGATATTGCTTGTATACGCGCGAATCCATTCCGTCTACATTCATGCCTTTGCTCAATCGGTTTTCATCCAGCATTTTTTCGCTCACATGCCTGCTAGTATCCGCCATTTTCTTCGCTCCCATGCAGACCGAAATGACATTGCACGCCATACATACTACTAGACCAACGATCAGAAGGAGCGCAGTCAGATGCAATCCTGCCCCTATTAGATGGGTAAGCATATCAGAAAAAAGCACTAGCGAGAGTGCAATATTGACAACGCTTTCCATCATCTGCTGAATATCGACGCGCAGATGCTTAACACCGTAGTTATTAACCCAAGAACTTTCTGTGATCTGTCGACGGTGTTGACGGATTTCGGCGTTTTCCAGTTTGTCATAGTCTAGCGAGAGTGTTTTCGCGTTGAATGCTAGACATTCATTAATCCCCAAAACCTGAAGATGCGTAAGTGCTGCCTGCTTCAGCGCGGCTGACACAGCGCGAACAATCAGATTACCCAACAGCGTTGCCACCACGAGTCCAGCAATCTTTTGGCTACTTTCTCTGTTATAGAGTGCCGTTACAATCTCAGAGGACATCCAAAGCGTAAAATAGGGCGCGAAATTTTCAAACAAAATCTGAAAAAACTTTATTGGAAAGTATTTCCTGTTATATGAACTGTATCGCCGAAATGCTCTCGCTGTAATACTGTTCTTACGCATGGCTCTCGCCCTCCTTGTAGTATTTGCTCTGTACTCCAAACATATAGGCGTAGCGTCCGTTCTGGGCCATTAGTTCGTCATGTGTTCCAATCTCGGCGATTACGCCATCCTCCAGTAGCACAATACGGTCGCAAAAACGGGTAGACGCAAAACGGTGGGAAATGTAAAGGGATGTCTTGCCATTTGTGAGCTCGCGGTACTGCAGATAGAGATTGTTTTCTGCTATTGGATCGAGCGCAGCTGTCGGTTCGTCAAGAATCAAGATTGGCGCATCTTTATAGATGGCACGAGCCAGTAGCAACTTTTGCATCTCACCACCAGACAGCTCTATACCATCATCATAGACATTCTTCATCAGGTGTGTATCAATTCCATGCGGAAGCGATGCAATTTTATCCCACACACCGGCTGCTTTCAGTGCTGCAACGGCATCTTCACGGGCGTTGCTACGCACCATGTCCGCACTGGCGACAAATTCCCATACCGTCACCGCAATTACACTGACTGTCTGGAACACAGCAGAGATGAGTGAATAATACTCCTCAATGTTGTACTCTCTGATCTGTCTGCCGTTAATGAGAATTTCACCCCTCGTAGGGGCGTAGAATCCACAGATAAGCTTTACCAGCGTGGTCTTACCAGCGCCGTTCAGACCCACCAACGCGATGTTCTCCCCGCTGTCTATGGTAAGATTCAATCCTTTGATAGTGTAGTCCTCTGCACCATCATACCTGTACCACACATCTCTCAGTTCAATTTTAACCGCTTCGTTAGGCAGAGGACAGCCCTCGCTGTGGTTAAACCGATTGGGATAATCGTATACATTCCGATAGTATGCGATTTTCTCGGCTCGGGAATTGAGAGTAGCAATATCTGAAATAATACCGCTCAGATAAGTTGCAATGCTGCTCACAACGCCAAAATAAAACACAAAATCACCAACACTGATTCCACCATTTAGCAGAAGCGCAATCAGATAAAAATACGCCGCACCGTCCTGAATCAATGTCATCACCGCGGCGAGAACCGCTGCCCACATTCCACGCAGCATACATCGCTTATTCCACAAGAACACATAATCCTGATAGTGGCGTAGCAGTTGCTCCAGCCATCCCTCCAAGCCGTAGAGCTTAATATCTTTGGCTATCGGGAAATTTTCAGATAATTCTTGTAAGTAATCCACCTTGCGTGCTTCCTTTTCCCACTCGTGCTTATGCTTTTCGGTATACATGCTCTGCCACCGTGTTGTGAAATAGGAGAGCATCGACACCACTGCCACAACCACAAACATAGCCGGATCAATAAATGCCAAGAGCGACCCACAGGTAACAATACCGCAGGCGTTTGTCATTGCCTTGACAATATCCTCCCATACCCACTCCATCGAGCAATCTCCGCATGAGGAGTCGCGGAACGCATAGCCTTTGAGTTCCTTATAGTCTTGTGTTTCCACATTTTCATAGTCCGTATCATAATGTAAAAGTCGCGAGAGCTCATTTTGGACAACCATCGTAAGACGATACTGACGCGCAGTACAGCGAAGCTGTTGATACGAGCGCAACAGCCGCAACGCCATAACCGCAGCAGAAAAGAAAACGCAAATCAGTACCAGATGTAACAGCTGCACCCCCACGCCGATGCTGTCGATTAGTGTTTTGGAGAAGTAGGATTGCGTCAGTGGTAGTGCAACAGCCGTTGGAACCGAACTGACGACCAAAAGCACGAATCGTCGATCCAACTGCCAGTGCTTTTTGACCGCCCACCAAAGGCTACCTAGTTTGTTGTATTTGCGCCCGACAGTCTGGCGCTTTTTCTTCTTGTTTTTCATAACGAATCACCTCGCGTATACACTAGCACAGGTCAAAAGGAAAAAGTGCGAATTGATACCAAATGTCGAAAATTTGATACCAACTGCACTTTTGCCTGTTATTGAGGCAACAGCACCTCGGTGGAAAACGCATTATCCTCCGAGGCACGCTTCACATAGCCACCATATTTTTTCACGATGGCATCAATACGGGAGATGCCGAACCCGTGCCCGTCGCCCTTGGTGGAGAAAAAGCTCTTCTTTTTCTTTCCTCTGGCGGTGTTGATGATGGAAAAATAGAGATAATTGCCTTTCATCTCCATGTAAATGCGAATGAGCCTTTCCTCCACCGGAAGCTCCATGCAGGCATCCATGGCATTGTCCAGAAGATTGCTGATGACAGTACACAAATCCAACTCGGAAATTGTAAGGGACACGGGAATCTGCGCTTCCGCCTTAATACGAATCTGTTTCTCCATCGCGAGGGACAGCTTGCTGTTGAGGATGGCATCCGCCATGCGGTTGCCCGTGCGGATGACCGTCTCCACATGGGTGAGGTCCTCATCCAGCATATCGAGATAGCGGTCAATTTCTGCGTACTCGCCGTGTGACGCGTGAACCTTCATGGCCTGGATGTGGTGGCGGTAGTCGTGCCGCCAGCCACGCATCTTGGCGTACATACTTTCTACTTCCTGGTAGTATTTCTGTAGAATTTCATTTTCAAATGTGGCGACTCGTTTGGCAATCAATTTATCAAACAGCATGGTTTGCTCCTCATAAATGTTTAACCAGCGCGGCGTGGACTTCATCGTACATGCCCCGGCTGATGGGGACAGTCTCGCCGCCCTGCATGGTAATCTCCGTGCGGGTAATCTTCTTCACATATTTCAGACCTACCACAAAGGAACGGTGGACTTTGATAAAGGTATCGTCCAACTGCTCCATGAACTTGGCCATAGAGATGCGGGTGCGGTATTCACCGCCGACCGTGTGGACGATGATATGTACTTTCTCCGCCTCGATGTAGGTGATGTCCGCCAGAGATACTTTAATATCCGCATCGGCTGTGGCGAGCAGGACGGAACGCTGACGGACGCTCAGATTGCCCGCCGCTTTATCCAGTACGGGAAACAGCTTGCGCTCGTCCACAGGCTTGATGAGGTAATGGAGTGCGGAAACATCGAAGCCATCGCTGAAGTAGTCGTAAAATCCTGTGATGAATACGATTTGCGCCGTACTGTTGTCCTGTCGTACGACTTTGGCAAGCTCGATGCCCGTGATACCAGGCATCTCTACATCTAACAATAGGATATCAAAATCCTTTTCTTCCTCGTAATCAAAGAGGAACGACTTCGCATCCGTATATTGTTTGAGCGTAATGAGATGGCGGTTTCTCTCCGCCCATTTGGTCACGATTTCCTGTACATAGGCACGCTGTTGTCCATCGTCATCACAAATTGCAATTTTATATTTCATACGCTCACCATCCTTCTATGTTCTGTGCTATTATAAACGATTTATCTATTCCATGCAAGCGGAAAACCAACCCGATTGGTAAAGCAAAATCCGCTTGTGCTTCCGCAGGGAATCGTGTAAAATAAAGATAAACAAAGAAACTGCTTGTGCAGAAAGAAGTAGGAAAATGGTATGGGTAGAGGAGGTAGTAGTATGGAGAGAGCAACAACAGGCACGGTCATTTCCGTTGCCAAACAGTGGTGGTTGAAAGTCAACACGAAACCCATTCGGCTACACGCACTGGATGGTGCGACTTTTCCGCATATCATCAAAGTCAAGTATATGGTGGACGGTACGGAGTACATCAAGCGCAAGTGGATTCATGCAGGATACCGCGTGCCTACCGTGGGAAGTACCGTCAAAGTTTTCTATCGTGCCGAAAAACCGTCGAAAGCACGCATTGCGGTCTAACGAGAGAAACAACAGTTGAGAGGTTCTACTATGAGCGATACGCTTCTGCTTCCCATTTCCCAAAAGGCGAGCATCCATACGGTCAATATTATCCTGTGTGATGATGACCGCACATTTTTGGAGAATTTCCATGCGAAAATCCTTGCGGTACTCGCCAAGTTACCTGTTCAGGCGACCATACAGCTATCTACAGGGTTACAAGAACTATCGAATGAGCAGTTGACCACCTGCGACATTGCATTTTTAGATGTTGACTTTGTTGGACAGGATAACAATGGCATGGATATTGCACGCAAACTGCGCGAAGTGAATAGCCGTGCGTTAATCTTCTTTATCACCAATTTTATTGAATACGCGCCAGAGGGGTATGAAGTACAGGCGTTCCGCTACATTTTGAAGTGGGATTTGGATGCGGTGTTGGGGCGATATCTGTTGCAGGCTCTGGAACATCTCTCCACCGCCAGGGATGTGTTTCAGTTTCAACATAACGGTATCCTGGTAGAGCTGTCGTTCGACGACATCCTCTATCTGGAGGTGTTGGGACACAGTGTCAGTGTCGTCACGGAACAGGAAACTTACAGTATCACGGCAACACTCAGTAGCTTGGAACAGTCATTGGAGCGCCACGGTTTTCTGCGCGTCCATAAGAGCTTTTTGGTCAATATGCGCTACATCAAACGATTCCAGTGCCGTGAACTGCTCCTTGCCAACGGCACGGTACTCCGCGTCAGTGAAAAGAGCTATGCCGAGCAGAAACGAAAATATCTGCGCTGGAAGGGCTGGCGGTAATGGCGGTATATGGTATCTATGCACTCTGGAGCGTGTTGGAACTGCGGTATGACTGGCTGATACTCTCGTCTTTTTTGGGGGAAACGCACCATAAGGATGATACCCCGTGGTTTATGATACTCGCGTGGCTGTTTCTGACAGGATACCTCTGTGTGAGTGGGGAAGGGGTGTTTTGGCATTTTGCCAGATTGTTGGTACTGGTTCTCGTGGGTATCTACCTCTTTGGGGAGACGGGGATGCGTGGACTTGGTGTGATTGCCAGTGCCTTCGGAATCTGTTTGCTCCCAGAGCTGGTGGTGCAGTTTGTGGTACCGTTGGGAACCACGGCGTACTACACCACGCTTTCTATTGCCAAGTTGGGACTCCTGTTGGTTGCGTGGCTCGTCGGGCGATATCTAGGACGGCGTAGCAGTTGGCATCAGGTGCGAGCGTTAGAGGAGTTGTTACAGCGACAGCATATCGAGATGCAGACGGAGAGTATCAACGCACTGGAACGCAACTACCGCCAACAGCGCAGGGTGACACACGAGTTTGAACACCATCTACAGGTATTGGACAATCTGCTGTCGAACGGTGCGATAGGGGAGGCAAAGGACTATATCCGCCAGTTGCGTAGTAGTCGCTCCTACCGCACCATCAGCGTCAATTCCCGCCATTCGGTGATTGATGTCATCTTAAATCAAAAGTACCAGACGGCAAAAGAGAGCGATATCAAGATGCAGCTGCAAGTCAATGACCTGTCTGGTGTCACGGTGTTGACGGAATCGCTGGTGGTTATCCTCAGTAACTTACTGGACAATGCGATTGAAGCCTGTCGCAGATTGGACGGCTATCGGGAGATTGACTGTAGTGTGTTGCGTGACGACAACCTGTACATTGCGATTCGCAACACCTCCAACCCTGTGCAGATTGAGAATGGACGGATTGCAACCAGTAAAGGCGACCAATGGAACCACGGATATGGACTGGATAGCGTGTGCTATCTGGTGGACAAATTGGAGGGGGAGTACACCTTTGACTACGAGGAGGGGTGGTTTCACTTCGTCGCAGAAATACCAGAACAGGAACGATGACGGCATGGAAAGTGCCGTCATTTTTTCGCGTCAAGGGGGAAAAAAGTAGCAGTTGTGCGTAAAAAGTAGCAGTTGTGCAGGAGGTATTGAAAACTTGTCTGGTTCTACGCTATAGTGGGGGTGACAATGGTACTTGTCATTTGATATGATTGGAGGCATGAGCTATGAAAAGCATACGACAACTACTGCGACAACCACTGAAAACGCTGACAGGGATTCTGTTGATTGCCACGGCGGTAGCAGTCCTGTGCGTCGGTATAGGACAGGGATATGCGTCCCGCAAGACACAGAAAAACTTTGAGGAGATGTTCACCACCACGGCGGTTCCTACCCTTACTTATCAATACTCCGATGTGATTGTATCAACCAATCCATTAACGACGAAAACGGTGTATTCACGCGAGATTCCCGAACCCATTGCACAGTGGTTGGAAGATATTGGGGAGCAATATCCAGACATTGTAGAGGCAGTATCGCAACCGGGACTTGCCTCTGCGTATATTCCAGAACTTATTCCTAGTAATTATTCTCAATACGGCAGTGGCGAGAATCGCACAGAAACAGGACTTCGGGAATCGCCCACATCGCCGTTGCTTGCCAAGCAGACGGGCGCACCGTATTCCAGTGCTGTCCTCGCGATTACGCTGACAGAGCTGGGAGAACCGTTTGTGCAAATAACAAACGACGGGGAACGCGTCATTCGGATGCTGATGGGAACGATTGACCAAGTGGTTCATCTACAGGAGGGGTTTCGTAGTCCTGTAGGATATACTGCCCGATTAACGATGGTGTTTCCTGATATGGAATCGGCGGAAGCCTTCGATGCAACTGTGGGGGAGCAGTATTTGATATACGGTATGGATTATTTTAATCTCCACTGGGAATTGGCAAAAAAATTATCGGATGCTTATGAGGGTGCGCCATTGGAAGATATCGACCCAAAACGGTGGCACATTATCACAGAGGAACAGTGGGAGAAATACAGGGATTATATCCCCCCGCATGCTGGTGTCGGTGTCTACGGGTATCCAGACAGATATACTTGGCTCTATGACTGGGATGTAATCTGCTATCGCTCCATCACGATGACACTGGAGGATTTCGGACAATTTTACACGGGAACAGGCCGACAGGAGGGATTGACCGAGGCGGACTATCGGGAACGGTACACCACGCCCACGATTGCTAAACTGGAGGGAACGGTGGAAGAATTTCTGACATCCGAGGAAGGTATGTTGTGGCGTAAAAAGTTAGAGAATATGGCAGTCAACAACCATGTATTTCCCATTGTTGGTGTACAGGATTTATCTTGGATAGCAGAATTTGCACGAAATGATGCTGAGATAATACAGGGACGCAGTTTTTCCCCGGAGGAATTGGAGAGTGGTGCGAAAGTCTGCGTGATTTCTAATATATTGGCAGAGCAGAACCATCTGCAAGTCGGGGATTCCATCTGTGCAAATTTCTTTAACTACGACCACCACGCACCGTATCAGTCTTTTGTCGAGGATAATACGAATTTGACACGCCCCACCGCGTATTTTTATTCTGACAATACGCCGTTTGTCATAGAAGATGTCTATACCATTGTCGGAATTTACGAACAGGACCGTGTCTGGCGCACCATTCTCAATTACTCGTTTTCTCCCAACACCATTTTTGTACCCGAAACATCGGTTGTAGCAGAGATGGCATATGGAACACAGGGATTTTTCTATACCTTAATTTTGAGAAATGGAACCAAAGACGAGATGGAATCGCTGGAAGAACAACAGGGATTCAGTGGATTTTTCTCGTATGACGACCAGGGATATGCGGATGTTTCCGATGGATTATTTGACTATGTGGCAGTCGCACAGCTTGCTTTACAGACAGGTAGCGTGGTGTATGCAGTTGTTATCCTGTTATTTTTGCTGTTCTATCCCGCACGAGAAAGAAAAACATTGCTGACCATGCACGCGTTGGGTGCGACACAGCGCATGGAGGTCATGCACATTTTCAGCGGTAGTTTTGCCATTCTCCTGTTGGGGACAATTCTGGGAGTGGTAAGTGGCGGTTTTCTCTGGCAAAGGCTGACCACTATGATTCCTGCCTCGGAGGAAGTGGCGGCATCCTATGGACTGGACCTCACGGTGTTGCTGGGGGTCGGTACAGGACAACTTCTGCTTGTCTGTATGCTGACTTTTGTATTGGCGCGATTTATGTCCAGAGAACGCTCTGGACTGAGAAAGGACAGGTGAGAACGATGCGTATGCAGATATTCAGTCAATTTCGCCACAGACCACTCCCCGCGCTTGCAGTTCTGCTGTTTGCGGTCGTTATTTCTTTCGCGCTGTGTGGGTTACAGCGTTCCAACGATGCCGAGCGAGAGAGCTATGAAGCGAGTTATCAGGCGACCACCGTTCCATTTTCTGTTACTAATCTGTACGGAGAGGAGATTACCGAGGGGCAGGGGCGTGCGATTCGTGGATGGATTGCAGACGCTTTTGTCGGTATGGGAGTCAGTGAACCGTATCTGGCGGAGTATGTGAAGAATCTGAAAATGGAACTGAAACGGTCTATCAATGGGGAATACGCCGGCTATACACTGGCAGGCATCCCATCCGCAGTGGCTACTTCTCTATTAGACCGTACCCGTGGCGGTAAGGTAACATGGTTTGACGGATATGACGAAAGTATACTGGAACGCACTTTTGAAGAGGGGGACCTGTTCTGCGTCATACCGTCCACACTATACGAAACCTTAGAGCCAGGCACGAAAGAATTGAAAGTGGAATTTTTCGATTATAACCGTGGAGAACGGCTATTGGACGGAAGCTATCGGTATAAATCCGTCCACAGAACACTGGTTATCGCAGGTAGTTATGCGTCACTTAAACAGGAATATACGATATATTGCCCGTATGGTGTTATGCGTCGGGTGGCGGGAGAACTTGGCTTTTCCACCGAGGTGATGAGTATTAGCGGTGTTTTGCGGGACAACTATCGTTTAGAGGAATTTCGAGAGGTCGCGGCTAATTGGTTTGCGGTGCCAAATGCAAACGGGGAAAAGACACCGTGGAACCGATGGGGGTATGAATACTACCTCTATGCGCTGAACATTGATGATACTGTTTTACAGCGCGTGACGCGCAACTACCAAATCAGCATCTTTATCAACAAAATGTCGTCTATGTTGGTGCTTGCGTTCTGTACCGCCGCAGGATTCTTTATCGGCTTCTTGATGGTTCGCGCGCGGAAACGGGAGATTGGGTTAATGCGGACTTTGGGCGGTTCCAATTTCCACATCTACCTCGGCTATGTGGCGGAACAACTGCTCTGTGTGGGGGCAGGCATTGCGCTGGGCGGTGCGCTGATGAAATTTAACGCCCCCAAACAGCTCATGCTATTTGCACTGGTATATTTCGTGGGACTGAGCGCGGCACTGGTCGTATTTTTGCATAAAAATCTGTTGTCCAGTATGAAGGAGGATGAGTAATGAGTATTTCGTTACACAATGTATCGTACAGCTACAAGGGGAAGTTCCAGACCGTCAAGGCGGTGGACGATGTTTCCTACGACTTTGAAGCTGGCAAGTGCTATGCCATTATCGGCAAGTCTGGCTCTGGCAAGACGACGCTCCTCTCCCTGATGGCAGGCCTTGACCTGCCAACCGAGGGCGAGATTCTGGTGGATGGCAAGTCGACGAAGGACTGGGACAGAAACCAGATGCGCCGCGATGCGGTTTCGGTTATCTATCAGAACTACAACCTGTTCCCCCTGCTGACGGTGCAGGAGAATATTCGGTATCCACTGGACCTCAAGAAGATATCCCGAAAAGATGCTATCGTTCGTGCCAACGAGGTGCGTGAGCGTGTGGAACTGCCCAGCGCGTACGATAAGCGTCTACCTGCCCATCTCTCTGGTGGTGAGCAACAGCGCGTTGCCATCGCCAGAACACTGGCGCAGGGGTGCAAAATCATCCTTGCCGACGAGCCGACAGGCAATCTGGACTCCACCAATACCCATAATATCGTGGAGATTCTGAAAAGCCTTGCCCATGACGACGGCTGTACGGTGATTATCGTCACGCATGACCCTGCGGTGGCGGAACAAGCAGATGCCGTGCTTCAGATGAAAGATGGCAGTTGGCTCTAAGAAAACTACAACTTGCCATTTGATGAATTTTCTGCTTTTCCTGTGGCGGAGTGTGTGGTACAATCATAGAAAATATTTTGCTATAGGAGGTTTTTTATGAAAATAACCAAAATTACTTCTGCTGAACAGATGGTCAGCCGTTGGAGTGGCGGAACCACGACACAGCTCGCAATTTTTCCGCCCCAGGCCGTCTATGCCGACCGCGATTTCCTCTGGCGGCTCAGTTCTGCTGTGGTGGAATTGCCAGAGAGCGACTTCACGCCATTGCCTGACTACGACCGTATTTTACTGATTCTCGATGGTGAATTGACGCTCTCCCACGACGGTGGCGAGGCGTACACCCTACATACACTGGAGCAGACCCGTTTTGACGGTGCATCCCACACCTACAGCCGTGGGCAGGTCACAGATTTTAACCTGATGATGCGAAAAGGACGCTGTACAGGTCGCGTAGAGGTGCGAAAAATGAGGGGCGACCACGCCGATAGCGAGGTGCTGTCCGAGGCGTACGATATGCACTTATTCTATTGCGTGTCTGGCACGGGAAAGGCAAACATTGGTGCAGAGTGGTTCGACCTCTCGCAAGGCGATGCCATGCTACTAGAGGGCAACGATGCCGTAGCGTGTATCTGGCACGGCGATGGGGTCGGTGTCCTGGCCGAGATGAAAATACAATAAGCGCAACATAGGAAAGCCCCCTCCAACCTGTTCACTGTTCAGGACGGAGGGGGTTCAGTCATAGGACGCTGATATTTTTATCATGTAGTTTTTGATAGACAAAGCCACGGAACAGGGTATACAGCACGGAGGTGAGGGGGATGAAGGTGAGCATACCCACCACGCCCATCAGACTACCGCCGATGGATACTGCTGCCAATACCCAGATGGAGGGAAGTCCCACCGAATTGCCGACCACATGGGGGTAAATCAGATTTCCCTCAATTTGCTGTAGGATTAAGAACATCACGACAAAGACGAGTGCCTGCATAGGGGATACCATCAAGATAAGAAATGCGCCAACACCACAGCCGATAAACGCGCCCACAATCGGGATTAACGCCGTCACAGTGATTAGGCAACCGACCAACAGGGAATAGGGCATTCCGAATACGGTCATGGCGAGGAAGAACATGAAGCCGAGAATCACAGCTTCCATACACTGCCCTGTGATAAAACTGGAGAAGATACGGTGGCTGAGGGCGCAAATTTCAATCGCACGGGTCGCAGTCTGTGGAGAAAACAGGGCAAAAAACACTTTTCGGCACTGTAAAGCCAGTTTTTCTTTCTGTAACAGCAGATAGCAGGCGAAAACAAACGACACAAAAGCGGTAGCAATGCCACTAAAGAATCCCTTGGCAACGGTGATGGTGGAGGTGAGGACATTCCCGGCACCGTTTTTGAGGAAGTTGCCGACTTTATTGAGAATACTCTCCCAGTTGATAGCCGTCCAGTCGATACTGATGGAGTTTATCCAGTGCAAGAGTTCGGGGTCATTGGCAAACATCTCCTGTCCCCACGCAATCGTGCGTGTGAAAAAGGATTGAATTGTCCCACCCAATCCAGCGATGGTGGAAGTCAACTGTGGTACAATGACCAGTACCAACACGGCGATGACAGCAATCACGAGAAGAAAGGTGAGGAGCAGACTGATGCCACGGCGCAACGGTGCTGAGATACGCTGTTGTACCTTGGGAGAGGAGAACAGCAAGTCCTCCACGGAACGCATGGGGACATTCAGGATAAATGCCATTGCCGCACCAATCAGAAACGGCGAAAGTATCCCAAGGATAAAGCGAAATGCAGAACCGAGTGCCGTAAAATGTTGCGAAGCGGCTAGACAGACTGCCGCAAATAGGATGAGAACCATGATTTTTTTCATGGTGGAACGGGAAAGATTCATACTAGAGTAACCTCCTTTGTGGAAACACCTTCCTAGCCACTATCCTAATCATTTCGGAGAGAACAGTCAAGGTATCAATTGTGAATTTTATGTAGAGAGTGCTTTCTTTCTGGATACGGCTGTGCTATACTGAGGAACAATTAGGATATAACGGAGGCAACGATGAGCAAACATCTTCACAATCTGCGTACGGAGGCGGAGCGCAAGGCAGTCGATACGCTCAATGGTATCATGGATGAATTTAGTAGAGTGCTTTCTCGCGATACTTCTCGGAAAGTATATGATGATTTCTTCGGTGCGCCCACGCCACCGACCTCACGAAATCCACAGCCCCAACAGAGCCAACCAAAACCAGTATCCCCAGCGAAGCCTGTAGATGCCCCATCGGGAGCGAAAAAACCAGAAGAACATACTGCGCCTACTGTCCCTACCCCTGCGGATACGGAGGACGGGCAGAAAGAGCAGGAACCGCCCAAGCCGACACTGGAGGAGGCGATGGCGGAGTTGCAGGAATTGGTCGGATTGGACGCGGTCAAACAAGAGGTGGACAGTTTGGTGAATCTCGTCAAAGTGCGTACCCTGCGCCGAGAGCGCGGTTTGAAATGTCCAGCTATGTCGTTCCATCTAGTGTTTTCTGGCAATCCCGGAACTGGTAAGACCACCGTAGCGCGTATTATCGGAAAAATTTACAGCGCATTAGGACTGCTTTCCAAGGGGCATTTGGTTGAGGTAGACCGCAGTGGACTGGTCGCAGGCTATGTGGGACAAACGGCGGTGAAAACACAGGAGGTCATTCAAAAAGCGCGGGGCGGTGTGTTGTTTATTGACGAGGCCTACTCCCTCGCACCCGAAAAGGCGGATAAAGATTTTGGACAGGAGGCCATTGATACGATTCTCAAGGCGATGGAGGATTACCGTGACGATTTTGTTGTTATCGTAGCAGGATATGCCTCCTTAATGCCACGCTTTATCGACTCGAACCCTGGTCTGAAATCACGCTTTAACAAATATCTCGATTTTGCCGACTACGATGGCGAACAGCTCTATGAAATCTTTATGGGGCGCGTGGCACGAAATGATTACAAGCTCGATGCAGAGGCAGATATTGCCATTCGTGACTATCTCAACGAACTCTATGAGGAACGCGACGACAATTTCGGCAATGGTCGCGATGTGCGGAATCTCTTTGAGAAAATTGTTGCGAAGCAAGCAAACCGTGTCGCTGGGATGGATGCACCGACAGACGAAGAACTGTTGACGATTACCAAAGAGGACCTCGTGATAGAGTGAATAAAATAGGGGAGTGTTGCGTGGACTTGGCAACACTCCCTTTGCTGTTCGCAAATGCTTTTCAGGTTAATGTTTGGGTACAGGCTGACGGCGGAAGATGACTTCCATCGCCTTGCAGACAGTCGTAACAATCAGGGCAGAAACGATTGCTTCAGGAATACCTGCGGTGACAGCAACGGTCATAACCATCCCACCGACTGCGCTGATATCAATACTGTAGATGGTGGCAAGCACATCACTGGCTACTAACCACAGAGAACCAAGGTAAAAAACGGTGTTGAGCATGGAGCCAGTAAAACCAGTGACACCATATCGAATCACACTACTGGCAAAGTGATTTTTTTGGTTAGCGGTGATTTTTTTCATTGTGCTTGCCAACAGACCAGACAGCCAACCCATCAAAATACGCGGAACCATACAGATGAGGAGATAGGTCAGAGGGGAGTACTGGAGTATCGCGGTAGCAACGGCATCGGCACCTGGGACCGTCAATACTTTAATAAATGCGCTTAAACCAAAGAAAAAACCAAGGATGGCACCAGATAGCGGACCCATTAACGAAGCACCGATGATAACTGGAATTTGGACTGTGGTGGCGGCAATGGGGCCGAGGCTGATATATCCCAGCGGTGTATTTGCCAATAGGAAGATAGTAGCAACTAGGATAGCCAATCGGGTGAGCTGACGAATTTTTTTACTGCTGTTCATAACAACACCTTCCTAAATCAGTATCTTTATCTTTGTATGTCGTAGGGATTACTGTGACGGAAATGGGGAGGCATCGGGGAGGAGAAACAAGTCTGCCTCTGGGGTATCGTGTTCTGGCTCAGTGGCTTGAAACCGATAGATAACTTGTCCATGGTAAGTTCGCTCGGCGGCATACAGCAGACCACTCTGCGCGCTGACCCAGTACTGTTCCGCATATCCGTCTAAATCGGGCGCGGTTTGGATGTAGATGCAGTAGACGCTATCTTTCAATCCGTATTCTGCGTGGGTAATCTGTGTACTGTCCAGTTCCAAAACGGACTCGTAAGTAGGCATCCTCTGTAGGGCATCGGCAGAAATCAAAGCGGTGCGTGTAGCGACCCAGTGCGTATCATCGTCATACCAGACACAGGTAGTCGTAGTATCGGACAAGGTGTGGCAGACCGTACCATCTCTATGTGTGGTGTCAATGCGTGTCAGCGTGCCGTTGACGGCGACCTGTGCGGTCGTGCTACTTTCACCGCCGTTCCAATAAAGTGTGACGGTCTGTGTGCGTTGGTAGGAGGCAGGTCGCGAGAGCGTCGCAACGGCGGCTTGTACCGTGTTCGGCGTGATGCGCAGAATATTGAGGTTCTCGGCATGGTTCTCCTTGTCACTGGTTTCTGTTTCTGTCGTTGGCATGGGCAAAGTAATGGTACTATCCTCTCGGCGCATATACTGTGTTGCTAACAGGGCGATAAGCAATACCCCCAGCGCAATCATCGCATAAAATGGTTTGTGGTGCTTCATAGGACAAGCCCCCTTTCGGGAGATTACGCGGTAAAGTCCTCTGGTTTTTCCCCACGGCCGAAGTGCCAGAGAATCGCCTCTGCGATACGGCGACAGGCGTTACCATCACCATAGGGGTTGACGGCGTGTGCCATCGCGGTGTAAGCAGTTTCGTCGGTGATGAGTTCATGTGCCATTGCCACAATGGTGTCGCGGTCAACACCTGCGAGCTTCACTGTGCCTGCTGCAACCGCCTCAGGACGCTCCGTTTCTCGGCGCAAAACGAGGACAGGCTTGCCCAGCGCAGGGGCTTCCTCCTGCAATCCACCAGAATCTGTGAGAACCAGATAGCAACGCGCCATCAGGTTGTGCATCTCATCGGCAGGGAGGGGGGGAATCAGGTGGACATTGGGGATGTTTTCGAGGTGACGCTTCGCGCACTCCTGCACCACAGGGCTGAGATGGACAGGATAGACCAGTTCGACATCGTCGTGGGTGCGCGCAATCTCCGCCAGCGCAGACATGATATCTTCCATCGGTTGTCCGTAATTTTCACGGCGGTGGCAGGTGACGAGCAGGATTTTCTTGTCGCCGTAGGGCAGACGGTTCAGTGCTTCGGTAGCAAAAACATAGTCCTCGCGTACTGTCGTTTTTAGTGCGTCAATGACGGTATTGCCTGTGATAAACAGCCCCTTGTCAATGCCTTCACGCAGGAGATTTTCTCGGTTGCTCTGGGTGGGGCAGAAGTAGAGGTCCGCAATGGAGGTGACGAGCTTACGGTTCATCTCCTCGGGATACGGGGAGTACTTGTCGTAGGTACGCAGACCAGCCTCGACATGGCCGACAGGGACTTTGTGGTAGAACGCGGAGAGCGCACCAGCAAAAGTGGTGGAGGTATCACCGTGTACCAAAATCATATCGGGCTGTAATTGCTCAATTGCCTCGTCCATACCGATAAGACACTTGCTGGTAATGGAGCTGAGGGTTTGGCGAGGGGTCATAATATCCAAATCCCAGTCGGGGGTGAGATGGAATACCTCTAACACACTGTCGAGCATTTCGCGGTGCTGTGCGGTGACACAGCAGATAGAGGTTATCTCCTCGTATTTTGCCAGTTCTTGCACCAGCGGTGCCATTTTAATGGCTTCGGGTCTTGTGCCAAATACGCTCATAATGCGTAACTTTTCCATTTATACATCCTCCTTGTCGCTCTTTGTACCGCTATCGCTGTGCGGTTCGTTTTCAGCGTGGGTCTTCTTCTCGTGCGGATAGTGCGCAATGCGTGCCACCGTGTAGGCGGTGATGAGCAACGCAACCGCAAAGAGAATCATCTTGATATAGCCAGTGGAAACAATCATCACGGCGCACAGACCGAGAACACCAGAGATGAGGTACAGGGTTGCCACGGCCTGTTTTTGGTTCATACCCATGTCGATGAGCTTGTGGTGGGTGTGGCTACGGTCGGCGGTCATGGGGTTTTGTCCCTTCAAAATTCGTCTGGTGAAGGCGGAAGTGGTGTCGTAGATGGGGAAACCGAGGATAATGAACGGAACGACAAAGGAAATCACCGCATAGAATTTGAACAGACCCAACACGGAGATGGTCGCCAACATATAGCCGAGGAAAGTGGAACCCGTATCGCCCATAAAAATTTTGGCGGGGTTCATATTGTAGGGGATAAAGCCGACACACGCACCGACGAGTGCGGCACAGACAATCGCCATCGGAATATCTCCCATCAGCAGAGAGAGAATGAGCATTGTCAGCGCACCGATGGTACTCACGCCATCCGCCAAACCGTCCAGACCGTCAATTAGATTGACGGAGTTGGTGACAGCGACAATCCACATGACCGTAATCGGGATAGCCCAGATGCCAAAGTCCCAGTATTCCCCACCGAATGGGAATGGGTTGGCTATCATGGGGATAAGAACGCCATGCCCGACCGCGATAAGTGCGGAAACAATCTGTAGAATGAGCTTGATGCCTGCGCTGAGTGGACGAATATCATCCGCAATACCAACGCCGACAATGAGCAGTGCGCCAATCAGAATACCGCGCAGTGGTACGGTAATCTGGGCAAAGGTTAAAATCGCAATGATACAGCCGAGAAAGATGGCCAAACCGCCAAGACGCGGAATCGGTTGCTTGTGCATACGGCGTTCATCCTTGGGGACATCCACCGCACCAATTTTATGCGCCAGACGCTTCACAGGTGGCGTTAATAGAAAACTGAACAGGGTTGCTGTGCCCAGTGCGAGGATAACAGGGAGAATTTCTGTCCGTTCAAACATGGTGTGCTTTCCTCCGATTATCGAGCAACAAAGCCAACTTTTTTGTACACCTTACGCAAGGTCTTATCCGCTGTATAGGCGGCCTTTTCTGCACCGTTGCGATAGACACTCTCCAGATAGGCCTTATCTTGCATGATGCGCTGTGCCTCCTCGCGGATGGGACGCAACAGTTCGACAACCGCTTCACCGACTGCGGGCTTGAACTTGCCATACCCCATACCAGCAAATTCCTGTTCAATCTCCGCATAGGACTTACCAGTGACAGCGGAGTAAATGGTCATCAAGTTGGCAACACCAGGTTTGTTTTCGGCATCATAGCGCACACAGTTTTCGGTGTCGCTGTCGGTCACGGCGCGCTTGAACTGCTTCATAATGAAGGCAGGGTCATCCATGAGCGTCACACGGCCAGTATCCTCGTTTTCACTCTTGCTCATCTTGGAGGCAGGGTTGGTCAGACTCATAATGCGCGCGCCAACCTTGGGAATGTAGGGTTCGGGCATCTTAAAGACATCGCCGTAGATACCGTTGAAACGCTGGACAATGTTGCGTGCCAACTCCACATGTTGTTTCTGGTCGTCGCCTACGGGCACAAAGTCTGGCTGATAGAGCAGGATGTCCGCCGCCATCAAACTGGGATAGGTAAACAGACCGCCGTTGATATTTTCGGCATTTTTCGCGGACTTGTCCTTGAACTGGGTCATACGGCTCAACTCACCGAACATGGCATAACAGCCGAGAACCCAACCGAGTTCCGCGTGTTGATGCACATGGGACTGGATGAACAGCGTGTTTTTCTCGGGGTCCAGACCACAGGCGATGTACTGCGCCAACTGTTCCAATGTACGGCGGCGCAGGTCGGCAGGATTCTGGCGCACCGTGATGGTGTGCAAGTCCGCCATGAAGTAGTAGCAGTCGAATTGGTCTGCGCGCTCCGCCCAATTCTTAATCGCACCGAGGTAGGAACCCAGTGTCAAATCACCGCTAGGCTTGATGCCAGACAGCATAATTTTCTTTTCTTCCATGATAGTCACTCCTTGGGATATATTCAGCGCGTATCGCGTTGTTTGATTGACAACATATTATACCACGCTTGCACAGACTTGACAACTGAAAAGAGAAGAATTTCATGCACGAAAGAGCCTATCGCCACAGGCGGATAACCCCAGCATCCTGTAGATGTTTCACCAGAATGAGGGATACTGGCAGGAAAATCATTCCCCCCACACCGAGAAAATGGAATCCTAGATACATCGCGAGGAGGACGGTAATCGAGGGGAGATTCGCCTGTCCTGCCAGAAGGCGCGGTTCCAACAGGGAGCGAACGAGCAGAATGGTGGCATATAGCACTACGAGGGACAGTCCCTGTGCGGTGTCACCAAGGAAAAAACAGAAGATTGCCCACGGCAGTAACACAGTGCCAGTCCCCAACACGGGCAGGGCATCGACCAGTGCGATAACAAATGCCGCCAGCAGTGCGAAGTCATACCCCAGCCACCAAAACCCCAACAGTATGATAAAAAAGGTGACAAGTAGTAAGGTGAGTTCTGACCGCAACCACTGGAGCAATGCACCACGACAGCACTGGACCGCCGCCCGACAACGCGGTTGCCAAGTCGTTGGGAGTTGTCGCTTGAGAAAGGAGAGAATGATGCTGTAGTTGACCGCGGTGAAATACAGGGCAAGGATGGTCGTGATGGCGAATAGCCCAATACCAGGGAGCGTGGCGGCCAAAGAGGATACCTTTTCCATGAGGAATCCACCGACTTTGCCCACCAGTGTGGGGGTATTTTCACCAAGTGCGGTGGCCAGTGTATCTAGAAGGGAGCGCAAAAAGGACGGACAGGCAATATACCACACCTCCATGCGGTCGAGCGCACGGTTCCATAGGACAGGAAACGCCTCGATAGCCTGTGGCAACCGTGTAGACCACTCGGTTAATTCGGCACCTAGTCGCATGGCGAGGAATGTTAGCGAACCGCCCAGTACCAACAACAGAGCCGTGGTAACAAGGACGGCGGCAAAAGAGCGTCGTACCCCCAATGCACGGCGTAGACGCTGTACCAATGGTTCTAAGAGCGCACTCAACCCCAGAGAAATCAAAAAGGGGAGGAGAGGAACCAAAAGAAAGCGAAAAAACAGGAGGATTCCGACCAAAAACAAAATGGTACGCAGGATACGCTGAAAATAGGCTTGTTCGTGTGGCATGGCAGAAACACTCCTTTATTTTTTAGTAAAATAACACGCTAAATGAATAAAATATAGTTGTCAAATTTGGTCATTTATGGTAGATTAGGAGATAAGGATGTTGTTGCATAGGAGGAGAGTATATGGAGAATGCCAATAAATATTATATCGTTGCCGCAGATGCACTGCCAGAGATATTTATTAAGGTGGCGCGAGCCAAACAGTTGTTACTCGCTGGTGACGCGGAGACCGTCGGAGAGGCCACCAAGATGGTGGGTATCAGTCGCAGTGCATTTTACAAATATAAGGATGCGATTCAACCGCTGAAAGACAGGCGGATGGAGCGCACGATTTCCTGCTATACGCTGTTGGAGGACAGTCCCGGTGTGTTGAGCAGTGTGTTGTCTATTTTTGCCGGAAGTGGCGCAAATATACTGACCATCAACCAAGGTGTGCCAACGAATCACTGCGCGTCCGTGACCATCTCCGCAGAAACAGGCGATATGCGGATGAATCTGGAGGATTTGATTGAAACCGTCAGCCATGTGGACGGTGTTATCCGCTTTGAACTTCTCGCTGGGTAATTGTATTCTTTCCCTGACTTGGCAATAACCAAATGCCGTGTACCATACTATAATGGTAATGGCAGTCTGGTTATTGGATTTGGAAAGGGAGTACCACATGAAACTGATTGTTCAGAAATTTGGTGGCAGCTCCGTCCGGGACGCACAGCGTCTTAGGAGCGTGGCTGCCATCATAGCCGATACCCGAAGGCGCGGAAATCGACTGATTGTTGTTCTGTCCGCGCAGGGAGATACGACGGATGACTTGGTGCGTAAGGCGCATGAACTGAGCGAAACCCCCACACCGCGTGAACTGGATGCCCTATTAGCGACAGGGGAACAGGCATCGGTTGCCCTGTGTGCTATTTTGTTGGAGGAAATGGGCATCCCTGCCATCAGCCTGAACGCTTGGCAGGTGGGGATTCACACAGAGGATGCACACGGCGATGCACGGATTACACAGATTGAGCGACAGCGCATCCTGCACGAACTGGATGCAGGCAAGATTGTCCTAGTGGCTGGGTTCCAAGGCATTAACCATGCAAAAGATATCACTACACTGGGGCGCGGTGGTTCTGACACCAGTGCGGTGGCATTGGCGGCCGTGTTTGGCGCGGAGCGTTGCGAGATTTATACCGATGTAGACGGTGTGTATACCGCAGACCCGCGTATCATTCCAACTGCTCGCAAGCATGAGGAAATTGACTGCGAGGAGATGCTCGCGTTGGCGGAGCGTGGCGCGCAGGTTCTACACAGTCGCAGTGTGGAACTGGCAAAGAACTATAAAGTAAACCTCGATGTACTGTCCAGTATGGTGCGCGGAAGTGGGACGCATATTTCCGTCGGTCGTGCGGTACAGACTCCACACTTGGCAGGTGTCACCAAGCACGATGACATGGTTTCTATCATTGGTACGGGTCTGCTCCAGTTGTCTGGCGCGGCGGCGCGCTTCTATCAGGTCCTCAACGATACCCATATCGTGGTACATGAAATCGGGCAGAGCGACCACTGCATCTATGCCAAAGTTGCAGAAGCGGACGCATTGACGGCACTGCGTCTGGCGCATCAACTATTTTTTGAAACAGAACAAGGATAAAAAAAGCAAGGTGGTGTAACGATGACACCACCTTGTTTCGTTGTGTAGGGAATATGTGGATTAGTCCTCCGCCCAAGCGTACGAGCGTTTGACGGCCTTTTGCCAGCCTTTCTGCTTTTCTGCACTTTCTTCAGGCGTAATAGCAGGGGAGAAGATGCGTTCACTTGCCCAATTTTTCTGGATATCCTCTAAACTGTTCCAATAGCCAACGGCAAGGCCAGCGAGATACGCCGCACCGAGTGCGGTTGTTTCGACACACACAGGGCGATTGACCTCGCACTGTAGAATGTCCGCCTGCATCTGCATGAGGACATTGTTGGCACAGGCACCGCCGTCCACTTTTAGACTGGTCAGAGAAATACCAGAGTCGGCGCGCATGGCATGAAGCACATCGCTGACTTGGTAGGCGATGGATTCCAACGCAGCACGGATGATATGGTTTTTATTGACACCGCGTGTCAGACCGACAATCGCACCGCGGGCATACTGGTCCCAGTGCGGTGCGCCCAGACCTGTGAAGGCAGGGACGACATAGCACCCTGCGGTATCGCTGACCTTGCTTGCGTGGTATTCACTGTCGGGGGCAGTTTCAATCAGGCGCAGTTCATCGCGGAGCCACTGAATCACGGCACCAGCGACAAAAATGGAACCTTCCAGTGCGTAGTGAACCGTGCCATTCACGCCCCAAGCAATCGTTGTTACCAGACCGTTGTTGGAAAATACAGGCTTTTCTCCTGTATTCATCAGCAGGAAGCAACCGGTACCGTAGGTGTTTTTCGCCTGCCCCTGTGCAAAACAGGCCTGCCCAAACAGAGCCGCCTGCTGGTCGCCTGCCACACCTGCAATCGGAATGGGAAATCCGAAGAAACTGCTGTCTGCCACGCCGTAAATGTGACTGCTTGGCATGGCGGTCGGCAACATGGCGCGTGGGATATGGAGCAGTTGTAAAATATCGTCATCCCAATCCAATGTGTTGATATTAAACAGCATGGTGCGCGAGGCATTGCTATAGTCGGTGATGTGGACACGGCCGAGCGTGAGTTTCCAAATCAGCCAAGTTTCCACCGTGCCAAATAACAGTTCTCCTCGCTCTGCGCGCTCCTGTGCATCAGGAACATGGTCGAGAATCCAACGAATTTTTGTGGCAGAGAAATAGGCATCGACCACCAACCCTGTCTTGTTGCGAATCATGTCGGTGTATCCCTGCGCTTTGAGTTCGTCACACATGGCACTTGTACGGCGACACTGCCAGACAATGGCGTTGTAAATCGGTTCGCCTGTGAGCTTGTCCCATACAATTGTGGTTTCACGCTGGTTGGTAATGCCGATGGCGGCGATATCCACGGCACTGGCACTGATTTTTCCCATGGCTTCTGCGGCAACACCGAACTGTGTCGCCCAAATTTCACGCGCATCGTGTTCCACCCAGCCAGGCTTTGGAAAGATTTGTGTAAATTCTTTTTGCGCGCTACTACACACCCTCCCGTGCTGGTCGAACAGAATACAGCGATTACTGGTCGTCCCAGCATCAAATGCCATAATATACTGTCCCATACTATACCATCTCTCCTCGTCATTTAACACAGATGTGCAAAGGTAGTGCCTAAGTGCGTATCAAATCCAAGGGACTGATACATTCCCTCATCGCAGGGGGCACAACAGACCGTTACACTTGCTATCTGATTTTCTTGGCACCAATTTTGTGCCGTCTGTGCCAATTTTCGGGCAATGCCCTTTCCGCGAAACACAGGTTCAATATAAAAATCGTCAAATACGCCCGTATCAGAACAGGCGAAAGTAGAGAAACACCGTGCCACGCTACACATCCCGACAGAACGATAGCCCCGTTTTGCAACAAAAAATTGAATCTGTCCCTGCTGTATGGCTTGGATGAGCCGTGTCTGTTTTTCTTCTGTCAGTGCTTGCTCACCGATTTCCCTTAAAAACCCGTTTTCTAACTTCCAGAGTTGCCAATCCTCTGGCTGAACAAGAGGCTCTACAGTAATCGGAACATCCTCCTGTGGGGGAAGAATCATCAGTGGTTCGCCCCATTCGTCAACGCCATTCTCGATAAAACCGACACAGTTCCAGAAGTGGCAACGCTGTGCATTACCACCGTTATTCAGTTCTGCATAGTGTGCGCCGTGTTCTTTTGCCCATGCCAACAACAAGGTAGCACACGCTTTGCCAAGTCCGTTTCCACGGAATTCTGGATAGATGCAGAATTCCATGATAAAGCATTTGCCGTCCTCTGTCGTATAGATGACTGGCAAGGCGAAGCCGATATCCTGCCCATCTCTGTGGAAGAACAGATAATAACATCTGTCCTGTGGTCTGTCGTGGATATGTTCGATACCTGTCCGATACTCGTCACCAAGGAAGTATTCTCTGTCCTCGTCCGTTGGGACAGGAAAAATATCGCGCTGGAAATAGTGGTGAAGTTGTGCCCAAAAAGTTGCCATGTCAGCTTCTGAGCGTGCTTCACGGATAAGAATTTGGTTTCCCATTTGGTTTCCTCCAAAACATGTTTTAGAGGGTTAGGAAGCGTGAACCCTCCATACACGATTCACTTTCATATACCATCATCCTTTCTATCCATAATTTGAACCTCATTATAGCATTTTCTCCGAAAAAAAGAAAGTGGTTCGATGGATATTGTTGGGAAGAAAGAAAAAATTCCCCACAGAAACAGGGAAGTCCTTGTTCCTGTGGGGGAATCGGTATGGTTATTCCTCTGCTTCGCGTTCGTGCTTCATTCGGCGGAAGTAGGAACTCATCTCGTCAGCCAAACCAGAGAGGCGATTGAGTAACTTGGAGTAATCGCTAAGCATCTCATCGTCCTCTGCGTCTTTGTACACGATGTCGTGGTCAATTTCACTCCATCCTTCTTCAAAAAGCGTTCTACCCTGAATTTCTACATAAAACCCTTTGTACTTTACAGTGTAGTGCAAAGAACGATAGATACCCGTGGTAATGATATCCAATTCTTTGCTGTTGTATATCTTACTGTCACCTGTGCGCTTGTACGCCTTAGGGCGTTCTGCAATGTAGTAGTGGTTTGGGTCCTCGTCAAAGTCAAGCAGACGATTTTGAATGTACAGGCTTGGATTATTTTCAAAACGGCTGGTAATGTAGTGGTGGAAATGTATCCAGTCTTCGCGGTACAAAAAGAAAACACGAATGCCAATCAAGTCTGTGATATACTTGTGGTAGTTGGTTTCGTCCAGTTGTCCGAACTTTTCGGGATTTTCTTTCCGTTTCCGTATCACTTTTTCCAGCAGATGCCAGACATCCTTGGTCCGATAGCGGTACGAATGAATTCCAGCGGTTTCGATGTCGTAGAGGTATTCATCGATAAAGGATTTACCAAGCTCTCGCATGGTCCTTTCCAACTTCTGATAGTCGGTAGCGATGCGGGAAAGCGTATCCCAAGAGAGATTGGCTTTTACCAAATCCGCTTCTGTCAAATTGTAGGTTGCTAAGAATGTTCGCTGGTCCATCAGGCATCACTGTCCTTTGGCATAATCAGATTGAAAATGATGGCAGACAGAAACACAACAGCAACACAGTTTTCCGCAAAAACGGTGCGAATCATGTTGGGGAAAATAGCAAACATCTCTGGTACCTGTGTAAAGCCCAGTCCAATGCTCAAAGAGAGTGCCGCGATTGTAATGTTGCGCTGGGTGAAGCCACAGGAGCCAATCATCTGCAAGCCAGAAATGACGATGTTTCCGAACATCATAATGGTACAGCCACCCAGAACTGCTTCAGGCAAAGTTGCCAAAATAGCACCGAAAGCGGGGAAGATACCAGCCAAGAGCAGGATACCAGCACCCGTGGCGATGGTATAGCGGTTAATCACCTTGGTCATTGCCAACAGGCCGACATTCTGACTAAAAGAGGTAATGGGCATACAGCCAAAACACGCAGACAGGGAGCTGATAATACCATCACAGGCCAAACTGCCAGAAATTTCTTTTTCTGTGGCTTCGCGCCCCAGAACGGTGTTGGTCATGGCGGAGGTATCACCAATCGTTTCTGTGGCGGATACCAAGAAAATCATCACAACAGAAACAATGGCACTCAGGTTAAACACAGGCTGATATGGCAGAATCTGAGGCAGAGAAATGACAGCAACACCTTCCAGAGAGGACAAATCTACCTTGCCCATACAGAGGGCAACAACATATCCTACCACTAGGCCGAATAGAACGGACAGTTGCTTGAGGTGGCCTTTTGCGAAAATGTTGAACAGGATACAACATACAAGTGTGATACTGCCGAGAATCCAGTTCTGTGCGCTACCAAAATCTGTGGCACCAGCACCGCCAGCAAAGGAATTTGCACCGACACTCAACAGGCTGAATCCAATAGCGGTAACGACACAGGCTGAAACGATGGGGGCAATAATGCCACGCCAGTATTTCGCAAATAAACCGAGCAGTCCCTCGATGATGCCACCCACCAGAACCGCACCAATGATTGCTTCATATCCCCACTGGGGACCGACATAGCAAAAGACAGATACAAAGGTAAAACTGATACCCATAACGATAGGCAACTTTGCGCCCAGTTTCCAAACGGTGAACAATTGTATCAAAGTACCGATACCGGCCATGAGCATAGCAGTCTGGATTAACGAGGCAGTTTCCTGCGTACTTAGACCACTGGCACCCGTGACAATCATAATAGGAGCGATGTTGGCGACAAACATAGCCAACACATGCTGTAGACCAAAGGGGATAGACTGCAAAAAAGGAACTTTTCCATCCAGAGAGTAGATGTTATCAATGGACGGTGGGGAAATTGACTTATGTTTCGCCATTTATTGCCCCTCCTGTGCGCGGAAAGTGATGGTACCATTCTCCGCGTCCATCGCGTCCACAATGGCCAATGACTCCAAATGATAACCTAGATTGCGGATGACCTGACCGCCGATTTGGAAGCCCTTTTCGATGACGATGCCACAGCCCTCCACAATCGCGCCAGCGGATTCTGCAATAGAAATCAGTCCCTGTAAGGCACAGCCGTTGGCGAGAAAATCATCGATAATCAGGATATGCTCGCCTTCGTGCAAAAATTTCTTGGATACAATGACCTGGTTCTTGTTCTTGTGGGTAAAGGACTCCACATCTGCCACAAACATATCGCCATCAATATTGATGGATTTGCTCTTCTTGGCGAATACCATGGGAACGCCAAACTCTTTCGCCACAAAAGCTGCGATACCGATGCCAGATGCCTCGATGGTCATTACCTTGGTCACGGGCTTATCGGCAAAGCGACGCTTAAATTCGCGGCCGATTTCTTCCATTAGGGCAATGTCCATCTGGTGATTCAGAAAGCTGTCCACTTTCAAAACATTGCCAGGCTTAACGATTCCGTCCTTTACTATTCTTTCTTCTAAGAAATTCATAGAGAACACCTCCTTATAAATATTTACCAGTATAACACAAATATGTCAAACTGTCAGCTGTTCTTTACAAAAATTTTCCATATTCAGCAATTTACTTCTCTACTTACCAATGCTATACTGAGAGATATCAACCAAGAAAGAGAGGGTTTCTTATGAAGAAAAACCATCAGTTGTCTGAAGCGGCATTTCGGCTCGACGGCAGAATACCTCTGAAGCAAGCAATTCCCCTGGGTCTACAACATGTATTGGCGATGTTCGTAGGCAATTTAACCCCACTGCTGATTATTACAGGTGCCTGTGGCATCGCCGGTGGTGAGTTCGCGGAGCTACAATTGCATTTGCTCCAAAATGCCATGTTGGTGGCTGGTATTGTCACTTTGGTGCAGTTATTCGCCATCGGTCCTGTCGGTGGCAAGGTTCCCATTGTCATGGGAACTTCGTCTGGTTTTATCGGCGTGTTTAACGCGGTTGCCGCCACAATGGGCGGTGGTGTGCTGGCTTACGGTGCCATTATGGGTGCCTCCCTTATCGGTGGTCTGTTTGAAGGCGTTCTCGGTTTTTTCCTGAAACCTCTGCGTAAGTTCTTTCCCGCCGTTGTTACAGGAACCGTGGTCATGTCCATCGGTCTGAGTTTGATTTCTGTCGGTATCAACTCGTTCGGAGGCGGTAACACGGCAAAGGATTTTGGTTCCATTGAGAATCTCCTGTTGGCAATCTTTGTGCTGGCAATGATTCTGTTCTTTAAGCACGGTACCAATGGCTTTACCAGTTCTTCCTCCATTTTGTTGGGCATTGTGTGTGGTTATGCGGTCGCATTTGTGATGGGACTGGTGCTCCCCACGACGGGTGTTACTGCGGACGGCGTGGAGTACACGAAAGCATGGGTGCTGAACTGGGACAAAGTTGCCAATGCGGCGTGGTTTGAGGTGCCGAAACTCCTGCCCGTGAAGCCTATCTTTGATTTGCGCGCTATTCTACCTGTTCTGATTATGTTTATCGTCACCGCTGTGGAAACTGTGGGCGACATCTCTGGTGTCATGGAGGGCGGTCTTGGCCGTGAGGCTACGGATAAGGAACTGTCTGGCGGCGTTATCTGTGACGGTATCGGTTCTTCCTTTGCTGCACTGTTTGGTGTGTTGCCGAATACTTCTTTCAGCCAGAATGTCGGTCTGGTTGCCATGACGAAGGTGGTCAACCGCTTTGCCATCGCAACAGGTGCGGTGTTCCTCATCCTGTGCGGTCTGTGCCCCAAGCTGGGCGCACTGGTTTCCATCATGCCTCAGTCTGTTTTGGGTGGTGCGGCGGTTATGATGTTCTCCTCTATCGTCATTAGCGGTATTCAGCTGATTACGAAGGAACCTCTCAACGGTCGCAACCTGTCCATCGTAGCAGTTGCGCTGGGTGTCGGCTATGGTATGGGTGCCAACCCTGGTATTCTGGCACATGCACCGCAGGCTGTTCAGCTCATCTTCGGCGGTTCTGGCATTGTGCCTGCCGCTGTGGTTGCCATCCTGCTGAATATCGTACTGCCTAAGGATAAGGGATAACAAACCATATAACAATATAGTGAAAGCTCCTGAACGCGCGATATCGTTCGGGAGCTTTTCATATGCCTGACAAGAGAACGATTAGGGGGAGATGGGGATAAACGCAACGCTAATCGCACCACCGCAAATCATGTCCAATCCATTGACGGCATTTCGGTTTAAGGTGTACACCTGCACAGAGAAATTCGGATGTTCTTTTGCGTGGCGAATTGCCTGATATTCCGGTTCTCCGCCGCCGATCGTACCGAGGATGGTATCTTGTCCGACAAACAGCATACTGCCCACCCCTCTGGGGGCAGAACCATGTTTCTCGGTGATGATACAGAGCATCCCTGTTTTTGTCGTTTCTAACAATGCTCTATCCACTGAGGCGGTATGGTTTCGATTCTTTTCTTGAATGATTTGTCCCAGAATACTAACTGCAATTTCGGCAGGGGTTACTGCACCGATGGGCAAGCCGATGGGCGCGAAAATCGTGGCAATCTGCGCCTCGGAAAACCCAGCTTTTCGCAAATTTTCAAAGGTGGCGGCGACCTTTCGCTGGCTCCCAATCATACCTAAATACCGATATTGGGTCGGAAGAATGGTGCTGACACACTGTAGGTCGGCTTTGTGGTCGGGTGTAACCACCACATAGCAGGCATCTGGCTCACAGTACTGTGCAAGATTGTCGTAGGAGTCACAGATAACTTTTTCGGCGGTAGGGAAGCGTTCTCGATTGGCCAAATCGGGGCGGTCGTCTAACACAGTGACGGAAAAATCCAGGTGTGCCGCCAGCGCAGCCACTTCTTTTGCCACATGGCCACCACCACAGAGAAATAGTTTAGGTTGTGGGCAGAACCACTCTGGACGAATCATCGAAACATCCTGCTCGTTTTGCAGGAGGGAAGCAACCGCACGCTGATAGAGAGAACCATCGTGGCGCGGACTTACGATAATCTTTGCCGTTGGGTATGCCGTACGGAGAGGGCGCAGATACCCCTCTGTGACCAATGTTTGTACATGGGTCGCCGTAATAACCGTGTCATCCTCGATGCCTAGACAGGCTTTCACCAATGCTAACCGATGGCAGACATCTTTGGCTGGTTGTCCGATTGCCTGTAATCCACAGAGCACATAAATCTCATCTGTGTTGGCAGGAATTACAGGTTCAGAGGCGTTCGGGTATTTCAAAGGCAGCATTTTCGAGCCGTCTGCCTCGACCAGTACGACATCAGCATGGGCGGAAACGGCGGTAAAAGTATCCTGCGATAATGCTTTGATTTTAGTGCCATCAGGAATGCCAGCCATGACATAGCCCGTTCTCTGTAGTTCCTGCAGGATGGTTTCGGCATCATCTGTCAACAGGGTGTCTGCTTCTGCGAACATATGGGTCGTTGTGGTCACGAAAACGGTTTTTCCTGCACGGCGGTACTGTTCCGCCATCTGTTTCAATAAGGTAGTTTTGCCACCAGACCCGACAAATGCCTGTATCATAAGTCGCGCTCTCCTTTCAATTGCAGGATAGCTTCCAATACACCACCAGCAATACATCTCGCCTTGTCGGAAATGGTAAAGCAGTTGGTGTACTCGTCTATACGGGGGTCAATGTCAGCGATTTTTAGACCGACTTTGACGGGATACCCGTCCCGTATCAAGCCACGAAGCAGACCATCCAGTGTTGCGACAACAGGAACCGTGCCGTTTTCCGTTTCCACTACGGCAATACACGACCCCTTGGAAACGGTATCGGTGATTTGTTTTACGGTACGCAGGACACCCGTTGCAGGACAGTGTATCACGCGTTCCTTGCCATAACCGCCAATGATACCAGGAATCCCTGTATTGGGGGCGGCACTGCCGTTCCAAATCACTCTGCCGAGATGATGGCCTCGTTTTGTTTCGATGACGGCATCCACATCTTCGCCTGCGGTAAATCCGGGGCCAAGTCCGATAGTTATCGGTGCCATATCCCGTCTGGTACCTAGATTTTTTTTCGCAAGGATGGCATCCACGACAGCAAGCGGTTGCCATGTCGGAATAGACGCACCCGCAGGGTCTACTAAGACGGTCAATTTATTTTCCTGTAAAAGCTGTTCTGCCTCCTGTACAGAGTGCGCCAGATAGCAGGTCATATCCTCAACGGTCTGACATCCCTGATACACAGCTTCGCTAAAGGACACATTGCGGCGGATGGCGGAGGGCTTTGGTACTTCTAAAACCAAAACAGGGAAGCCACTCTTCTTTAGTTTATAAATTGTCCCCGTGGCCAAATCGCCGCCGCCTCGGACAAGTATTAAATTTTTCATCGTTCACTCCAGTGTTATATCAGATTCTTCTTTCTCTGTTACATAGCCGACGATGGCGGCACAGGGGATGACCTGTTGCAAATGGGTCAAACACGCCGTTGCTTTTTCTGCCGGGAGCGCGAACAGAAGTCCACCACTGGTCTGTGGGTCGTAGAGGATGTCCTGCATCGCCCGTGAGATATTGCCACAGACCTTGACACCTGTTTCGGCATAGGTGCGATTTCGGTACGCACCGGCAGGTATCAGCCCCATAGAGGCGAGGGGGAGTGCTTCCAGATGGTAAGGAATCTGTGCAGTTTGGAGATGGATGGTGCAACCACTGCCCTGTGCCATCTCAAAGCTGTGCCCTATCAGACCAAACCCTGTCACATCAGTACAACTATGCACAGGATATTGCACCATGATGTCCCGCGCTGTTTGGTTGAGGGTTGCCATCTGCGTGTAAACACGGTGCATCACCGCTGTTTCCACCATATCCGCCTTGGCACCTGTGGTTAAAATGCCGACACCCAGCGGTTTGGTCAAAATCAGGACATCGCCTGGTTTGGCATTGCTGTTGGTTAGTACCTTCTGCGGATGGACAAAACCAGATACCGATAGACCATAGATAGGTTCAGCCCCCTTGATGGTGTGTCCCCCTGTGATAATCGCACCAGCATCGTAGGCGGTATCGTAGCCACCACGCAAAATTTCGCGGATGGTTTCCTCCGACATATCCTCGGTGACGCAGAGAATATTCAATGCCAGTTTGGGTTCTCCACCCATCGCGTACACATCGCTGAGGGCATTGGTAGCGGCGATTTTCCCGTAGAGATACGGATTATCGACAATAGGAGGAAAAAAATCGGTGGTTTGGATGAGAGCAGTGTTTTCGTCCAGTAGATATACGCTGGCATCATCGCTCTTGTCATAACCTACCAGCAGGCGAGAATCGGTGTGAGTCTGAAAGCCATCCAACAGCTTTGCAAGGGTGCCTGCGCCCATTTTTGCACCACAACCTGCACAATTTGCCAATTTTGTCAATGTTACATTCGTTTCCATAGCAATCAAGGTTTAATAATCTGGGCGGCCTGTTCCATCCGCGCCACGATATCGTACATATTTGTCACATGCCCAACCGCTAGCTGCTCTTGCAATCCATAGAAGTCCAGACAGGTGCCACAGGTAAGAATCGTCACACCCTCGGATGCCAACAGCTTCAAATCCTCCAGCGTATCCGCGTTTTCACAAGTGAGATACGCACCTGTATTGTAGCAGAGGATGGTGTCGGGGAGTTGGTCCTGCTTCGTCAGCGCAAAGACGAATGCTTTCATCAGCGCGGTGCCCAATTTTTCATCCCCAGTGCCCATCACACGGCTGGACAATACCACAAGCATCCCTTTTTTGCGTGTGTCCGCCACACAGGTGATTTCGTTCTCCTGTTTTCGTGGGGGAGTAGTACCAGAGATGTGCATAACAACCGCATATTCGGTATCGGTTTTCTTTTCGGCGGACACGGCAAATCCTTTGTATTCCGCAAATCGGGTCAAATTTTGTACGGCGATTTCGTTGTCGACCAGAACCGTCAACACATCATTAGTATGCAGTTCTTCCGCTGCTTTTTTTGCGTTGACTACGGGCAGAGGGCATGCCATGCCCTTGCAGTCTATCATTTTATCCATGCTCTATCCCTCCTGTGCCAGTTCCCGCAGGGCGGAAACCGCAATCTCGATTTCTTCTATGGTGTTGTAGTGGGAAAAACTGAAGCGGACAGCTCCCTGATGTACCGTTCCCAAAGCCTCATGTAGCAGTGGGGCGCAGTGTGCACCGGGACGGGTTGCGATGCCGTATGCGGAATACAGGGCATCGCTGACTTCTTCCGAGGCATACGACCGAATATTCAGAGCGACAATGGGACAGCGGTGTTTCGTTGTGAAATCCCCGTAGACGGTAATTCCGTCAATGGTCTGTACCTGCTGATAAAAATGCCACATCAATGCCTGTTCTTTTTGACGAATCGTATCCAGTCCTGTTTCTTGGAGATATCGCACCGCCGCCCCAAGACCAGCGATGCCGTGTCCGTTGTGTGTACCCGCTTCTAAGGCAACAGGCATCTGCGGTGGATGGGCACGCAAATAGGTCTGTACCCCACTGCCGCCAGAGAACAGGGGGCGGATAGCGATGCCTTCACGCACATAGATGCCACCTGTCCCTTGTGGCCCTAACAGCCCTTTGTGCCCTGTAAAACAGAGGATATCGATGTGCATGGCCTGTACATCGATGGGGAATACCCCAGCCGTCTGGGAGGCATCTACGATATAGAGTAACTGATGGGCCTTTGCAATGGTTCCAATCCGCTGAATATCCAATAGATTCCCTGTCAGATTAGAGCCGTGTGTCGTAATAATGGCCTTGGTATGGGGACGGATGTTCCTCTCAATATCCGCATAACAGAGATTGCCGACAGCATCCGCAGGGAGAATGGTCAGCTGAACCCCCTGTTTTTCCAATTGATACAGTGGTCGCAGGACAGAGTTATGCTCCAATGCCGTGGTAATCACATGGTCGCCACGGTTGAGTGTCCCTGCTATGGCGATATTCAGGGCTTGGGTGGAGTTTGCAGTAAAAGCGATTTGTTCTGCACTTCCCGCGCCGAACAGCGTAGCGAGGAGAAGGCGAGTGTCATAGAGTGTGCGGGAGGCCTGCAATGCACTACCGTGTGCGCCGCGACCAGAATTGCCCAGACTACACAGGGCTTCTGTCACAGCCTGCACGACACACGCCGGCTTATGCAGTGTCGTCGCCGCATTATCAAAATAAATCATAGGCGATTCCTCAAACCATGCAGTGATAGATTCCTTGGGAAGTGATATGGTGTTGCACCATGAGGGATAATAGGGTATCTTCCGCTTCCTCGTTGGCGCACCATGCCAGACCACAATCGGCTGAAATCTGACTGGGAACAGGGATAATTCTCCCCTCTGCGCCCTGTTCTTTGCAGATGTGTTCCATCGCCATTGCCGCTGTTGTGGTATAGAAGGTAATCACCAATTTTTGCGTTTTTCGTATCATAATGTGTTCCTTTTTAGCTGTTCCAGAGCTTCGGGTGTATCCGCGTCCATAAGTTCATATGGGTTCTCTACCGAAAATTGTGCGACTTTTTCAGGATACTGTTTCACCAACCAACTACCGCCTTTACCAGTCGGAAGCGTCTGTAACTGCGAAAAAGTCCATGTAGGAAACAGGATAGGGGAACTGGGGGTATTATCATAGCAAGTGCGCCAGATAGCTTTTGGTTGATGGACAGCACACAATAAAAGGGAAGTGATAGTGTCTTGGGACAGTAACGGTTGGTCACCCTGACAAAACATACATCGCTCCACATTGCCAATGGCTTCCAACCCCAACCGCACCGTGTCGTTACGGTCTGGTAAGTCGTGGAGCACCACAGAAATCTTCCGCTTTTGGCATAGGGTGACGATGGATTCATGCCGTGTTACCACAACGCGCTTGGCGAATATCCCCTCCGTTGCGTCCAAGATTCTGGTAATTAGCGGTTCCCCTAAAAAATCGACCATGAGTTTATTGCCACCAAATCGTTTTCCCAAGCCGGATGCCATAATCACACAACCTGCATCACCAAAGGGGTTGTCCAAGTCGACAACAAATACATCTTCTCGACACCGTAGTTCGTTGAGAAATGGCAGGTTCTGTTTACGAATTACTGCCACCACACGCTTACGAGCGAACAGTTCCCGTATGGCATCTTGGTAGCGTTCGCAGGTTTCTTCCAAAAATCCAATTTCATCGATGCTGACCCATTCGTTTTCCGCAAGAGTACATTCCTGTAAAATAGGGATACCGAACGAACACATGGTATCGCCACATAGCACCATTTTGGCAGTGGTTCCCGGTAGAGAAGCGTCATATTGTGCGATTTTGACCGATGTACCCGTTCTGTTATTCCGCATGAAAACTGCTTGGTATGGTTCTGCCCAAGTGGTAATCCCCAACAGGGGTGTGGGAAACAATTGGGAGAGAAGCGTTGTTTTTCCGCACCCCATCGCTCCTGTCAAAATCAGATGGCGTTTACCACTCCTGCGGAAAGAATTCCAGATAGAGTTTGCTGTTGGCCTGTAGACAGGCATCTCGGTAGGCTTCATACTTTGTCAACCACTCCTTTCCCTCTTTGGTCAGTTGGCTACCGCCCCCTAATTTTCCGCCTGTGGTGCGAATCACCAATGAAAAGCCAAGGGACGCTTCAGCGCGTTTGATAAGAAACAATGCCTTGGTATAAGCCATCTCCATGGATAGCGCGGCGGCGCGTAGAGAACCCTTTTCTTCAATACCACGCAACAGGCGAGCAGGGCCCTCACCGAAAAATTTTTCGCCTGTATCGTCAAAAAATGTGATTCTGGTTACCGCTTTCATGGTATGTCCTCCTTGAGCATAGTCAGAAAGTGTTTCCCACTGTGTGTTTTGCACCACTGTACACTGACGGGGCCATATATCTCGCTCATCTGTTGTTCTATCGACTGCAATGTCTCTATTTGGGGAGAGAAAATGCTAACTACTTGTCCATTTTGCAGAAGCATCAACTGGTCACAGTAGTTGAGTGCCAACATGGGGTCGTGTAGTGTGAGTATTGCCCCACCCTGCGTGGTATCGACCCAGTGGCGGATGATATCCAACATTCGGTAGCGATAACGGAAGTCCAGCGCACTCTCTGGCTCGTCCAATAGGAGCAATCGGCTCTCCGCAACCATGGTACGGGCTAAAATACACAGTTGCTTCTGTCCCTCGCTCAGATGGAGATAGTTCTTTTGCGCGTAACCAGATAATCCTACCTGTTCCAATGCCTGTTGTGCCAGTTCTCGCATCTGCTTGGTGGGATGTTCCAACAACCCTAGGTGCGCATTATATCCCATCAGTACGACATCCAGTACGGAGATATCAATGGAAATGCCACTGCGCTGGGGAATATAGCTGACCAAGCGTGCCATCTGTCGTGGGGACAGTGTTTCCAGTGCTACGGTTTCTAAGGTACAGCTTCCTGCGTGGGGAATACTTCCGCAAATTGCTTTGAGCAGTGTGGTTTTACCACTACCATTTGCCCCAAGAATCCCGATGATATTCCCTTTTACCAAAGTAAACGAAACATCCTGTACAATGTGCGTTTTATTGTACCCAGCAGATATATGCTCAGCACAAAAGAAACTCATGTATGTCTCCTTTCGCGGATAAGCAGTACCACCAAGAAAGGTGCGCCGATAAGACTGGTAAAGATACTAATGGGGAGTTCCGTTGTTGCCACAGAGCGAGCCAGAATATCCGCCCCACACAGGAGAATACCACCTGATAAACCGCTGAGGAACATGGTACTACTCTGGTTACTTCTGGTCAACATTCTGGCACTGTGGGGAGCGAGTAATCCAACAAAACTGATTAACCCTGTCAAACTGACCACAGAGGACACCGCTAAAGTTCCCAGCAGGAGGATACCCAAGCGGAGCCGTGTGACCGTTACCCCTAACATTCTCGCTTCGTTCTCGTCCGTGGATAGCAGTACCACCTGTCGATGTAGCAGGAACAGCGCGGTACTGCACAGTACGCACAGCAGTACATTTCCGCCAATTGCATAGATACTGATGCCGTTCAAACTGCCCATCATCCAGTATTCGATAGCGGCTAACTCCTGTTCGGGGTCTGCGGTTAGTTTCAATGCCATCAAAGCGGTCTGCGCGAGGGAGTGTATCGCGATACCAGCCATGACAATCGTGCTGTTTTTTCCGCTTCTGTCCAACCCAGAGAGTGCGAGGGACAGTAGTACGGCAAGCAATGCGCCTGCAAATGCGGACAGTGTGACTGCCGTCGCCCCCGACAAAAACAGAATCCCAACGGCAGCACCAGCACTTGCACCAGAGGACACGCCGATGATGTCGGGCGAGGCAAGCGGATTGCGAAATACGGTCTGGTATACAAAGCCTGCCATCCCCAGTGCAAACCCACCGATAACGCCGACAATGGTTCGACTACAGCGCAGGGTTAGAAACACGCGCCACTGTAGCACATCACCAGAGAGTAGTTTTTCCAAATCGAGTGGATACTTCCCCACCAATAAACTGATGGCTGTCAGAGCAAGTAATACAATCACACCGCCGACACAATAATAGTTATTTTTCGCTGTAAGAGAACTGGTAGAAAGTTTCATAATAGGCATCCATAATGGCGGTACAGTCTGTATCGGACAAACGGTCAGGGTGTAGGATATTGGCGAGCCACAGCGCACCCAAGATACTGCTGGGAACGGGGCTGTCCCACGATTCTGCATCACAGGGAATCTGATAGACATTGCGGTTTACCACGGCGGTACACGCGGCAAGGTTGGGGTTGTTGAGTACATCTTCTACGGTGTAGTTGGCACTGGAGGCCAGAATGATGTATTCAGGGTCCCAAGTCAGCAGTTGTTCATAGTCGATTTCAACCCAGTAGGTGTCATTGAGATGGGCGGCGATATTGCGTCCCCCTGCCAAGCGAATCATATCGCTCTGATACATGGCCGCACCTGCGGTTTGTAGCAAACTGGAGTTACCTGCCAAGTAGACGCTGGGGGTGTCTACACCAGCGAGCATTTGGGTCAAATTTTGCTCCTGTTTTTCCAGAAAAGCGAGCAGGGATTCCGCCGTTTCCTGCGTATTGGTTGCCATACCTACCATGCGTATCATTTCTGTCAACAGGGTTTGGCTCTCGGGGTTGACTAACAGCACATCAATCCCTAAACTTTCCAAAATTTCAGCGGAATCCTGGAGACGCAGGGGGAGAATCACCAAATCTGGTTCCAAAGCGGCACAGCCCTCCACATCCAACACCTTGGCAGTTCCAACCCACGGCAGTTCCAACAGTTGTGGTGCACTTCTAGCATAGATGGGGCGATAATCTGGGTTATCTTCAATCCCCACCATGTTTTCATCCAAATCCAGTGCCAATAATAAGCTGGTCGTGATATAGTAACAGCTGACCAACCGCTGTGGTTCTGCTTCAATCACGACCTCGCGATTGGCATGGTCTGTCACCGTAATGGGATATGTGGTATCAGACGGTGTGATGGCAGGTGGCGTGGGGGTGGTAGTTGGGGATTGGGTGCAAGCGGTACAGGAGAATACCAGTACCAAAGTCAGCAAGAGAGAAAGCAGTTTTTTCATCATGCAATCGCTACTCCTATCGTTATTGTTTTGAAACTATAACGCTAGTATAACAAATTCTCTTTGCAAACGCAACAGATAATGCTATACTATACAGAGATATACCATACGAATAATCTGCGAAAGAGAGGATTTGCGTATGATAACCATACAAAACTATGTTCGTGCAAAATCTTTAGAAGAAGCTTGGGAGCTGAACCAAAACAAACGCAACCGTGTTCTCGGCGGTATGTTGTGGTTGCGTTTGGGGAAGGGAAGTATCAACACTGCCATTGACCTGTGCGATTTAGGGTTGCATACCATAGAGGAAACCGACGAGCAATTTTCCATCGGTGCGATGGTGACACTGCGTGCGCTGGAAACACACGAGGGACTGAACACCTATTCTGGCAAAGCCGTTGCCAATGCGGTCAAAGATATCGTCGGTGTACAGTTCCGGAATATGGCCACAATTGGTGGTAGTATCTGGGGTCGCTTCGGTTTCTCCGATGTGCTGACAGTCTTTTTGGCGATGGATACCTATGTAGAACTGTATAAGGGCGGTATCGTGCCGTTGGAGCAGTTCACAAAAATGAAAATGGATAACGATATCCTGGTGCGAATCATCGTGAAAAAAACACCGTGTAAGATTGTGTATACTTCCATGCGAAACCAGCGTACTGACTTCCCTGTGATTGCCTGTGCCGTGTCCTGTGTAGCAGGGGAGTACCGTGCTTCCATTGGTGCACGCCCTGCTCGTGCCATGCTACTTCGGAGCAGTCAAGTGGACGATGCCAAAAGCTTCGCGGCCTATGTCGCTGCACATACCCCTACGGAGGGAAATGTCCGTGGCAGTGCCGCCTACCGCACGCACTTGATTCGGGTGTTGACGGAGCGTTCCATGTTGGAGTTGGGAGGAAATAATAATGGAAATTAAAGTAAAGCTCAACGGCAGAAGGATAACGGCTTCCGTGGAAGCGGATACTGTCCTGCTGGATTTTCTACGCGAAAAGGGTTGTCTGAGCGTCAAGCGTGGCTGTGACACCTCCAACTGTGGCCTTTGTACGGTTTTGATGGACGGTAATCCCATTCTGTCCTGCTCGACCTTGGCAGTGCGCGCAGATGGCCATGAGATTTACACGCTGGAGGGTCTGCAAGAGGAGGCGGCAGAGTTTGTCGGTTTTATTGCAGACCAAGGTGCAGACCAGTGTGGATTCTGCAACCCTGGCTATGTGATGAATACGATTGCGCTACTGCGCGAGAATCCTGACCCCACAGATGATGAAATTCGTGCATTTTTGGCTGGGAATCTGTGTCGTTGCTCGGGGTACGATGGACAACTGCGTGGTATCCGTAACTACCTAAATGCACGAAAGGGATAAGGGGGCGTAGGGATGGAACATAAAGACTATAAATCAATTAACAAATCCGTTCGGAAAAAAGATGCCATGCAGTTATTGCTCGGCAAGCCTGTGTTCACGGACGATGTGACCCCCAACGACGCACTGGTGGTCAAAATTTTGCGTTCTCCCCATGCCAATGCGCTGGTGGATACCATCGACACCACGACCGCGAAACTGGTGCCTGGCGTGGTAGATATCTATACATGGGAAGATGTGCCACAGACTCGCTTTGCCATTGCTGGCCAGACCTATCCAGAACCTTCGCCCTATGACCGCCTCATCATCGACCGCCATGTGCGTTTTGCGGGAGATGTGGTTGCTATTATTGCGGCAGAAACGGAGAAGGCCGCGCAAAAAGCGATGAAACTCATTAAAGTCAAGTATCAAGTGTTGGAAGCAGTGCTTGATTTCCGTACCGCAAAGGATAACCCTGTTCTGGTTCACCCGGAAGAGGATTGGTTCCCACCCTGTCAGGTGGGTGGTGACCCCAAACGAAATATGGTTGCCAGTGCATCCGAAACGCACGGTGATGTGGACGGAATTCTGGCGGAGTGTGATATTGTGCTGGAACGGACCTATCACACCAAAGCCTATAATCAGGCGATGATGGAGCCGTTTATTACCTACGCAAATTTCGACCGCTACGGTCGCCTGCATATCATATCTTCAACGCAGATTGTATTCCATACGCGCCGTATTCTCTCCCGTGCGTTGGGGATTCCCAAGAGCAAAATCCGTGTCGAGAAGCCTAGAATCGGTGGTGGCTTCGGTGCCAAGCAAACTGCAGTTTGTGATGTGTACCCTGCATTCGTGGCGATGAAGACAGGTCGTCCTGCTAAAATCTGTTATACACGCGAAGAATCTCAGATTGCTGGTTCTCCCCGACATGAGATGGAGATTACCATTAAATTGGGTGCCACAAAAGAGGGTAAAATTCGAGCATTGGATTTGTATACCCTGTCCAACACGGGTGCATATGGCGAGCATGGCCCGACCACAGTGGGGCTGTCTGGCCATAAAGCAATTCCCCTTTACACGGGTTCTCTGGAGGCGCACCGCTTCCACTATGATGTCGTCTACACCAACCACCAGGCGGCAGGGGCGTACCGTGGCTACGGTGCAACACAGGGCATTTTTGCACTGGAATCTATCGTCAGTGAGTTGGCAGAACAACTGGGCATGGATGCCACAGTAATCCGCGACAAGAATATGCTCCGAGAAGGTATGGTCATGCCTGCCTACTATAATGAGATTGCCAACGCCTGTGCCTTGGACCGCTGTATGGAACACTGCCGCCAGATGTTCCACTGGGAGGAGCGTTCCAAAGTGCGCGACATGGGCAATGGAAAAGTCAGAACCGCTGGTGTCGCAATGGCGATGCAGGGAAGTTGTATTTCCAATGTCGATGTTGGCTCTGCCACTTTGAAACTCAGTGAGGACGGTACCTATAACCTCATCATCGGTGCTGCAGATATGGGCACGGGTTGTGATACCATTCTTGCCCAGATGGTCGCGGAGTTGATGGATTGTACGGTTGACGATGTTGCGGTATTCGGTGCGGATACCGATGTTTCGCCGTATGACTCTGGCTCCTATGCGTCGTCTACCACTTATATCACGGGACAGGCTGTAGTGAAAGCCTGTGCGGAACTGAAGAAACGCATTTGCACCATTGCGGCAGCTATGATGGACTGCAACGAAGATGCCGTTGTTTTTGAAAACAGTGGTGTCCGCAACATCCACACGGGTCAGACCGTATCTCTGACCGATATCGCCTATAAGGCACAGGTGTGCAACACCACACCTGCGGAATCCACCGCGACACATTCCTCTCCTGTTTCTCCGCCGCCCTATATGGTCGGTATGGTCGAGATTGAGCTGGACAAGCTCACTGGTAAGGTGGACATTTTGGATTATATGGCGGTAGTGGACTGCGGTATCCCCATCAATCCTGCATTGGCACGGATTCAGACCGAGGGCGGCATCGTGCAAGGTATTGGACACACCCTCATGGAGAATGTGACCTACGATGAAGCAGGTAAGCCCATTGAGTCCTCCTTTATGCAGTACAAGATTCCGACCCGTCTGGATATGGGTAAGCTGACGGTGGAATTTGAGCACAGTTACGAACCGACTGGACCCTTTGGTGCGAAGTCTATCGGTGAAATTGTTATCAATACCCCTGGTCCTGCCATTGCCCACGCCATCTATCGCGCCACGGGTGTTTGGCACCGCGAGTTGCCGATTACACCAGAAACCATTGCGATGTCTTTGACAGATTGACACTCCCCATGCCTAAAGGCAGGGGATTCTCGGTTCGTTGACCGTAGCCTGCACTTGCGAGGTCTTACATGGTCTCCCCGAGCGTATCGGTTCGGGTGTGTCCCACCCTACCATATTATTCTAGCTACGCTAACA
>JAZOVU010000019.1:0-15483 GCA_045658885.1 Candidatus Pelethomonas sp. | reverse complement strand
CGCTCATATACGGTACACTGGTCTTGCTTTAGTTGTTTCTTCACAAATTCATATTAAAGCAAAAAGGCGAGTAAGAAAACCCTTTTTCGGGTTCCTACTCGCCTTTTTTACTTCACGCTATTTTGCAACGCTCCCTTTTGTCATGCACCACGAGAACCTGCAGTGGAATGTTCTACAGGCTCACGGATTTCTTCTGGTGAGGCATACAGTACACCGTTTTCTGGCACAATACCGTAAATATCAAACAATTCTTCCACGGTGACAAATACAAAGCCCAGTGGTTGCAGACGGTCAATAATCTCCAATGCCGCCGCCACGCTACTGGGATAGAAGTCGTGTAAGAGAATAATATCCCCTGCTTCTACCTGTCCCGTCACCAGTTCCACCACTTTCTGTGCATCCAACCACTTCCAGTCCTCTGGGTCAAGTGTCCAGTAAATCATCGGCGTATTGACCTGCTTTGCGCGTGTGTGGTCAATCAATCCATAGGGCGGACGAAGCCAATAGTCACCATCTCCGAGAATATTTTTCAAAATAATATCATTTTTTTGAATTTCCTCAACGACACGCCCTACTTCCACATCGACAAGCCGTTCGTGGGAATAGGTATGATTTCCAACTTGATGCCCTTCCGCGACCATGCGCTCCAACAGCCCCTCATTCCCTGCACACATCACCTGTGTTCCGATGACAAAGAAAGTGGCCTGTGCGCCACGCTCCATCAGACCATCCAACAAGGTACTTGTCGTTTCAAACCTTGGTCCATCATCAAATGTCAAGGCAACATACTTTGTCCCCTCTGCGAGGGCATTGCGCGTTTGTTCGTCCAACTGTCCCCAAATTTCACTGGGAATCTCCCCCTGTGTCTCGAGGTAAGCCGACCACTCTTGCGCGTGGCACCCCGTCAATAGCAAACAACTTGCCAATACCACGGAACATACTCTCGTAAGCATCCCCATTGCTATATCCCCTCCTACCGCTAGTATCTCCCAAAGTGGGAAAAATTCTATGGCAATCCTTGGGACATAGGAAAAGGGACTGTCACAAACGAGCGTTGTAACAGTCCCCCATCTCATATCAATTTTGTCCGTAGTAGGCGTTTGCGCCGTGCTTGCGGAGATAGTGTTTGTCGAGCAACTCCTGTTGCATCACACCGATACCAGGGTTCAGGCTCTCCGTCTGGAATGCCATAAATGCCAGTTCCTCCAACACAACGCTGTTATGTACGGCATTGTGGGGGTCCGTACCCCAAGTGAACGGGCCATGACTGTGTACCAAGACGGCAGGAATATCGTCGGGTGCTTTATCTTGGAAAGTTTCGATGATAACATTGCCAGTTTCTTTCTCGTATGCACCAGCAATCTCCTCGGGGGTCATTTTGCGCGTGCAAGGGATTTCCCCGTAGAAGTAATCGCCGTGGGTCGTACCGTAGGGCTTGATACCGCGCCCTGCCTGTGCCCAAGAGGTTGCCCAACGGGAGTGAGTATGCACCACACCACCGATATTGGGGAATGCGTTGTACAGTGCCACATGGGTTGCGGTGTCGCTGGAGGGTTTCCACTTGCCCTCCACCTTTTCACCTGTCGCAAGGGATACCACCACCATATCATCGGGGGTCATATTGTCGTACTCCACGCCACTGGGCTTAATGACCATCAAGCCCTGCTCTCTGTCCACACCAGACACATTACCCCATGTAAAGGTGACGAGGTTGTATTTGGGAAGCTCCAGATTGGCCGCACATACGATTTTTTTCAGTTCTTCTAACATATTTTTTTGCTCCTTTTATAGAAAGGGTTTGCCGCAAAAACAGCAAACCCTTTGTTCGTCATTACTTCAGCTTCCAAGCCAAATCGTTGAAGAACAGTTCCTTTTCCAGTGCCTCAACGGTGGTATCCTTGGTGATATGGACAAACTCGATATCCAGCATACGCGCCCAGTCCTTCATCTGCTCAGCGGTAACATCGTAGCTGAGGACGGTGTGGTGTGCGCCACCAGCGGTAATCCAGCACTCCACGCCATCGGTCAGGTTGGGCTCTGCCTGCCACATGACACGCGCAACGGGCAGGTTGGGCATGGGCATGATGGGCTTGACGCAGTGGATATCCTGACAAATCAAGCGCAGACGGCCACCCATGTCAATCAAGCTGACAACGATAGCATCGCCCTCCTTACCCTCGAACACCAGACGGGCAGGGTCTTTTTCATTCATACCGATACCGAGGTGGTGGGTTTCAATGCGGATTTCGCCGTTGGGCTCTGCCAGACTGGGGCAGACCTCCAGCATATGTGCGCCCAGGGAGTACTCCTCACCCTCGGCCAGATGGTAGGTATAGTCCTCCATGAAAGCGGATGCGCCGTTGCCGTTCTCACCCATTGCCTTCATAATGGCAGTCATGGCACTAACCTTCCAGTCACCTTCACCGCCGTAGCCGTAACCCTGTGCCATCAGGTGCTGAGAAGCCAGACCAGGCAACTGCTCCATGCCGTACAGGTCCTGGAAAGTGTTGGTGAACGCCTTGCAACCCTCGGCATCCATCATCTTCTTCATAGCGATTTCCTCGCGCGCCTGATAGCGGATGGCATCGACATTCTCGGTAGCAAACTTGTACTTGGACTGATAGGTAGCCATCAGAGCATCGACTTCCGCTTCCGTGACAGCGTTCATGGTCTTAACCAAGTCGCCAGTTGCCCAAGTATTGACCTGCCAACCGAGCTTGGTCTGGACTTCGACCTTATCGCCCTCGGTAACAGCGACCTCGCGCATATTATCACCGAAGCGCATGACCTTCATGGTCTTGGACACAGCGACACCGACAGCGGCCTTCATCCAGTCACCCAGACGCTTATGGACCATTTCGCTCTGCCAGTAACCAGCGATGACCTTGCGAGGCATCCGCAGACGGGCGGCAATAAAGCCGTGCTCACGGTCGCCGTGGGCTGCCTGATTGAGGTTCATAAAGTCCATATCAATCTCATCATTGGGGATTTCGCGGTTGTACTGGGTTGCCAGATGGCAGTACGGCTTCTGGAGATTCACCAGACCGTTAATCCACATCTTAGAGGGGGAGAAAGTATGGCACCAAGTGATGATACCAGCGCAGGTATCGTCATAGTTGGCCTCTTTGATGATATCGGCAATCTGACCGTTGCTCATGGCGGTCACTTTATAAATCAGGGGGTAGGGCAAGTGCTTGCTCATCTCACGCGCCATTTCCTCAGCGCGCTCTGCGACGGTCTTGAGGACCTCCTCGCCGTACAGAGACTGAGAGCCTACCACAAACCAAAAATTATACTGTCCCATGTCAATCGTTCCTCCTTACAGAACTTCGGTAGCCTTGCGCTCCACATCGAGAAGCGCGGTATACTGTGTCAAGTATGCGTTAAAACCGTCCACATCGGCCTTGTCGGGTGCGAGGGTCGAACCCTTGACATCGGCAAAGACATAGCGGTTCAGATACTCCTCCAAGCTCTCCCCTTCTGCCTTGTTCAGACGATAGGCGGCGAGCAGTGCCATACCATAGGGACCACCCTCACCAGCTGTTTCCATACAGGTGACACTGGCATTACAGGCGGCGGCCATATACTTCTGACCGACCACAGGGGTCTTGAACAGACCACCGTGCCCCGTGAGAGAGTCAATCGCAACATTCTCCTTCGCCAGAATATCCATGCCAATCTTCAGCGTGGACATCGTGGAATAGAGCTGTGCGCGGAAGAAATTGGCGAGGGTAAAGTTGCTATTTGGACGGCGCACGACCATCGGGCGACCCGAATCCATGTGGGTCACGCCCTCACCAGCCATGTAGTTGCAGACTAAGACACCGCCACAATCTGCATCACCCTCCAGAGATTTCTCGTACAATTTGGTGTACAACTCACCTGCGGAGGGAGTCGCACCAAACAGCGTGGCGGTTTCCTGTAGGACACCTGCCCATGCGTTCGTATCGTTGGTACAGTTGTTGCAATGTACCATGGCGACAGGCTTGCCCGTGGGGGTTGTCACCATGTCAATCTCCTCATAGACTTTGGAGAGTTGCTTTTCGAGAACCACCATCGAGAAGATGGAAGTACCTGCGCTGACATTACCCGTTCTGGGGGCAACTGCATTGGTCGCCGTCATGCCAGTACCAGCGTCACCCTCCGCAGGGGCAAAGGGGATACCAGGAGCCAACAGACCGCCCAGTTGCTCTGCACCTGCCTCGGTCAGTACACCGGCCTCGTCACCTGCCATCAGCACAGCAGGCAACACCTCGCGGACATTCCACGGCAGATTACGACCCTCTACCAGTTTCTCAAACTTGGCGAGCATCTCCTCGTCATAGTTGTTTTTCTCACTGTCGATGGGGAACATACCAGAGGCTTCACCCACACCGATGGCATTCACGCCTGTCAGCATATAGTGGACATAGCCAGCCAGTGTGGTGATATGGGCAATATCGTTAATATGTGCTTCCCCATTCAGAACAGCCTGATACAAATGGGCAATGCTCCAACGCTGGGGGATATTAAAGCCGAACAGTGCGGTCAGTTCCTCTGCCGCCTGTCCCGTGATGGTATTCTGCCAAGTGCGGAACGGCACCAACAGATTCCAGTCCTTGTCAAAGGCGAGATAGCCGTGCATCATAGCACTGACACCCATCGCACCGATGGTATCACGGTGTTCCACACCGGACAATGCCTGCTTCAGACCAGTCCACACCTCATCGAGGGAGTAGGTCCAGACACCGTTTTCATAACTACTTTTCCAAGTATAGTCCCCAGAGGAGATGGGAGCGTGTGCAGCATTGATGGCAACCGCCTTAATACGGGTAGAACCCAGCTCGATGCCAAGGATTGCAGTGTTATTGTTCATCAGATTCCTCCTCATGTGTTGTGGTATCATTCTGCGTGGCATCATTCGGACGCGTAAACTCTTTTCGGTAGAGCTTCATACCCGAATGGACAAGCAATACACCGCCCATTGATGCGAACAATGCCAGCGCAGCAGTATAAAGGAGACTGTTGCGCGCCGCGTCAATCAGGCCATATGCGAGATACAGCAGATAGCCACCACCCAGCAGGCGCAGAAGCAACGAACCCTGTGGCGGTTTGGATACTTCACGATGTTTCATGTCAGTCCCCTTACTTTACTTACTTCTTCTTGCGCTTGGAAACCAGGTCGAAGGTAACGGCACCCAGCAGAACCAGACCCTTAACGACCTTCTGCACATTGGTGTCGTAACCTGCGATGGACATACCGTTGTTCAGAATACCCATGATAAATGCACCGATAACGGCACCGATGATAGTACCACTACCACCAGAGGTAGCCGCACCACCGATGTAACAGGATGCGATAGCGTCCATCTCAAATCCGTCACCAGCCTTGGGGGTAGCGGACTGGTTACGGGCGGACAGGACGATACCAGCGACAGCGGCGAGGAAGCCCATGTTGGTATAGACCCAGAAGAACACCTTTCTGGTGTCGATACCAGACAGACGCGCGGCCTTGGCGTTACCACCCATAGCGTAAATCTGACGACCAGCGACCGTCTTGGTGGTGATGAAGTGGTAGATGGCAACAATCACAGCCATCAGAACCAGCATAACAGGAATACCATTGTAGCAAGCCAGCTTCCAGAAGAAGAACATGATAACAGCGACCAACATCGTATTCTTGAGGATAGTCTGCCAAGCGGGGGCAACAGGCAAGCCGTTTTTCTTAGCGGTTGCGACACTCTTGAAATCACTCAAAACAAACAGGGCAGAAACCGCAACAGCGACCAACATGGTAAGCAAATCAAAACCCTTACCAGCGTTGAGTGCGCCTTCCCCGACACGGATAGCGGGCAGGAAGCCCGTACTAATCCAGTTGTAATCGGCAGGCAGAGGACCCTTGGTCTGTGCCTGCAGGATAACATAGCACAAACCACGACCCATCAGCATGGTAGCGAGGGTAACGATAAAGGGCGGGATGTCGATGTAGGCGACAAAGAAGCCGACAAACACACCAAACACCAGACCGACAGCCAGTGCGCCCAACATTGCCATGGGCGTACTCCAGCCGAAGTCTACGATAAGGGTACCAGCAACTGCACCGCAGGATGCGACGACGGAACCAACACCGAGGTCGACATTACCTGTCAGAACGCACAGCAACATACCAGTTGCGAGGATAACAACATAACCGTTCTGCATGATTAGGTTATTGATATTGATAGGTGTCAGGGTCTTACCGCCAGTGATAAATGCAAACAGGATGTACACGACAACCAGCATAATCATGATGCCGTATTGTCCCAGATTGAGCTTAATACCGGGCTTTTTGAGAGTATTCTTGGTGTTGTTAGCCATTATGCTTCCACCTTTTCCTTTCTGTTGTGTGCCATAATGCAGGACATGATGGCCTCTTGGGTGATGGCATCGCCAGACAATTCGCCAGCAATTGCACCTTCGTTGATAACATAAGTACGGTCACAGGTACCGATAATTTCGGGCATTTCCGAGGAGATGATGATGATAGCCTTACCAGCCTTCGCCAGTTCATTGATGACGCAGTAGATTTCGTACTTTGCACCGACATCAATACCGCGTGTCGGCTCGTCCAGAATCAGAACATCTGGCTCTGTCAACATCCACTTGGCCAGAACGACCTTCTGCTGATTACCACCAGAGAGAGAACCAACCGCCTGATTGACGGAGGTTGTTTTCACATTGATTTTCTTACGGTATTCCTCCGCCTTGAGGACTTCCTTATTCTGGTCCACAATACCGTTCTTGGAGAAAAACTTCTTCAAGGCGGCGAGGGACATATTGAACTTGATAGTATCCGTCAGCACCAGACCGTTTCCCTTACGGTCCTCAGATACATAGGCCAGTTTGTTCTCGATAGCGGTTCCAACATTTTTCAGGTCCACTTCTTTTCCGTTCATCTTCACGGTACCAGAAATTTTCTGGCCGTAACTCTTGCCGAACACCGTCATAGCCAACTCGGTACGACCAGCACCCATCAGACCAGCCAGACCGACAACCTCACCAGCACGAACCTGAATATTGACATTCTTGAGAATCTGGCGGTTGGAATCCTCAGGGTGGTACGCATTCCAGTTTTTGACCTCAAAAATTACATCACCGATGGGACAATTCTCACGCTTGGGGTAGCGGTTGGTCAACTCACGGCCGACCATGCCCTTGATGATACGCTCCTCCGAGAAGTCGTCCTTTCCCTTTTCCATTGTTTCAATGGTGTGACCATCACGGATAATCGTAATAGAGTCAGCGACATAGCTAATCTCGTTGAGCTTGTGGGAGATAATAATACAGGTGATGCCCTGTGCCTTGAGCTGGAGCATCAGTTCCAACAGCTGGGCAGATTCACGGTCATTCAGTGCGGCAGTCGGCTCGTCCATGATGAGCAGGTCACACTTTTTACCCAGTGCCTTGGCAATCTCAATCAACTGCTGTTTGCCGACACCCAAGGTATTGACGGGAACATTGACATTTTCATCCTCCAGACCCACACGGGCCAGCAGGCTTTTGGCTTCGCGTCTGGTGGTGGTCCAGTCAATCACACCGCGCATCTTCAGACGCTCATTACCGATGAACACATTCTCCGCCACAGAGAGGTAGGGACTTAATGCCAACTCCTGATGGATGATGACGATACCCTTGGCTTCACTTTCGCGGATGTTTTTGAACTGGCAGACTTCACCATTGTACACGATATCGCCGGTGTAACTGCCATACGGATAAGTTCCGGAGAGAACATTCATCAAGGTGGATTTACCTGCGCCGTTTTCGCCGCAGATTGCCATAATTTCACCCTTTTTCACCTTCAGATTGACATCATCCAGTGCTTTCACGCCGGAAAATTCCTTGGTGATATGCCTCATTTCCAAGATATATTCTGACATTCTTTCAACTCCTTCTTACAAGATAGACAATCTGTTAGAAAAGATTTCTCACAGACCGCGTGCGGAAAAGGAAAGAGGCGGCGGCATAGCCGCCGCCTCTTGCGGAAAATTTAGACTCAACTAGACTATACTGGGAGATTAACCCTGCAGCTGTGCCTCGGTGTAGTAACCGCCACCGATGATGATTTCCTCGTAATTGGTGACATCAACAGCAACGGGGGTGCACAGGTAGGAGGGAACCACGAACACACCGTTGTCATAGGTGGTGGTGTCGTTGATTTCGGGCTTGTCGCCTTCCAGAACAGCCTTAACCATGGTAACGCACTTCTCAGCCAACAGACGGGTATCCTTGTAGATGGACATGGTCTGGTGACCAGAGATGATGTTCTTGGTAGCCATCAGCTCAGCATCCTGACCAGTAATCAGAGGCCAGTTGACACCAACCTCATAACCAGCACTCTCGAGGGCGGAACGGCAGCCGTAAGCGAAGCCGTCGAATGCGGTACAGCAGATGTCGAGGTCCTCATCAGCATAGTAGGTAGCCAGATAGTTCTCGCACCACTGCTGAGCAGTCTCCTGGCTCCAACGCAGGATACAGGTATCCTCAAAGGAGGTACGGCCAGTCTTGCAGACCAGAGTACCGTTGTCCAGATACTTCTGCAGGACACTCATCACGCCCTGGTGCAGCAGGACAGCGTTGTTGTCGTCGGGGGAACCCATGAAGAACTCGATGGTGAAGGTCTCGGTGGTGTTAGCCAAATCCTTAGCCTTCTCGATGTACTCGCCGATTGCGCGACCCACGCCTTCGTTATCGAAGGAAGCGTAGTAGGAAACAGCGTCGGTCTGCATCAGCAGACGGTCATAAGCGATGATGGGGATACCAGCTTCCTTAGCCTGTGCCTCAACACCAGTCAGAGAGACGGAGTCGATAGCGGCGATAACCAGGCAGTCAACACCCTGAGAAATCATGTTCTCAATCTGGGAAACCTGCATCTGGACATCATCCTCTGCGTACTGCAGAATAACATCATAGCCGAGGTCCTTCAACTGCTTCTCCATGTTGGCACCGTCGTTAATCCAACGCTCGGAGGACTGGGTGGGCATTGCCACACCGACAACTTTCTTGTCGCCGCCACCGCCGCCACAAGCGGCAAGCATCAGCATCATTGCGAGGGACAGAATGAGAGCTAAAATCTTTTTCATCTTTTCTTCTCCTTTTCAACTTTTCCGCCAGTTTTTATTTGTACCAACGGTCTTGCGGTAATTATACAACTGCATGATTACCCTTGTCAATAAATTGTCAGAAACCCATCTGATTTTTGTGTTTTTTAACCATACCACTCCCATATCCCTCCGTGAATCTGCACAATAACCATCTCCATGCCCGTGATAGTATCTTGCATTTACTACCAAATCGTAGTATACTGTAGAAGAAATCTCCAAAAATCAAGGTAGCACCGTACCACTTTTCTCTTGTACCATCACAAATGACAAAGGAGGATTTTTCATGCGTACTAAAAAATTGGCTTATCGTCTGTCGGCGTTGCTCCTATCCCTCGCGCTGTTCCTGCTATCCCCTGCTGTCGCACGCGCAGAAAATACCGCGGATATGTCGCGCTTCACCGATGTCATGCCTGGGCAGTGGTATTATTCTGCGATTGAATATGTCGTCACCAACGGCTATTTCAAGGGTGTCACGGATACCAGTTTCGCGCCCGAACAATCGATGACACGCGCCATGTTTGTGACAGTGCTAGGGCGCATGGCAGGTGTTGAGAACACCGTCGATGACACCCCTGCATTTTTGGATGTTGTCCCCAACAGCTATTACAGTGGCTATGTCGCTTGGGCAACGGAGAATGACATCGTACAGGGCATGTCTGACAACTTCTTTAGCCCAAACACCCCCGTCACACACGAACAGATTGCTGTGTTCCTCTACCGCTACGCGAAACATATCGGTATGGATGTCAGCGTCGGTCAAACTGCATCCCCTCACCTTTTTGGCGACGAGGATAACATTGTTAGTCCTTGGGCGATGACAGCGATGGTCTGGGCGAATAACCGCGGTATTATGAAGGGCACGAGCAACACTATGGAACCAAAGGCGACAGCGACACGCGCGGAAGTTGCACAAATGCTATACAATTTTTCCAAACTGACAAACGAATAACCACTCTCCCATAATAACAGGAGCATTGCAAAGGTTCGTCCGCAATGCTCCTCTTTTCATTTTCTTCATATTTTCTCCGCTTCCATCTCGGCACGCACATCTTGAATCAACTGCTCCGCCAGATTCCAGTATGCACCTGTGCCATGCGAGCTATTTCGGACACGGATGGCCCACTCACGCGCCGTACGCTTATCCCCACGGGCGTACAGGATACCTGCCTGCATCAGACAAAGACGCTGTTCCTGTCCCTCCGTCAAATCAACCTCTCGGTATACAACATCATACGCTTCCAGTGCCTTTTGCTCTGCGATATCTGCCAACTGTGGTTCACCCGCATCCCGATACAGGCGCACGAGGTTCATCCATACACGCGCCGTAATCTGTCGAAAATCCGTAAAACCAGGCGCGCACACCAACGCCAGATAGTGTTGGGCAAAAACTGCATCGAGGTCACGCTCTGCACGGAAATCGATGGCGATAGAATCGCACAACCGCGCCAGATTTTCCTCGTAACGCGATTGATATAGGGATTGGTTTCCGTGAAAGAACCCCTCAAAGGAACTGAAATAACAGTTGGGACAGGTAATAATTTCATACCACTCTGTTTCAAAGTCGTCATAGGTCACACGCAGGTCATAGCGTTTTTCCTCTGCGGTATCGCGCACTGGCACCAACTTAGAGAGTTGAATCCGCATGGTCGTAAACTTTTGGTGACAGTGGGGACATTGCAATGCCTCAGGTATCAGATATTTCCTATATTCTGGATGTGTTACCCCAGGATACCGACGGTGTCCCTTGAGATACGGCTCAGGCATACACCCAACATCATCTGCCAGCTCTCCAATCACAATTCTTCCAGTACCACCAGTTTTCTTTGGTAGCTCATATTTATCGACAATTCTTCTGGTTTCTAGTGGATAATATTCCAAGAGAGGTGTAATTTTGTCTGCGCCTGCGCCTCCATCACGGACTATCTCGTGCAGTTCTTTTACCAGATATTCCAACCGCTCATCCGCGATACACAGCTCCGAAGCGAGCGTTTTCATCAGGGAAAGTGCATTGACAGGGTCGCTCTTAGGGAAAGTTTCCAACTGGTCCTGTGGCAAATGCAACACCGCGGACGGCTCCAAGGCCACCGCGGTATAGACGGCAGGTCTGCTCGTCAGGGCATCCATCATCCCAAAATACTGTGGCGCACTGGATACACCAATCAAATGCTCCTGTGCGGTTCCATAGTTCGTATAAAAGGCAATGGAACCAGAGATAATTTTATACAAACTGGTGTCCACACTGTTCTCATGGAAAACCACATCATTTCTCTGTAAATACTGTACGGACGCTTGACTCACTGCTCTCCCCCCTTTGCGACAGGTTACGGATTCAGCATATCATATCGCCGATATGAAGTCCACATCAATTTAATCCGTAACCGCACAATCTCCGCATAATCGTCCCCGAAATTGCATAGATATCGGATATATCGGGATAGGGAGCGTGTAATATCTTGAAAGGAAATATCGAGGAACGCGCTTGCGAACTTGCCGCGTACATCATAGAAAATCGCACGACTGTGCGTGAAGCCGCAAAAAAGTTCGGCGTGTCCAAATCCACGGTACATAAGGATATCCAAGAGCGTTTACCTCTTTACAACAGACCGCTGTACCTGCAAGTCAAGGAAATTTTAGAAGAAAATAAGGCACAGCGGCACATTCGCGGTGGCATCGCTACACAGCGTAAATACCGCGGTACCCCATAGTGCGGCCTCCGGCAGAGGGACAGTTTTTCATGCGTCCTCCCTGCCGGAAGTTGTTTTTCCACGCTTTTCTCTTGTCATTCGCATGGCAGTCGGATATAATACAGAAAGAAACCTGATGACACCATCCAACGAGGAGCAAACGCAACATGAAACGACGACCGACTCTCCTACAGCGTATGACACAGTTTGCCGTGAGCGTAATTTTTTTATTGGCAGCCTCTGTCGGCGTATACCAATGTGTTTCCCAACCCCCACAACTACCAACCAACAACACCGCCACCGCATCCCCTACGGCGCAAGCCCCTGCGACCAGTGGCGACCGCAAAGAGGATTTTTACCTCATTTTGGTCGGTGGCATGGACAACGACAATGGTGGCAGTGACACCAATCTGCTCCTTGCCGTAGATGCCAAGAACAGCACCACCCATGTTCTCAGCCTGCCACGCGACACCCTTTTGAATGTTTCGTGGTCGGTCAAGAAGCTCAACAACGCCTGTCACCACGGCGGTTTTGCCCGTACCATGCAGGAGGTGTCCAACCTGCTCGGCATTCCTGTCGATTTCCATATCGCTGTCGACATGAACGCCGTTGTTCAACTGGTTGACAGTATCGGCGGTGTCACTTTTACCATTCCCATCGATATGGACTACGACGACCCCTATCAAGATTTGTCTATCCACTTCCCTGCTGGAGAGCGAAAACTGAGTGGTGCAGATGCCATCAAAATCCTTCGCTGGCGGCAGAACAACGACGGTACAGGCTATCCCAACGCCGATATCGGCCGGATTGCCACACAGCAGGCATTTCTCCTCGCCGCCGCCAAGCAGACACTACAGCTCTCTAATTTGGACAAGTTGGATGACATCGCACGGATTATTGCGGAGTCCACCGATACAGGCCTGTCGCTCTCCAATCTGCTGTGGCTCGGTGAACACGCCTTCACATGTGGCAGTGACCGCATCTTCTTCCACACCCTCCCTGGCGATGGCGCAGGTTGGTACAATGGTGGCTCATACTATATCCTCGACGATACCGCCACACTGGAACTTATCAATACCTATTTTAATCCATACACCCACGAATTGACACTGGACGACATGGACATTCTCGTTCCCTAAGGAAAGGAGCCCTTCATGCAACGCAACTTCCGCACCACTGTACTCGCATTGCTACTTCTTGTAGGTATCACAGTATCGGCACAGGCAACTGCTGACCATCTGATTGCCCCCTCTACGGTATATGACGACCGATTTGTAGATGTTCATACGGACGACTGGTTTTATTCCCATGTCGCTACTCTCTACAGCATCGGACTGACCAACGGCAAAGGTGATACCACGCACTTCGCCCCCACCCAGGAAATCACCGTGGCTGAAGTCATCACCATGGCGGCTCGCCTACGCAGTCTATACGAGTATGGCAATAGTGAATGCGGTGCGGAGGCATTTTTTGCAGAAAAAACTGCGTGGTATACGCCGTATTTCGACTATCTATACCACCGCGGTATCATCGGCACAGAGTTTACCGACCACATGAACCAACCTGCCACACGCGCCGAAGTTGCCCATCTATTAGCCAATGCTTTACCGCACACACTATTTACCCCCATCAATGACGAGGTTGTGACGGTCGGCTATGCCACAGGACAATATATCCGCGATGTCAACGACTACACCCCCTATCAACAGGATATTCTTACCCTCTACCGTTGGGGGATTCTCAATGGTATCGACAGCAGTGGCTCCTTTGCCCCCGATACGGCCATCCATCGAAATGAAGTTGCCGCGATGTTCAGCCGACTGGTGGACAGCAACTTACGCCTCACTTTAGACTGGACACTACGCGAGGAAACCACCATGCAGACACTGGCAGACTTGGTTTGGAGTGACGGAACCTTTTTCCTTGCCCCTGCTCCCACAGACACCGCCGCCATCGATGCCAACATCCGCTATATGCTCGCGCAAGGGGCGCATACCATGCAGTTGGATTACACCACACCGCAATCTGAGCAAACCATCCGCGCCATTATGGACGCATTCCTCAAGGTCATGCGTACCTACCCCGAACAGACCTACAACAAAATTAACCTCTCGTACAGTACCGTCAACGGCAAAATCTCTATTGCATTCTCCTCCAGCCTGTACGATGAGACCATGCTCAATGCCTACCGTGAAAGTATCTTCACGAAAGCCATTGTCACACGCGAGCAATTGTATACCAGTGGTGTTCTACACACAGAGATGTCCCAGTACGACAAGGCAAAAGCATACTTCAACTGGCTGTGTACCTATTGCGATTACGACTACGACTGCCAGAGCGATGATATTGCCCACAGTGCCTACGGTGTCTTTCAAAATCGACTTGCTGTCTGTGACGGCTATACCGCGGCATATAATCTCCTACTCAAATTGGAGGGCATTGACTGTCGTGCTGTCGACCGCGAGGACTGGGACCATATGTGGACAGTTGCCGTACTGGACGGCATCAGCTATCATATTGATGCAACCTGGGGCGACCAGACCAACACCGTGGCGGAGTACTACTTCGGTATGACAGAGGCAGAATCCCTCTCCCGTTTTCACTAATTTCACAGGATATCACCCCCTACACTATATAGAAAAAGAAGGTGCCATATGGAGCAGTCAACATTGGAACGATACAAGACCGCACCACGCGATACCGCCACGGTTATCACATTGGCCAACGGCGCACAAATCGGTGGTGGACATTTCCTCGTCATGGCTGGACCTTGCTCGGTAGAGAGTGAGGAACAGCTGATTGCCGCCGCACAGACCGTCAAGGCCGCAGGCGCACAGGTGTTGCGCGGCGGTGCTTTCAAGCCACGCACCTCCCCGTATGCCTTTCAAGGACTGGGCAAGGAAGGGCTGGATTTACTTCTTCTGGCCAAGCAGATAACAGGATTGCCGATTGTCACGGAACTCCCCGATTTACAGCATCTCCACCTATTTGAAAATGTGGATATCATCCAAATCGGTGCGCGCAATATGCAGAATTTTACCTTGTTGCGTGAATTGGGTACACTGCGTAAACCGATTCTACTCAAGCGTGGTATGTCCGCCACACTGGAAGAACTGCTAATGAGCGCGGAATACATCCTCGCAGGAGGAAATGAACAAGTTATTCTGTGTGAGCGTGGTATCCGCACCTTTGAAACCGCTACACGCAATACCATGGACATCTCCGCCGTACCCGTTCTCCACCACTTAACCCATCTGCCTGTGATTGTTGACCCCAGCCACGCCACAGGGCACTATGAACTCATCGCACCGATGGCACTAGCGGCCACCGCCGCAGGTGCGGACGGTCTGATGATTGAGGTACACAATGATCCCAACCATGCACTGTGCGACGGCCCACAGAGTTTAAAAGCCTCTGGTTTTGTGTCATTGATGGAAAAAGTCAATGCCATTCGCCCCTACGCATACCGTTCCCATGCGTCCCCATCCGAGAGGCAATTAACTGTTAAATATAAATTATAAAAAGTTATAAACAACTGTTGGCTTCATCCTAACAATATGCTCTATAGGTAAAAGGAGTGATGAAGTTGAAGTATGATACAATACACGAAACCGCAGAAATGCTTGGGAAATCGCGCTAACAAAGCGAAGAAAATGATTCGGTAGTTGATAGAAGATGAT
>JAZOVU010000018.1:0-52499 GCA_045658885.1 Candidatus Pelethomonas sp. | reverse complement strand
TGTCCCAAGAGAATGTGCTTCAAGCCTTGATGCCGTGGAATGCTCCGACTGAATGTCGGGCGAAATGAATAAATATTGTGGACTCCGTGGTTAATCCCAGAGTCCGCATTTTTCTTACGCGGTTAGTTTTTACGCTTACTTTTTCACTCTCAATACTCCTCAGGCAGAAAGGGGGAATAGGGTTTAAGGTATGGAAGATTACTCCTCAGGTTCACCAAAGAGGTCTACATATACTTCATAATCAGCATGGTCTTCAACCCATCTCTGAGCCTCTACAATAGTCATGGGTATAATCTTTTCACCCTCCCCACGACCATTTCCATAGTAGTGAGCATAAGGGGATAGGCCACCACCTTCACCATGCAGGAAGAACTCACCTGTACTTTTGAGGTACAGAGTTTCTCTCTGCCAGCGGAAGTCAGATGGGTATTTTCCATTACCCCAAGAGTAAACTCTGCTTGCTGTATCAGTATCATACTTTCTACCTTTAATAACTTTTCTCATAATAAATATCTCCTTTTCGCTTTTAAATTTGATAATTATTTATCAAGTCTATCTGATTTGAATTTAATCAAGAAATGCGTGTTAATTTATTTGGTTATCACCTGCCTTTTTGTATCGTAAATATTAAATATCTATATTAAAAACTAAACAACGAAATGAAGATGTTGTTTAGTTGTTTTTTGTGTTGTGATAATAACGCATTATAAACTAAAAGTCAAGAAAATTTATACAACAATAAAATTGTTTTATTCTTAACTTGCACATCTGTTATAGCGCGTATTTTTGGTATTGTCAACAACTGTAACAAAAAATAATTATTACAATTATGTAACGAGAAAGCAAAATTTGTTTTTATGATATATAATACATCAAAGATAATAGCGTAGCGTCTAAATGGGTATACCTATCTATATAAATACTACCACATCAACTTTTTGGACAAAAGTTATAAAACCTCATACATTATATATAGAAGAGTAAACACCATTTATAAATCAAAAGCAGTTCACCCAAAACCACCACAAGGGTATACTACATCTCTCCAGTTATCCCGACTTCTGGACATAGAGAGACCCCCGGCACATCTTGTGCCGGGGGTAGTCTGATAGTCAATTTGGTTTGTTTAGTTTATCTGTTAGTTGGTTATGTGGAGTTGTTAATCGTGGGGTATATGATAAAAAAGAACGAAAAAGGCCTGCCTATATACTATCAAATAATTGTTCTAAAATTGACTGCATTACAGGAACAGCAATAGAGTTTCCCACCAATTTGCCTACTTGGTTCTTTGAAAATCCATGTTCCCTCAATAATGTACCATACTCAGAGGGAAATCCTTGAAATCTCATCAGTTCCTCACTACTCAAACATCTTGTACCTCTATCATCTACAATAAAAGTCTGTCGGGTGTAGGAAGGAGTTCCCCATCCAGTAGTGATACAGGATATGCAGTCCCGTTTAAAATCAGGTTTTCTACTGCTGACTGTTCTGAGGGTTTCTAATTGAGAGGGGGATGCATAATACTCCTCACTTACAGTATTTTCAAACCACTCCTCAGCCCGTACCTCTAAGTCCGTTCCCTTTGGAAAAGTGAAGCCTGTACTCAAGTCTTCTCGAACTAGTACCATAAACACTCTGTTTCTGTTCTGAGGTAAACCAAAGTGTTTTGAATTTACTTTCTGGATATAGTGTCTGTAGCCCACATCCTCAAACTCCTCTATGATGCGTTCAAAATCTCTCCTGTGCTTTTTACTTACTAACGCAGCCACATTCTCTGCTATCATCAGCTTGGGTCTCTTGTGATAGGCTATTCTCATAGCCTTAAAGAAAAGTCCACTTCTTGTCAGCTCTCCATCATCAGTTTGTAGACCCTTTTGGTGACCAGAACTTGAAATATCAGTGCAGGGAAAGCCAAAAATCATAATATCAAAATCTGGAACTGAACCATCATAATTATGTCTTGGTGGGTCTAATCGAAAACTCTCATATATTTTTGCTTCTTCTTGCCACTTAAAGTCAATTAGTCCTGCACTCAGTTCATTGATATCCTTAATTCTCTTTTTTTCTAGAATTTTTCTTTCTTCCTTATTCTCTCCGTGTAGCAGACAATAGGCTTTTGATGCCTTGTTATCTATTTCACAATAATGTATTAGTTCGTAGGCTACACCAAGGTTTTTCAATGCTTGTTCCGGGGCACCAATACCACTGAACAGGCTCAAAAGCCTTAGTTTATAGGGTTTAGTGTCCATACCAACACATATATCACCACGAACCGTGTAGTCCATCAGATTAGCGTATTCAAAAATTTTTCTAATCAGTTTTCTTATGGATGCAATATAAGTGGCTTTGTAACCCTTTACAGATAGCTTTAACAGGAACAAATCTATATCCGTATCTACGAAAGAGTGTATTTCTTTATCAGCCCACACACAAAGTTGAGCGTTATACATGGCTTGGTATTTCTTCTTAGATGCCTCGCTTTCTACATATCCACTATGCAGAAAGTCTTGAAATACATCATGGAAAGATTTTAAGTCATGCTCATAGTTTGCAAAACTCTGTAATTCAATGACTTGCTCTTTCTTAAAAGAACCGGAGCGCAATTCGTCATCATCGAAGGGATATCCCTCTCTATAAGCTATGTCCCTCAGATGTTCTACTCTTGCTTTGTGAGCATCTTCCTCAGTCAGAAATCCACTTTGTTGGTAATTATCAATAATGCCGTTGCTGTCTTTCTTTTTAATTCTATAATACCATGTGCCGTTCTTTCTTTGATAAACACCCTTGTATTTACTTGCCATATCACACGCGCCTTTCTCGTTCTTTTTCCATTTTAGTATAATCTCATCTATAACCAAAAACAACCTTTTTATATGAGAGACCCCTGGCACAGAATGTGCCAGGGGTCTGTTGAGGTAGTTGGCAGGTGGGGGCTATCTGGGGAGCCTAAATAAAGTATGAATTAAGTTGTATAGTATATGGGTATATGCTACATGATGCCCCATCTTCCGGAAGTATCTCACATACAGGCTTTCCGCCTTGTCAAAAGGATGCCATGTCACAGAACCCCATTTTATGTATTTCTCTATGGGTGTGATAGCGTAGAGTGGGGTTAAGGATTCATCTTTGGTCTGATAGGCCTGTACAAAGGGGAGAACCCGTTGTCTGAGAGAGAAGTTATAACCGTTTCCCCATGAGACCCCTCAACTGAAACTCTCCTAAACTGGTTTTCCATTCCTTTCTTTCTCCGTAACACATCATTGACAAACCTAAAGAGTTTTCAAACACACTCTAGTCAATATTCTGTTTGTTTTTCTTGATGAGTTCCTCGGCTTCGTCTCTTGTAAACTGATAGTAAGTCAACACATCTCGCACTTGCTCATCATACTTGCTCATATCCAACTCTTTGAATTGGTTTATTGCTACAATTTCCTGCACAGTTTTTAACTTGTCGGCAGGTAAGCTCCAGAATTTTTCCTCCCATTCTTTTGCCAGATTATCCTTAAACATAAATCTGTAAATGATAAATGTTTCTGGCATCCAGAGGATAGTCCAGAAGCGGTGCTCGTCTGCTCCAAATGCTTCTTCAAAGAATGCTTTTCCTTTACCAACCTTGCCCTTTGTCGAATTAAGCACAGCTTGAATCGCTCTAATGAATTTTCTATTCCAATGCTTTCCAATGAAATCGCGATTCATGAAAAACTCTGGGTCATTGATTGGGTGGTATTTCATTGGGAATGAATAAATGTTGGCAGCAAGTTCGTCACACATATCAACATTCATCTTCATTCTGTGATAAAGATGTTCCGGCTTATCGTGGAAATTATAAAGCATATAGTTGGAAAGATTCGTAATTCCATTTGATACAGCCGTCCTGATTGCTCTTTCATAAATATCTTTCTGTTCCCAATGGTCAAAAGCGACACGCAACGGATAGATATTTACTTCGGACAATTTTTTCATGTTAGCATCTGTGATAAGACGTGCATCAATACCTTGATTGAAATCAACGATACGTTTTAGCTCTTTTTTGTGCTTGAAATGCTTGGAATACAACGGAGCAACATACTCGTCCAATGACAATATATCTTCTTTTGTTGCAGTCTCATGATGCAAACAGTCCACCTCTTCAAGTTTGAGATAGAACTCTATTTTTTCTTCAGACGGTAATTTTTCCATCAACTCCTTGTACAGTCTCACACATTTCCGAATGTATGCTCTGTCATTAAATCCATCTCTCAGATTACGAATTGCAATCTCGTACTGGTTTGGTGGAATATAGGTTGCACCTCGTCCAAAACCACATTCCTTAATCTCATCTATGATTTTGTCATAACACTTTGATGCTAGAACATTATTATCCAGAAGAAGCAAATCTCTTTGCTCTCCAAAACGCTCCCTTGCTATATTTATCTGTTCTTTCAGACCGATATAATCATAGTAGGTCGGTTCGAGAGTAGGGACTGCACAAAAAGCACAGTGATTGATGCAACCTCTGGTCATATATGCGAAATAAGCATTGTTCGCAGGATATTTATATTCTATTTCGTCCAAAATTGAGTAATCCAGCGGCAATGCATCAATGATTGTTGTATCACCTTCGTCAATGTCACCGGGATGATTAAGCAATCCAATAAAAGGGTGGATGCCTGTTGCTTGATAAACTTCTTCCGGCAACAATGTAGACATGATACCGCCCACCATAACATCCTTTTCGTCCTTGCATAATTGTTTAACGAAGTTGATGGTGTCTATTGTTATGTCCCAATAGAAAGTAAACAATGTAGTGATACCGACTTTATCAAAAGGAGTATTCTTGAAATAATCTTTTCTCTTGTATGATAGGCGAGCATCCTTTGCAAGTTGATACGCCATTGGATTTGAAGCAAACGCTTCGCATTCCTCTAATGCAGATATATCAGCCTTGCGAATATAATTAATGAGAACCAATTTATATTTCTTCCACTTTGTATCTGGGAGGATAGAATAAAGCTGTTCAAGCAAATCCTCAATGACCAAATCAGCGGCAAGGTCTCTCAAGTCTCCTTTGAAAAAGCGAACATCATCGCCACATTGACGATAATAAGTCGCCAACTTCATAAGTCCCATTGGCGGATACTTGTTTTTATAATTTGGTTCAACTAAAAGAACTTTTCTGTTCATGATTATCTAAACTCCTTTTCTATTGCTGCTTGAATTTCTTCAGCGATATTCTCAGGAGCTATTTGGCTAACAATTCCCATTATTTGTCCTACGAGTTTACGCTTGCTCTTGTCGAGCTTTGAAAGGTTGTCTGTGAAATATTTGGATTTCTTTTCTTCCTTCTGCACAACAATCTCTGTTTCTTTTTTCTCTGCTTTTTGAGTGGCAGAAGAAACATTATTCTTCTCAAACTTATATTGAATCGCTTTGTGAACACGCTGTTCTGGGGTCAACGAGCTACTTGCAGACAGAGTTCCAACAGTCTTTTCGAGTTTCTTTTTGGCAGCATCTTTTTTCTTTCTTGCATCTTCAACCGTAGCTTCCATGCGGCTCTGTTCCTTTTTATCAACAAAACCTTTGGCGTGCTTCTCTTGAAGTTTTGCAACAGCATCATTATAGGCTTCCAACTTTCTGTAATGATTTTTGGTTTCGTTAGCTACATGATACAAGCGATGAAGCTCATCATAAAAAAATACTCTAAGCTGTTCTTCCAGATTTATTCTCGCTGGGGTTTCGTTAAAGTAGTTTCTCTGAGAGTTAGGAATAAGATTCTTGTCAACAGTAAAAATCTCTCCTATAAAATAGCTGTTTCCTCGGTCTTCCTTGAATAAGGACGCAACAGCCGTATGGTCTCCAATTTGGATATTTCCTTGTCTCAATCTAAATCCATACATAGGATTTAATGCCTTTGGAATAGCCTTTTCAAATCGGCACAAACCATACCATGCCCATGCTATCAATGTTTTTCCATCGTAAAAGTCCTTAAACTCTACGCCAAAAACATCATCATAGCTTTTTCGTGCATTATCTGCACCTTCATACAAACGAGTTTTATATTCCTTAAAAAGCTGTGCTCCATTAACAGTAACCTTGTATTCGTCAATAGTAAAGCCAATGCTTTTAGCATGACCATAGATATCATGCCTATAATGGAATTTGTTTGTATAAGGAACAGGAGCAACAAAACTCAAATAATCACGCACTCCAGCGGTATCAAGCAAATCGGTGTTTTCGTGGTTAATATCAATCAGCTCAACCTTGAAGTAGTGTTTATCTTTTTCTTCCTTATCAACTTTAGTCGTTACAATTGCATCAAGAATCTCATCAACAGTATACTTCTTGTCCGAAATCAACATCTCACGCATCAGTTTCGCATCAAAGCTCATTCGAGAAGCAACTGTCTCTCCTGCGTATGATGTTGTAAAGACCAAAGTTCGACAATACGCCAAACCACAAAGTCGTCCAATACCACGGAAACCCTTGTCTACACCAATCTTTTTGTCGGAATTTGCAATGTCTCCCAACTGTGCAACAAAATCTTTTTCTCGTACACCCGTAGCATTATCTTCAATCGAAATATATCGTTGCTTTGGGTCGATAAAGATTGTAACTTCTGCTAATTCGGAGGTTACAATTCCACTATCTATTGCCTTGTCAATCTGGTCACAGGCATTCTGTACATATTCTCTGTAGGCTACCTTCGAGTCCGAATACATACCCGTTGTCAGATTTTCAAGGATATTCTTTCCTATCTTAGCCATGGCATTTCACTTCCATCATTTTATCTGTTTATAAATTGGCTTCGGGAATTTGATGTGCAGCATAGACCTAAAGATAGGATTTTGCACAATGTATTCGCCCTGTTTTAATCTTGTCATCATTGTCTTGTATACGGATGGAACACTTTTATAATCACTCTTTGTAAGCTCAATAGAGTTTGTTCTTCCGTAAGCATGAGTAGAACAGTTACCCGTTACTCTATCATGGATTGCACTTCTAAACTGTTCTGCAGCAAACAAAATAACACCTAACGAACGTCCTCTTTCAGCAACATCGAGGAGCTGTTGAAGAATCGGAGAATGACGAGGTGCATCTTTAGAAGCATACTTGTTCAGCTCGTCGATGAAAATAACAATTCTGGACGGAGGTGCTACACCCTCGTCTCCGTTGTACTCACCGAGCTGCAAGTTATACAGCGTTCTAACCGCATCGCCAAATACATACGCTTGCTTATCTTCTGAGAGTTTTGCGATGTCGATGACATGGACTTCGTTCTTTCTGATATACTTCAATGCATCACCAAGTCTTGTTTCCGCCTTGCTTTCATCAACAGCTCTTGCAAAAATAGCGGTTTTGTCGTTAATCGCCTTATTTACAATACGGTAGAACTTTCGCCAGCTTGAAATAGGAATTTCCTTGTCTGTTGTCCCACCAGCATTGCATTTTTCCTTAATGGCCTCAAGGAACTCTTGCCAGTCGTTGACAGAACCAAATTTACCTTGACCCGCCATAATATAATTGATGATTGCGTCCATAGTCTGAGTGGTATCATCAATATTAGAGAACATCAAATCCAAGTTATTGCGGTCATACTTGTAGATATACTTGAATTTCTTTGCCTTTTTCTTCTTTACATTGTCAGCTACTTCTTCCGGCTTCAAATATGTATTCCAGTATTTCTCGGTGGAGTACGGATAGTAATAGGTTACATTTTGGAAAGGCTCTGCTGACAAGCCTAACTCCTTATACATAGCAAGGTTTTCTTTTTGTGCCTGTTCTGGATTCTCTTCATCACGGTAATCATTTGGTTGGTCAATGGTTAAAAGGTCTCTGCCCTTAACATTGAACATAACAAATGCAACGGAATCTTCCTCATCCTCGCTATTCAAATATCTGTCCTGAATAGCTTTCATCAAAAACATTGCATAGGATGTTTTTGCCGCAAGGCCAGAAATACCAGAGATATTCAGATGTGCGCCCTCTGGTCCGATAATAAATTTAGAGTTCAGCCGTACAGGAAGCATAACTTTTTCACAGCCAGCGGTTCCTTCGTACATTTCAAGATAACCACATACCAACGGATTACGAATATCTTTTAAGCCTAATGCATATTCGATTTCATTGGCTGTTGCAAGATATACCTTTGCATTGCTTTGGCACGGAATGTAGATGTTCTTGGTGTTACATACAACTTTTGCTTGAACATAGTTCATGCCAACACGCAATGTAGGACTTTCTACACCTACATCACCGAAATCACTTGAAATGTAGTTTGTTAAAAAGCTCGCTGCATCAGTAATATGAGATATATCTTCAATCATACCATAAGAAAAAGAGCCGTTAACGTGTTCGACTTTTACAATGTCAAACGGATTTAATATCAGCGTCGGATTAGTCCAAAACGCAAAATTATCAATAGTCGTAGGGGCTTTTTCTGTTGCCAACACTCGACCTATAATCTTAGAATCTGTCACCATATTTTCTCCTTAGAATAAATGCAGAAACATTTCTGTACTCATGTATTTGCTTTTCACAAAAGATTCTGTCAAGAAAACGGGGTAAAGATGGTTTGCCCATCTCTTATCCGTACCATAACACGTTGGAGTTCTTTCATTTATCAGTGTAGCACTTAACAAATCAATTTCGTCACTGTCTATGCCAATATTATGTTCCTCATCCATAAGAATCTTTTCAACCTTAATTACGCCATCAAAAGGAGTTCTGGTGTACTTCTTATCTCTGATTCTTATGTACCAGACTGCAAACTGGACATCCCCTAAAAAAGCCTTGTTTTCATAGAGTGCAACTGGCGTTCTATGGAATAGCGGAAGGTCAGCAATGTAGTTTGCATTCGGTTTGCCAGTATGGTCTAAGATACTTTCAGGATTAAAGGATTTTGAAACGCCTATAACCCAACGATAGTTGTGCTTTATCTTCTGAAGTTCTCGCAAATCGCCTCTGCCTGTTTTCATCGGCTTGTATTCCAGAGAACCATCTTTGAGCAAATAATTATTCTGATTGATTTTACCTGCTTTCACAAGCTCTGCAACCATTTCCTTTTCAGACTGTATCATGTAATCTTGAATGCAGGCTATGCCGCTATCCTCAACTTTGCCTTTTCTCTTGTCTTTTGGCATTGTGTACGGAAGAATGGCTGAAAACTCAATCCCTAATCGCTTCAACTCAGCACTCTTGTTCAACTTTACTGTTTTTGCTGCGAAGAACTCCTCATCGCCCCAACCGTCTGCATTACATACATTGGGCAGTGACAATACGAGCCTTCTGTAAAACTTCTCAGCGTGCATAACACCATTTACTCGTCTACAACATCCAACACCAACTTGTCCGGCTACAACTGGATAAACCTGTTTGTTGTATGAAATATCGTCAACTTTATAGGCATGGCGTGAACCATCTAAGAAATAACTAATAACAGGGGGACTACCTGCTAATTGTTTTGCATAGTCTCCAAGTGGGACTGGCTTTTTGTGGCGTGTAGTCTCGCCAGACACTTGCCATTTCATTATTTTGTTGCCGTCATCGTCATAATCAAATGATGGCATTCCTATGGTATCAAACGAATATTTTTCTGTGTTATAACTTTTGCCATTCGTTTCTTGGGCTATTATCTGCATTATCTTTGCCATGATGTCACCTCCTCAATTAAGAATCATCTTCGTCAAAATCAACCTTAATTGAGTTATTATGGCAAAAAGCATTAATTTTTTTCATAGCAGCATAGTTCGGTTTTGACTTCCCTCGTTCCCAACGATTCACTGTTGAGAATGATACACCTATCTCTTTTGCAAAAGATTCTTGACTAAGATAAGCGACCTTTCGGATATATTTAATTCTTTCTGAAAAATTCATATTCTCACCTCTATAATATGGGGTGTTTATACAACAACTCACAATATATTATAGTGAGTTTGCTATGGAAATACAATAGCAGAGCTATGAAATCCTGAAAAAATTTTGTAGGTGTTACAATGATGTGTGACGAACGAAAAAAGAGTAGCGAATAGAGTAGCCCTGTGGTGCGGTAGAGTTGTCGAGACAAAACCGATTACCCAACCCACCCCGGGCACGGAATATGCCTGGGGTGGGTTGGGTATATGTATTATGAAGTATGTATTAAGTTATATTAGGATATGGTTAGTTATGAACTGATAGCGTAGTAGCCAACACCACTATCTATTTGAGTTCTCAGAGGATAGTAGGGAAGGGGTATAAAAAATGAGTATTTTTGACTTTAACAGTCCAAGCACCTTCAACACATAACCAAACCAACTATTAAACTCATTTTTCCTATAAAAATCTACTTCACTAAATAAGAAATCTGCCCGAATAAAAGAACAAAAACGCCCTGTCCATTCCCAAAAATACAGAATTTACTTCCTTGTTGAAATATCAATACAAAACAGACTTTTTCTCAAAAAACACTTTCTGTATTTTATTCCTAACTACACAACATTACAAACTACAAATATTAGGAATTATAATCATAATGTAGTTTGCTATTATTCTGAAAACAAATCCAGCATGAAGAATGCTCCCATCTTAAAAGCATAGAGAAACATTTGCTCCATTTTGATGTTTTCTTGACCTATCCATAGGTGCCTTATTTCCTCATACATTTTTTGCTCTTTCTCTGTCAAGCACTCTGTCAACGATTTGTCTAAGATGGTAATATTGTTTGTAAACATTTTATAAGTTGGGTCATCCGAGCAGTTGAATTGCTCCCACGGTAAAATTTCACCATGAAAGAAGTCCTGTAAAATGCTCATGGTTTTCACTCCTTTTCTGATTGGTGGTCACATCTTAACTCTTCAGAATAAGGATATCAAGATGTTTTTTAAGATATAAGAAAAGATTTTTGAATATTTTTATCGTATTATTTTTGCAAAACATATTAACAACAATAACAGATTGGGAGATAATAGTATTAAAATAATGTTGACTTTAGAAAACAAACAAATTATAATACTATCATCTTAATTTAACAACCGCTTATCCAACGAAAGGAGATACCACCAATGTCTGATATGACTGAGAAGAAGACCAGAGCCAAGCGCAGAGGAAAAGAAGAGTTGATTGCAGAACTCAGAAAGAAGATTGATTATCATCAGAAAGCCATTGATACTCTGAATGATAGAATTAAGGAACTGGAAACCCCCAAGGTTTCTGCTACTAAGCAAATCAACGAACTTCTGAAGAAGGCAAAAAGCCAAGGTCTCACTCCCGAGCAGATTGCAGAAAAGTTGGGTATCGACCTCTAACAGTCACTTCACCATCTCCTGCATCATTCTTAAATTCATTACCTTTACCTAACGCAAAATAAACCTACCCCCACGGAAAACACCAGCGTATTCCGTGGGGGTTAGTCTATGTGTAGGGAAGTGTAGAAGTATGATTGAAGTTTGATGGGATTCCCATCTGGATTCCCATCCAATCGAAAATATTTTTCCTTTGTAGTTCTGCAACGAAGTGCGATTTTTCGATTTTGCAGAAATATTTTTTTGTTGGTCAAAAGTTGTGAAAATATTGAGTATTGTAAAATATGACCTTGTTTTTCTGTTGAAATGGCAACAAAAAAGGACATCCGTTTTGGATGTCCTTTCTCGTGCGCACTCGCTTTGGTGGAGATAAGCGGGATCGAACCGCTGACCTCTTGAATGCCATTCAAGCGCTCTCCCAGCTGAGCTATACCCCCATATGACCGATACAACATCGGAACAAGGAGTATAATACTACACAATCAGAGAAATGTCAACTGTTTTTTTCTCAAATTATGACAAATATTTTTTTCTTCTCTGGCGTGCCAACCATTTAAACGGGCGTTGCAACAGGTGCAAGACATGATTCCACGCACCGACGGGTCCACCGAGGGGTTCGACCATCAGTGCTAACACACGGCTTCGCTTTGCACCCAGCACATCGGTGAGGAGTTTATCGCCCAACATAGCGGTTTGTGCGGTGGTGACACCTGCCTGTTGTATTGCCTCGCGATATCCGCGCCGACTGGGTTTCCCAGCGTGTCCCACATAGCGGATGCCGAGGTCTTGACAGAAGGTGTTGACGCGCTCACTGGAACGGTTGTTGGAGAGAATCATAACGGTAATGCCTGCCGTGCGGAGGTCGGTCAACCAACGGCGCAGTGCTTTGTCTGGCACGGCAACGGCGCGGGGGGCGAGGGTATAGTCCAAATCGCATAGCAACAGTTGAATCCCCTGTTTTTGGAGCATCGGGGCGGTGATATCGCTGTAACGGGAAAAGACTTGGTCGGGAATGAGGGAAAAAGGCATAGCGTCCTCCATAACTGCATAATCAATGGTATTGTATCACAATCTTTCGGTTTCTACAAGGGGGGCAATCCTGTGCAGACTTATGTAGCGGTTACACCCGAAAACCTCGACACGGCATTGCACTATACCAACCGTGTCGCGCATGTGGCGTATCGGATAACGGAAGGGGGGGTACTGTCGTCCTGTCCACTTTCCTCACAGGTAAAAGGGGGGCTGATGGTGTTGAGCGATGGGGACGGCTGTTTGATTCCAGATGCAACGGCACTCTGCAAGGCGGTCTGGCACGAATGTGTCCAGCGTGGCTTTGGCGGTGTCGTAGCGGATTTTGAACAGCCGTTCTCCGAGGAACGGTGCGCCTTTCTACAACTGCTGTGTGGGGTGCTACGGCGCAACGGCAGGCGACTCTTTGTGCCAGAGTGCTACGGCTATGAGGTACGGGATGCCATGGTGCTGATTTGTACCGCTATCTCTGGGGGCACACTGCGACAGCGGTTAGAGGAGGCGCGAAAAGAGTTCGGGGAGCGTGTGGCACTGGATTTACAGCGCGTGCGGATGGAATTTCCCTTGCCGTGTCCCAACGGCGAGGGGTGCGCCATCTCTCAGGAAACGCTGTGCCAACTGCTGTGCGAAGAACCATCGGTATTCTTTTCCGAAGATTTGTGTGCCAAATATTTTGTGTTGGTGGGAAACTGTGAACCGAGGTTTATCCTATTCGACGATGCACAGACGCTACGCCGTAAATTGCGGTTGGCACAGGGCATGGGCATCACAACCGCATTTGTGATGTTCCCCGAAGTGGAGGATATTTTGGAGGAACTGTGGGGGCAGAATCAGCAACGAAGTAAATGAAAAACGGAACAAGAGCAGTAAAACTATTTAATAAGATATTTCGTATCAATCAGTACTACCCTGGGATTGCTCCCAGGGTAGCTCTATTGTTATCTTGCGGTGAAATCAAGTACTTTATCAAAATAATGTAGCTTGGTTTCCGTGAATTGATGCGAAACAACTAAAATGGTTTTATTGGGAATGGATAGTAAAAGGTCTTCAATGCATTCTGCGGTTGCAGAATCCAGATTTGCCAATGGCTCATCCAGAATCAACACATCTGTATTCCGCAGTAATGCTCTGGCAAGGCAAATCCGTTTCTTTTCACCACCGGAGAAGTTTGCACCGCTTTCCGCGATGATACTGTTCAAGGATTCCACATTGGCATACCTGTCCAGTCCCACACTTCTCAGCACTTCAAACAGTCTGCTATCCGATATTTCTTGATACATTGTCAGATTGTTTCGTAGCGTGTCGTGGAATAAGATTGCCTCCTGCCGCACAATAGTTATAAGTTCGTAAGTACTGCTAATCTGATTTAGAGGAACGCCATCGATTTCAATACTTCCAGCGGTCGCATCATAGTACCTCAGCAGTAAATTGATTGCGGTTGTCTTTCCGCATCCACTGGGACCTTTCAGTAAATACCGTTTTCCCTTATAAAGTGTCAGATTCAATTCGCTCAAAATAGAACGCTGTCCATCATAAGAAAAAGATACATTCTGGAAGCGAATATCATAATTCAGATTTTTTGTCTTACCTATGGTCTGTACGGCCTCGGGAATCGTTAGGAACTCTTCCATTGCTATACAAGTGGGTCTGATGGCAATAAGTTGACGAATGATTCCCGCTAACGAAATCAGCGGATAGGAAAGCTGGTCAATCATGCCGATTGCCACAAAGAAGTCACCAGCAGAAAAATCCCCTTGGAGCACGAGCCATGTTGAACATAGCAAAACAATAAAATAGGAAAGGTATGAAATGAGCGTAGTGATAAGTTGCGATATGGCTCCGAGGTGTGTGTCTCGCAGTAACTTTGCCATTGCATCGTCATTGATTGCACAGAATTGTTCCCGAATTTCTCTTTCAATGGAATAATTCTTAATGAGCTCAAATCCAGAAAGCCAGTCTGTCACCTTGGTCAGATTATCTTCCATGGCGCACAAATATTCTGTTTGTGCCTTTTGGAGCTTAGATTCTATCAACTTGGGAAGATACAGCGGTGTTGTCAGCAATGTGACGGTTATGATAGCAATGCGCCAATCCAGTAAAAAAAGCGCAAAACTTACAAGGATGACTCTAAACAGGATTTCCCAGAGCATCGGCAACATCCGAAACTGTCGGTCTCGAATGGATTCTGCCTCCGTCATATATTTAGCAATATAGTCACCCTGGGGGTGTTGCCTGTACGCAACATAGCTTCGCTTGAGAATACTAACAAAAATATCCTGTCGTAGTTCAGAAATACAGCCAATGGCATATTTGTTTCCTAGGCGTTGGAAGATATAGTAGCTTATGACCTCCAAGAGAATAAAGCTGATAAGCAGTACTGCTGAGCGAAGTGTTTGCTCTATTTCGCCAGAAACGGCAAAATCCAGAACATCGCCCTTGAAAAACTGGAGAATGACCGCAAAAAGAGTGCTAAAGAGCACACCAACCAACGCCCCTATAAAATAGCGGCGATTGTGCCTGTGATATTTTTTCATATTGACCTCCTATGCTACACAGCGATAGAAGGATTCAGAATAATTTCCTTCTATCGTTAGAAGGAAGTTCTAAGTTTTACCATGCTGGTCACCTCATTTCGTTTTATTGATTTTATCATGTAAATATTGGTAAGTCAATGAGAATCACATCAGTTTTGCTATTGCAGGATGTGTGAAAAATCCTCCGCACGATTGCTCATGCAGAGGATGAACTGTTTTAAGGATGCCAGACTATTCTGTTTCTTTCAGTTTCTCCGCCATTGCCTGTGCCCACAGCATCCACTGGTTTTCCTGGATGTTATCGCGGTGAATGATAACGACGGCATGGGCGACGCGGTTGCCGTGGCGCATCAGAACATAGAGTGAGCCTTGGTTGCGGTACACACGGGCACTGTCTACCCCCAATTGCAGGGTGGCGATATCCTCGAATCGGTCCTTCCGATAGCGGTTGGCATCGTAGGTATAATAGTCCCGTTCCAGTCCTTTGGCAAGCCACGGAGCAATCGTCTCATGGTACTCCAAGCGGAGAATACAGAAGTAGGGCGTGCCGTCCTCTGTCTTGACATCGCAATTTTCATTCCACTCAGTAATTGTGCCAACGGCGGTGTTCCAACTTCTGGTGGTTTCGTAGTCACCCCAACGATTCCGCGTGGCATCCCCAGGGAGGGTATCTGCTATCGTGGCAAACGGCGGTGTGCCTACAAAGGTTTCCAGAGGGGATTCCGTTCCGACACGCGACAGTCCAGAGAGTAGACCGAACGCAATGCCACAGGAGAACAGAAACGGAAGGAATCGGATAGTATAGACCGTGAGTGCTTTTTCTCGCCATGCACTGCGGTGGTTTAGACTGTCGCCCGACAACAGACGCTTTTCATATTGCCGTAAACGACGCACGCGCAGGAAAATTCTTGCGATGATATACACCAACAGACAGTAGATACCAAGTAAAAGACAGATGCCTGTGGTGCTTGCCATCAAAAACGGATAACCCAACGGTCTACTGGCGTACAGAAAGCCAAAAAACAGGATATCAAACAACGCAGTAAATAGCAAACTTCGCTGTTGCTTGCGGAACAGTTGGATGGTCATGGCGTGGGTTTCGCTCTCAGTGTTTAGCTCGGGTGCATCTGGTTTGCAAGCGCGGTAGATATGGAATCCGCTGTAGGACAGTAGGTACTCCCAGCCCATCTCATGGTATAGTTCACGCTCCTCGGTGGAAAGTCCGTTGCCACTGTCGAACAAGCGTGGCTTTTCTTTTTGTGCGACATCCAGACGGTATCTGGTGCGTGCAGGGGTGGCGCGCACGAAGGAAAATAGGTTGCAGAATACGCCGTCCTCGATGAGAAACAGTCCCTCGGCGGACATATCTTCCAACCAACTCTGTAATCCTTCGATATCACAGCGGTCACAGGGGCAGAGACGATGGATATACTTGGTTGTCTGTTCTGTCATGGCAAAAACCCTCCTTTCGCTCGTTCAGCATCCTCTAAGCAGTGGCGCAGGCGGACAAGCTCCTCCTCATAGGCGGTGCGTCCCTTTGCGGTGATTTGGTAGGTGCGTTTGCGTCCCTCCACAGCGATTTCCTCAATGTACTTTTCTCGCTCAAATTTTCCTAAAATCGTGTAGAGGGTCGCTGGGCCGATACGCAGTCGGCCGTTGGTGCGCCGTGTGATGTCCTCTGCAATCGCAATGCCACACATGGGACCACAGCAGAGGGCCATCAACACATAAAACATGGATTCTGTTAGACTGTCCATCGACTTCTTTGGCATCGTGCCACCTCCTCACCTTGTAATATCGTTACTTGATATCATCTAATGATATTATAAAACCGCTATTGTGATTTGTCAAGAGTAGGAAAGAAAAAGGGGACAGGTACGAAGAAAATCATACCTGTCCCGAAAAAGGGAGAAACGATGTTATTTCTTATAGGGCACATGCCAGATGCGCTCTGCGTAGTCAGCAATGGAACGGTCGGCGGCGAAGATGCCAGAGCGAGCGATGTTGAGCAGGGACATACGGTTCCACTGCGTTCTGTTGCCATAGGCCTCGACCATGCGACGCTCGGCGGCACAGTAGGAGGCGAAGTCGGCCAACAGCATATACTCGTCGGGGGGGCAATTTTTGCCGAACAGCAGACGCTCCACCAAGTCGTCATAACGGACACCATCGCGGAAACCGTTGCTAATCTGGTCCAAAACGCGGTGCAGGGCGGGGTCACGGCTGTACAGACGGTAGGGGTTGTAGCCTGCGTCGCGCATTTCAGCGACCTCGGGGGTCTTCAGACCAAAGAGGAACATATTGTCGTCACCGAGTACCTCGTGCATCTCGACATTGGCACCGTCCAAAGTACCGACGGTAAGTGCGCCGTTCATCATAAACTTCATGTTGCCAGTACCACTTGCTTCCTTACCAGCGGTAGAGATTTGCTGGCTGACTTCGCTCGCAGGCATCAGCATCTCCGCCATAGATACGCGGTAGTTCTCCAAGAAGAACACCTGCAACTTGCCCTTGCAGACGGGGTCGTTGTTGATGTGGTCTGCCATGGAGTTGATGAGACGGATAATGCGCTTGGCGACGAAGTAGCCAGGGGCGGCCTTAGCACCAAACAGGAAGGTGTGAGGAAGCATCTCCATATTGGGATTGTCCTTCAGGTTCAGATACAGGTGGATAATGTGCATGACATTCAGCAACTGACGCTTGTACTCGTGCAGACGCTTCACCTGTACATCGAAGATAGCATCGGGGTTGAGGACAAGACCCTGCTCACGCTTAATCCACTTGGCAAATGCCTGTTTGTTGGCGCGCTTGATTTTCTCCAGACGCTCCAGTACGGTCTTGTCGTCGGCATACTGCTCCAGCTTGGGCAGAGCCGTGCCAGGACGGAGGAGATATTCGTCCCCGTTTGCCAAGTCGCGGATGAGGCCATCCAGACCGGGGTTAATCTCTGCCAGCCAACGGCGGTGGTCGATACCGTTTGTGACATTCTTGAACTTATCAGGCTCCATACCGCAGGCATCACGGAACACATCGTTCCGCAGAATGTCGCTGTGCAGTGCGCTGACACCGTTGACCGCCATACCACCAGCGATACACAGGTTTGCCATACGGATTTCGCCGTCCCAGATAACGGCCATGTTCTTGACCTTGTTCTGGTCGTAGTTGTAGAAACGCTCGACCTTATCCTGCCAGCGGTGTGCAATCTCGCACAGAATCTGCCAAATACGGGGCAGGAGGCTCTGCATCAAGCTCTGGGGCCAACGCTCCAGTGCCTCAGCGAGAACGGTGTGGTTGGTGTATGCCACCGCGTTGACGGTGATGTTCCATGCGGTATCCCAATCCAGACCAGCATCGTCCATGAGAATACGCATCAGTTCGGGGATAACCAGCGCAGGGTGGGTATCGTTGATTTGGATGACATTCTTCTCATGGAAGTTGGTCAAAGTGCCATAGACCTGAATGTGCTGGCGGACGATGGACTGTACGGTAGCGGAAACGAAGAAGTACTGCTGTTTCAGGCGCAGGCTCTTACCCTCGTAGTGGTTATCCTCGGGGTAGAGAACCTTAGCGATGACTTCCGCCATGGCCTTTTCTTCATTTGCCTCCAGATACTGCCCCTGACGGAACAGGCTCATGTCGATGGGGGAGGGGCTCTTGGCATCCCACAGGCGCAGGGTATTGGTATGTGTGGTATCGAAACCTGCAATGGTCATGTCGCAGGGGACTGCCACCACGCGGGTGTAATCCTCGTGGACGATGTGCAGGTGGTCGTCTGCCCAGAACTCACGCAGTCTACCACCAAAGTGGACTTCCTCGGCCTCGGTGGGACGGGGGATGAGCCATGCGTCGCCCAGACCCATCCAGTTGTCGGGCAACTCAACCTGCTGGCCATCGACAATCTTCTGCTTGAAGATACCCAGCTCATAACAGATGGAGTAACCACAAGCAGGAATTTCAAGGGTGGTCAAGCTGTCCAGATAACAGGCGGCCAGACGACCCAGACCGCCGTTACCCAGACCTGCATCGGGTTCCATATCGAAGATGTCGGCACTCTTGAAGCCCAGTTCCTCAATGGCGGCGCGCATCGGCTCAATGACACCGAGGTTATAGGCGTTCTTCATCAGGCTACGACCCATCAGGAACTCCATAGACATATAGTGAACCTGACGCTTCTGTTCTGTGCGTGTTTCCTTACGGCTCTCAACCGCATTGGCGTTCATATGGTCGCGCAGAACCATCGCACAGGCCTTGAGGATATTTTCTTCGGTGGCCTCCTCGACAGCGCATCCGAAGTTCAGACGAAGCTTGTCGCAAATTTCCTTTTTCATGGAGGCTTTCGTAAACTTTTCCATATAGTTACCTCTTTTTTGCAAAATTAGGCGGGGGTCAGATACCCCCGCCTGAAATCATCACAGAAAGGACCGCTTAGGAGCAAATGGAACGATAAATCTCGTTGTAGGCTTCGGCACTACGCTTCCAGCTGAAGTCCTCCGTCATGCCAGCCTTACGCAGGGCCTTGAATGCGGAAGGATTGTTGCTATACAAATCCACTGCCTGACGAATGACAAACAGCATATCGTTGGCATTGTAATCTGCAAAGGTAAAGCCGTTGCCAGCACCGCACCATGCCTCGTAGGCGTGGACGGTGTCCTTCAGACCGCCAGTTTCGCGCACGATAGGAACGGTACCGTAGCGCATGGCAATCATTTGCGCCAGACCGCAGGGCTCGCTCTTGGAGGGCATCAGCAACAAGTCGGCACCAGCATAAATCTGCATGGCGAGGGGCTCGTTGTAACCGCGATAAATCGCCATACGACCCTCGTACTGGGCGCGCTTCTCCTCAAAGAACTGCTCATACTGGGCATCACCACTGCCCAGCACAACAAACTGGCAGTTGAGTTCCATGATGTCATCAAAGACATGGCGGATGAGGTCCAGACCCTTGTGACCGACCAGACGGCTGACAATACCAATCACGGGGATGCTGGCATCTACGGTCAGACCCATCTGCTCCTGCAACTTGGCCTTGCACTTGGCCTTGCCCGTCATACGGCCAGCACTGTAGCGGTGAGGCACATCGGGGTCCTTGTTGGGGTCGTAGCGCACCATGTCGATGCCGTTCAGCACGCCGTGGAGCTTGTGGGCGTTCATCTGCATGACACTGCTCAGACCGTGGGAGAAGAACGCATAGCGCAGTTCCTGTGCATAGGTGGGGCTGACAGCAGTGATGGCATCGCAGGTCATCAGCGCGCCCTTGACCAGGTTCACATCGCCGTCCATGGCGATGGTGCCATCGGCAAACCAACCGGGGGCGAGACCGAACAGGTCCTCCAGGGTTTCCTTGCCGTAGCGACCCTGATACTCGATGTTATGGACGGTGAACACGGTCTTGATACCGCGAATCTCCTCCCAACGGACGCACTCATCCTTCAGGTAGACGGGGACCAGTGCGGTCTGCCAGTCGTTGCAGTGGATAATTTCGGGGAGGAACTGTAGTGCAGGCAACAGGGCAACGATAGCGCGGGAGAAGAAGCCGAAACGCTCGCCGTCGTCATAGTGGCCATAGAGCGTGTCGCGCTTGAAGTAATACTCGTTGTCCACGAAGTACCAGATAACACCGTCTTTTTCCAGACGGAACAGACCGCAGTACACGCGTCGCCAGCCCAGAGGAACCTCGATGTTACAAATGAAGGTCATCTGGTCTTTCCAGTTCTCAGCGACCTTTTTATAGAGAGGCAGAATGACTTCGACTTCGTTACCAGCTTTGGCCAGTGCTTGGGGAAGGCTTCCGGCGACATCGGCAAGACCACCAGTCTTGCAAAAGGGGACTGCCTCGGAAGCGGCAAACAGGATTTTCATGGAGTGAAAAACCTCCTTATCAAATATGGTTCGCCACAGTATAACAAAATTGTCTGAAAAAGTAAATGGCTATCCGTCAACTTTTACAGATGTTACGAATGTTAATTGTGCGAGTTGCCGATTTTTGTTAAACCTTGCTCCCTTTGGCAATGGCCATCGGATAAGCCTCGTTGCCAATGAGGGTACGGGACTCCAAAATCTCCACATTCTTGTCGGCAACAACATGGTGCAGAACGGCATCACGGTGGACCGTGACATCCTGCATCAGGATGCAGTTCTTGACCTGTGCGCCGCGCGCAACGGACACACCGCGGAACAGGATGGAGTTCTCCACACTGCCCTCGATGGTGCAACCATCTGCTACGATACAGCCACAGCAACTGCCATCGGGGTCGATGTAGGTGGAGGCATCGTTGCGCTCCTTGGTGTGGATGGGACGCTGGGGATGGAACACCTCACGGCGGATAGCGCAGTTCATCAGCTCCATACTGCGGTCGTAGTACTCCTTGATGCTACGAATCTGGGCAGCGTAGCCATCCCAGACATAGCTGTGGATGTGCAGGGTGTCAGCCTTTGCCTGCAAAATCGCACTGCGGAAGCTGTAGCGGTCCTGACTGATGCACTCGTCCACCAGATTGAGCAGAAGCTCCTTGGAGAGGATGTAGATTTCCAGCGCGCGGTGGCAACCCTCGGGGTTACGCAGGGCGGTGAAAGTCTGGGTGACGCGACCACTCTCATCGAGCTTGCAGTAGGTAGCATCCTCGGGACTGCCGACGATGTTGGTGGTGCAGACTGCGGTAATATCTGCGCCAGATGCGAGGTGGCTCTGGTATACATCGTCGAGAGGGATATTGATGATGAGGTCACTGGCTGCCAGTACGACATGGGACTGGCGGATACCCTCCAGATAGGTGCGTACCCCAGCCAGAGCCTCGATTCTACCGCGTAGTTGCTTCTGGGAGAAGGGGGGGAGCAGGCGCAGACCGCCGTGCTTACGGCTCAAATCAAAGTCCTTACCAGAGCCGAGGTGGTCGAGCAAACTCTGGTAGTTGCCCTGCAACACCACGCCAACATCGGTAATCTTGGCGTTGACCATGCTGGAGAGGATAAAATCAATGATGCGGTAACGCCCTGCAAAGGGGACAGAGGCGGGCATACGGTTGTCCGTCAGCTCGCGCAGACCGCTGAATTTCTCGAGAGAGAAGATAATTCCGTGCAGACCGTTCATCTGGACACCTCCTTGAGTTCACGATTGAGCATCGTCTTGGGTGCAACAACCTCGTCGGCGGCGATGGATGCGCCGGGGCCGAGGACGGTAATGCCCCACTTTTCGGGGTCGTAGTTTTCAGGAGCTTCGCCAATCTTGGCGTTGCAGTCGACCTGTGCATTTTCACCGAGGATGGCATACTTGACGACAGCACCCTTCTTCACGGTGACACCGGGCATCAGGACGGAATAGTGGACCTCAGCACCGTCCTCAATCACAACACCGTGGGACAGGACGGAGTTTTTCACCGTACCATGCACCTCACAGCCCTGGGTGACAACGCTGTGCTCGACCAGTGCGGAGGAGGCAATGAAGGCAGGGGGCTCCTGGGGCAGACGGGCGTAGATGGGCCAGCTACTCTCCAACAGGTCCAAATCACCGCGGGAGAGCATATCCATATTGGCATCCCACAGGCTCTCCAGTGTACCGACATCCTTCCAATAGCCCTCGAAGCGGTAGGCGAACATGGTTTCCCCTGCGTTCAGCATATTGGGGATGATGTTTTTACCGAAGTCGTTGCTGGAAGCGGGGTCGTTCTCATCGTTGATGAGGTACTCACGCAGTTTCTTCCAAGTAAAGACATAGATACCCATGGAAGCGAGGTTGCTCTTGGGCTGTTTGGGCTTCTCCTGGAACTCAACAATGTGGTCATTGCTGTCCACTGCCATGATACCAAAGCGGGAGGCCTCATCCCAAGGCACTTCCATGACGGAGATGGTGCAGGCGGCATTGGCGGCCTTGTGTGCGTCGACCATCTTGCTGTAGTCCATCTTGTAGATGTGGTCGCCGGAGAGAATCACCACATATTCGGGGTCGTACATATCGACAAAGCCGATATTCTGATAGATGGCATTGGCAGTGCCCTTATACCAGCTACCCTTTTCCCCCTCCTGCATATAGGGGGGCAAGATATGGACACCGCCGTCCAGACGGTCCAAATCCCAAGGCTGACCACTGCCGATATAGCTGTTCAGTTCAAGCGGTTTATACTGGGTCAGAACGCCGACGGTATCAATACCAGCGTTGGTGCAGTTGGAAAGGGGGAAGTCGATGATGCGGTACTTTCCGCCGAATGGAACGGCAGGTTTTGCCACATCACTGGTGAGAACATACAGGCGACTGCCCTGTCCACCAGCCAGTAGCATTGCAATACATTCTTTTTTCATCGTTTGTCACATCCTCTTTTCTGTCAGACTTTTTTGGAACGGGAAGTGGTTTTCTTCCCAGTTGTAGATGGTTTTTCTGCCACCACGCTTTCCGCGGTGGCAACGGGCTCAGTTTCTGTGGGAGTAGCCACCGCTTTTGCTTCGGCGGTCTTTTTGGTTCTGGTTCTCTTGACAGGTGCCTTCTCGGTAGCACCATCCTCTGCGGTCGCCTTCTTTCTGGGCTTCGGCTTGGCGCGGAGTTTACCCTGCCCGACGAGGAACACTGCACCCAGCGGCGGAATACGGATGGAAACCGAGGATTCCCTGCCGTGGGAGGGGGTCCAAGTGACCTTACAGGGGGCATCGTTGGTCGCGCCAGTACCGCCGTATTCGGTACGGTCGGAGTTGAATACTTCCACATACTCCTTCACACCAGAACAGCCGAAGCGGTAGTCCTCATAGGTGTTGGGGCTGAAGTTAATGGCGCAGACCAGCTCTTTTCCGCTCTTGTCCTTGCGGAGGAACACGACAACATTGTTGTGATTGTCGTCTGGTACCAGCCATTCAAAGCCCTGCCAGTCGAAGTCAATCTCCCACAGTTGAGGATTGTCGTGGTAGAAGCGGTTCATGTCTTGGATATAGCGATGGAGTTGGCGGTTGTCCTCATTTTCGAGGAGATGCCAGTCCAGTCCCTTGTGGGATGCCCACTCCGCCTCGGTGCCCAGCTCCACACCCATGAAGCTCAATTTTTTGCCGGGGTGTGCCATCGTGTACGCATAGAAACTGCGGACACCTGCGAATTTCTGCCAGCGGTCGCCGGGCATCTTGCCCATGACGGAGCCCTTCATATGCACCACTTCATCGTGGGAGAGGGGCAGGATATAATTTTCGGAGAATGCGTAAAATAAGGAGAAAGTAATATCTTTGTGGTTGCCCTGACGGAACCACGGGTCCATTTTGAGGTAGTGGCACATATCGTTCATCCAACCCATGTTCCATTTGAGGTTGAAGCCCAGACCGCCTGCATCGACAGGGCGCGTCACCAGAGGCCACGCCGTAGATTCCTCGGCAATCATCAGCACATGGGGATTGACGGAGAATGCGGTGGTATTCAACGCCTGTAGGAAGGCGATAGCCTCCAAATTTTCTTTGCCACCGTGGACATTGGCGACCCACTGCCCATCCTTACGGTCGTAGTCGAGGTACAGCATGGAGGCAACTGCGTCCACGCGGATACCGTCGATGTGGTACTCCTTAATCCAGAACGCGGCGGAGGAGAGCAGGAAGCTCTTGACTTCAGGGCGGCCATAGTCAAAGACACGCGTACCCCAAGAGGCGTGTTCGCTCTTTCGGGGGTCCTGATACTCGTAGCAACAACCGCCGTCAAATTCGTACAGGCCGTGCTCGTCCTTGCAGAAGTGGGCAGGTACCCAGTCAAGAATCACGCCGATACCAGCCTTGTGCATATAGTCCACGAAGTACATGAAGTCCTGCGGGGTACCGTGGCGAGAGGTGGGGGCGAAGTAGCCTGTACACTGGTAGCCCCAACTGTCGTCGAGGGGATACTCGGTGATGGGGAGCAGTTCGATGTAGTCAAAGCCAAGCTCTTTGACATAGGGGGCGAGTTCGTGTGCCAAATCGCGGTAGTCGATAAAATCGCCGTTTTCGCGCCGTTTCCATGAACCGAGGTGTACTTCGTAGATGTTGAGGGGCGCACTGTACACGGGGTGTGTCCGACAGTGTTCGCGCCAAGCGTCGTCACCCCACTGGTAGCCCTCGATGGAGTAGAGTTTACTGGAATTGCCGGGGCGCGTTTCGGCGTGGAACGCATAGGGGTCTGCCTTAAAGCGCACCTTGCCGTCTGCACCAGTGATGGCGAATTTGTAGGCATCGTATGTCTGTCCACCTGCGAGGAAACACTCCCAGATACCGTGGGTAATTTTTTGCATCGGGTGGGCATTGCTATCCCAGAAGTTGAAATCACCCACCACAGAAACGGCCTGCGCGTTGGGAGCCCAGACACGGAACATATAGCCGTGTACACCGTCACGCTCGGTTGCGTGCGCTCCCATAAATTCGTAGGCACTGACAGCAGTTCCCTCGTGGAACAGATAGGTGTTCAACTTATCAGCTTCTCTGTAAGCCATAATGAACCTCCACAGAATATATCGTATGTTCACTACCCCTCTTGTTTGCCACGAAGGGTATTGTGCCATATATGATAAATGTAGTTAATTATATTATACGCTTCCATAGCGCGACCGTCAAGGCACGAAGGTTGAGTTTATGGGAGTAAAAAGTTACAAAAAATTTCAGGAAATAAAGGTAGTTTCCACAAAAGAATTGTGGTTTCTTTTCGTCAAAATCACCAGTATCAACCGCGGTTTATGTGTATAGGATAGAGAATATTGACGAAGTGATAGAGAATTTGACGAAAGTTATTTACTTTCACAAATTGAAGTGTTAAAATAGGAATAACCAGAAAAAAACGGAGGAAAAAACAATGGCAAAAATATCGAAGAAAGAAAAGAGTGACGGCCTGTACCGCGCTCTGCTGACCTTTACCACCGAGGAAGAAATCTACAAGTTCTTTCAAGACCTCTGCACGGTGATGGAGCTTCGCTCCATGGAACAGCGGTTTGAGGTCGCCTGTATGCTCAACAAGGGGATGATTTATAACGACATCTTGGAGAAAACAGGTGCATCCAGTGCCACCATCAGCCGTGTCAATCGTTCTTTGTCCAACGGTAGCGGTGGCTATGAGGCTTACTTTGCCCGTGTCGCTGGGGGCGAGATGGAAACCGAAGTCGACCCGGAGGAGCAGGCATGAGTGCATACGGCGCATTGGCAGGGGTCTATGACCGCCTGACAGGGGATGTGTGCTACGAGCGTCGGGCGGACTATATCGAGAAGCTGTTTCAAAAGAGCCGTGTAAAGGTGCATACGGTTCTCGACCTTGCCTGCGGTACGGGCACAATGACAAGCATCCTCACCGAGCGCGGTTATGAGATGATTGCTGTGGATTCCAGTGCGGATATGCTCGCAGAAGCGATGGAAAAGGCGGCGGTTCTAACAGGGGAACCGCCCGTCTTTCTCAACCAGAGTATGCCCCAACTCGACCTCTACGGTACGGTGGATGCCGCTATCTGCTGTCTGGATAGCATCAACTATTTGACCAACCCCAAGGATGTGCAGAAAACGCTCCAGCGTCTGCACTTATTTGTCGCGCCTGGTGGCATCCTCATCTTTGACATCAACAGCGTGGACAAGCTCCGCGCCTTGGATGGGCAAGTGTTTCTGGATGAAACAGAAGATGTCTACTGCGTCTGGCGCACGGCATTTGAAAAGCGCAGTGCTATCTGTACCTATTGGATGGATATTTTTACCAGCCGAGAGGACGGTACTTGGGAGCGCGACTTCGAGGTGCATCGCCAGCGTGGCTACGAGGTGGAACAGCTCCGCCAGTGGTTGACGGAAGCTGGTTTCACCAATATCCGCACTTACGGCGACTGCCGTATGCGCGCACCGCGTGAACAGGAACAGCGCATCTATTTTACAGCAATCCGAGGAAAGTAAAGGAAAGAAACGAAATATGGATAAATTAGTTCGAGCAATGAGCAGCGACGGCATGGTGCAGGCGGTCGCTGTTTCCACGCGCAATATGACGGAGCGCGCCAGAAACATTCACACCACCCTGCCTGTTGCGACAGCCGCACTGGGGCGCACCCTTGCCGCCGCCTCCATGATGGGTAACGCCCTCAAGGGCGAGGGCGCAAGCCTGACTTTGCAGATTAAGGGCGGTGGTCCGTTGGGGACGGTGCTGGCGGTGTCTGACCCCGAGGGCAATGTGCGCGGTTATGTACAGGACCCCCATGTGGATATCCCTCTCCGCCCCGACGGAAAGTTGGATGTCGGCAGTGCGGTCGGCTGTGACGGTAATCTGACGGTCATCAAGGACTTGGGCATGAAAGAGCCGTATATTGGCTCGGTGCAGTTGCTCGGCGGTGAGATTGCAGAGGACTTGGCGGCCTACTTCGTGGAAAGTGAGCAGATTCCCACCGCTTGTGCCCTCGGTGTTCTGGTCGATAGGGACCAGAGCGTGAAAGTTGCTGGTGGCTATATCATTCAGTTGCTCCCCGGTGCAGGGGAGGACACCATCGTCAAGGTCGAGGGCGGTGTCATGGCCGCTGGTGCGGTGACAGGTCTGCTCGAAAAGAACGACGACCCCGAGGCGATGTTGCGCGAGGTGCTCTCTGACTTCGAGATTGAAATTCTGGAAACTTCCCCTATCGAGTACCGTTGCTATTGTAGTCGCGACCGCGTGGAGCGCGCCTTGATTAGCTTGGGCAAAGAGGAACTGGAGGGGATTCTGGCAGAGCAGGGCGGTTGTGAGCTGACCTGCCAGTTCTGCGATACGATTCACCGCTTCAATGCCGAGGAACTGCGCGCATTGATTGACGGCATTGACAAGTAAACGAGGAAAGACACATGGAAATGACAAATAGTGTGCGGTTTGACACGCTGGGGTTGTCCCCAGAGCTGATGCGCGCATTAAACAAAAAGGGGTATGAGGAGTCCACCCCGATTCAAGCTGGTTGTATTCCGCCGATGTTGGATTGGCAGGATATTACCGCAAAGGCTCCCACAGGAACGGGCAAGACTTTTGCCTTTGGTATCCCTATGATTGAGCATATTGACGCGGACAGCAATCAAGTACAGGCAATTGTCTTGGCTCCCACCCGTGAGCTTGCCATGCAGATTACTGCAGAGATGCGTGACTTGGCGCAGTTCAAAGAGGGCGTGCGCCTGGTCTGCCTATACGGTGGCCAGCCCATCAACAAGCAGATTGAGGCACTGAAGAAGCGTCCGCAGATTATCGTCGCGACCCCTGGTCGTCTGAGTGACCACTTGAAGCGTCGTACCGTACGGCTCGACCATGTCCAGACCGCCGTACTGGACGAGGCGGACCGTATGCTCGATATGGGCTTCATCCATGAAGTGACCCGTATCCTCGACCAGATGAAAAACCGTAAAAATCTCGGTCTGTTCTCTGCCACCATCAGCCGTGAGGTGATGGACATTGCATGGGTGTACCAGAGGGACCCTGTTGAGATTACTGTCCGTGCCGATGAGCAGAACAAGCCAGATATTCTCCAGTATCGTCTGGATGTCACTTTGAACGAGAAGGTAGATGCCCTGTATCAGATTTTGCAACAGGGGGAGTATGAACGCGCCATGGTCTTCTGCAATACCAAGGGCAACACTGAGCGCGTCACCAAGTTGCTACAGATGCGTGGGGTCGATGCCCAGTGCATTCACGGCGATATTCCGCAGGACAAGCGCGAAAAAGTCATGGCGCGTTTCCGCCGAGGCGAGTTGCGCGTCTTTGTGTCCACCGATGTCGCCTCGCGTGGTATTGATGTGGATGATGTCGATGTCGTGTTTAACTACGATGTGCCAGACGAAAACGAGCACTATGTCCACCGTATCGGCCGTACAGGACGCGCCAAGCGTCACGGCGTAGCCTACACCTTCGTGGCAGATTATCCTGCTCTGGTGCGCCTGAACGATATTGCCAAAAATACGCGCAATACTATCCAGCAGATTAAGTTGGATGACAATGGAACCATTGTGACCGTGGATGAGCCATCGTAATTGATTCAGATAGGGAGAAAACCTGCCATGAAACAGAGAATACAAATCTTGACAGCACTCCTACTGGTTACATTGCTCTTACTCTCCGCCTGTGGTGTGCAGGGAGGACTATCCGACAATGGAGAAAACAAGAACGACCCAACCACCCTTACCATTGCGCTGGGTGGGGTACAGGAAACCCTTGTGCCGACCGATAGCACAGCGGAGGGCAGTGAAACGATTCTCTTTCACCTCTATGAAAACTTGATGCGGTGGGAAGATAACGGGGACGGCTATGCCACCCTCGCGCCTGGGCAGGCGGAGAGCTACACCGTGGAAACTGACTATACAGGAAATGCGACCTATACTTTTACCTTGCGAGAGGATATCGTGTGGTCGGATGGGCAGGCGGTCACGGCGAGCCACTTTGTTTCCGCTTGGCAACGACTGGCCGACCCTGCCTACGCTTCTCCCCACAGCGCATTGGTGAACTGTATTGCAGGATATGAGGCAGTACAGACGACAGGGGATGTATCCCTGTTGGAGGTTTCTGCCCCCGATACGCGTACACTGGTCGTCAAACTCAACGGCAGTGTGCCCCACTTCTTGCAGAGTGTATGTGCCAGTGCATATACGATGCCCATTCGTACCTATTTGCCTGACGATACCATCGTGACCAATGGTGCGTACACTGTAGCAGAGTGTTCCTCCCAGATGGTAAAACTGGTCAAGAGCGAGAGGTACTACGACCGCGCCACGGTGAAAGTGGTGGAGCTTGCTTTCGTGCCTGTGCGGAACAGCGAGGAAGCGTATACCAAGTGGTGCAATGGGGAAGTAGACTTTATGGAGTCGCTCCCACTGTCTGCCCAACAGGATGCGGATGCCACTGTGGGGCACTGGGAGCCTGTGACGGCGACCTATGCCGTGTTGTTTCACACCTTACAGCCACCCTTTGACAATATAGATATCCGCACGGCATTTCGCTTGGCGGTCGATGAGCAGGCGGTTGTCGATGCGTTGGCAAACTACACGGCTCGTCCTGCTATCGGGTTGCTCCCATACGGTGTGGCGGACTACGGACCGACAGAGCAAGACAGCATGGAACAACCAGAAGAAGACAACAAACTGCCTGACCCCAATGTGGATACCGCTGTGCCGACAGCCGAGGAAGAACCCAGTTACTACGATTTCCGTGCCCACGGTGCGGAGATTGTCACATTGGATGTTGGCGAGGGGTATGAGGTGGATTGTGCATGGGCGCGCACCTTGCTGGCGAACGCAGGGTATGCCGATGGTAAGGACTTTCCGACTGTGGAATACCTTTACATCAATACCCCCGAGAACGACATCGTAGCCCGTACCTTGCAATCGGCGTGGCAGAGCGTGTTAGGTGTGACCGTTCAGCTCCATAGCGTGACCGCTGAGGAGTATCTACAGATACTATATCCCAGTAGCGAACCTGTTGACGAAGAATCTGCTGACGAGGAGAGCGAGGAAACTGTCACCTCCTCCGTGTTCCAGCTGGTAGGGATGGCGATTGCCGATGCCCAACACGACCCCTATGCGTTTCTCTCCCGTTGGCACAGCCAAAGCGCGGAGAACCTCGGCGGCTATACCAGCCCTGCCTTTGATATTCTTATCAATACGGCAAAGGCGGCAGTAACACCAGAATCCTACGATGCCTATTTGCACGATGCCGAGGCGATTCTGCTACAGGATGCGCCTGTGATTCCTGTGTTCTACTATGGAGATACCTACGCGCTGGCGGAAAACCTCGCAGGCTTTTACTCCGCGCCGAATGGTATCTACTTCTTTAGCCGTGTGACAGGAAAATAAGGCTTGGAAGAATCCCCTTACCAGTATACCGTGTGCAAGAAGTGGAAGATATCGATTTCTTCACTGAAAATAACCGCAAAAAAATAGGTCCACCAAATTCCTAAATTGGAGCTTGGTGGACTTTTTATCATTTAGAGCTGTCGTTATTTTATTTCCTGCTCAAGAGCATCAAATTCTGGGGTAGAGAAGAACTCCCCCAGAGTGATTCCCAAGCCATCACAAATCATCTTGATGGTGATAAGTTTTGGATTTTGACTTTTCCCATAGAGAATATTCTTGATGCTGGACGGCGGAAGGGCGGAGATGGTAGCCAATTTGTTAATGGTAATCTCACGCTCACCGCATAATGCCAGAATACGATTTCTGACTGTAGTAACAGTATCCATGCTCTCCCTCATCGGGAGGTTGTTCAGTTTTTTATCTGCATAGGGTTTCATTTATTCTTCGTTGTCGTCCTCAAAAGAGTACGCATTTAATTCTTCAAAGTCGAGAAATTCGGCTAAGGTCATATTGAATGCCAACGCAATTTTGTGGAGTGTTTTTACGCGCGGGTTCTTTGTCAAACCACGAACGATATTATCCAGAGTAGACTGTTTCACATCGCTCATCGTAGCAAGTTTATTGATTGCAATACCGCGCTCCTTGCACAGTTTGCGAATTCTTTTGGCATACAGTTCCGAATATTCCATGGCTACCATTCTCGTCAATTATTCTTCGGAAATATCAAGACCTACAAAGAAATCATCGAAAGTACAGTTATATATCTTGCGAAGTTCGATAATGACACTGGCTCGAATGTTCAACTCACCAGCTTCATATTTTGCATAAGTCGTTCTACCAATATCACAACCACGACACTGTAATTCAGCACACAGCTTCTCCTGCGAGATTCCTTTATCCATGCGTAATCTACGGAGATTATCTCCCATATTGCGGTCACGACGAATCTTCTGTTCCATTATCTCACCTTATATACGATGGTTCGCTTAGTATAACACAGTAGGAGCAATGAACGCAACAAAAAACAGGTCTATCAAATTCCAAAATTGGAGCTTGGTGGACTTTTATCATGCAGGGCTGTCGTTATTTTATTTCTTGCTCAAGCGCATCGAATTCCGGGGTAGAGAAGAACTCACCCAGAGTGATTCCCAAGCCATCACAGAGCTTCTTCAACGAAACAACTCCAGGATTTTGGCTTTTCTCATTCAGCATACTGTAAATCGTGGATGGAGAAACGCCAGACACAGTTGCTAAGGCATTGATAGCCATGTTCCGTTCCGCACAGAGCGCGAGAATGCGCTTTGCTACAGCTTCTTTTGTATTCAATTCGCATCCCCTCCCTACGATATATCGTGATTTTAGTTTACCCAAATCTGCGATAAATCGTGTGGGACATATCGCAAATTTGTGCAACAAGCGGTATAATTGCGATATATCCCACAAAGGAGATGTTGATATGGTAGTTTGTACATTTTTTGGACATCGGGATTGTCCGCGTTCGATACAATCTAAACTGCGTGAGGTTCTGGTTGATATGATTGAAGAGTATGCAGTAGATGTGTTTTATGTTGGTCGGCAAGGGGCATTTGATGAAATTGTGCGCTCTGTCCTGCAAGAGTTGGTGTTGGTATATCCACACATCCGTTATGCCGTCGTTCTGGAGCGTTTGCCCTCTGGAAAAGAGAAATGTGACACCATCGATTATGCAGATACGATACTGCCAGAGGGTATCGAAACGGTGCATCCTCGTTTTGCTATCTCGTGGCGCAACAACTGGATGCTCAAACAATCTGACTATGTTGTGACCTATATCACCCATGCGTGAGGCGGTGCGGCGCAGTTTGCAAAGAAAGCAGAACGGCAAAAGAAAACGGTGATTCACTTGGGATAAATCTTGCGCGTAACAAAGAAAACAGCCCCAGATGGTACAGTTGGTACAATCCGAGGCTGTTCAATATAAAAAGAGAAGCGATTAGAGATATAGGATTAAGCTAAACCATGTGACGACATTTGCACCTGCTTGAAACTCGATGCCGTAGTGTTCCGCCAGTTCGGTGACAAGGATACCGTGGCTCTCGACGCAGGGGAACATCTTGTCCGCATGGCGACAGGGTGCATCGGGGTAGGAGCATTTCTCACACACGGCACAGGACTCCGTGGACAGCACATAGGTTTCACAGCCCTCGGCGCGAACCATGGCGGCCGCCTCGCGTGTGACTGCCTCGTGTGCGCCTCGTGTGGAGAGCGTTTCCTCGATATCCGCGATGTCACGCACCTCGGTCATGGTGGTGATGAGCAGACCGTGGGGATAGCTTAAACAGCGCGCTTTACATTCTTCGACCGTGCCCACACCGGGGGGACACGCCCAACTTTTGCCATACTGGGGGCACTCGGTTTCACAGACATAGCGCACGCGTTCGGTAAACAGCAACTCCTGCGTTTCAAAAAATTCATATTGCACGATGGGAAGCTCACACAGCTTCTGTTCCAATGCCTGACGATTCATAGTGACATTCTCTCTCCTGTTTCACAATTTTGACAATTTCCCTTATCATAACATACCCACAGCCGACAGGCAAGAAAAAGCGCGCAACTTTCCCCAAATTTCCTTGACATGGACTCACGGCACTGCTACTATGTAATCAATGCGTGATTGAATACGATATCGGAGGAAAATACGATATGTACCTGTATAATTCATTGACCCACAAAAAGGAAGAGTTTGTGCCCAACAGCCCTGACATCGTGAAGATGTACACCTGTGGCCCCACCGTGTACCACTTTGCCCATATCGGCAACCTGCGCTCCTATATCATGGAGGATATTCTGGAGCGCGCTCTGCGCTATGAGGGTTATAATGTCAAGCGTGTGATGAACATTACCGATGTTGGCCACCTCGCCAGCGATGGCGATACAGGCGAGGACAAGATGCTCAAGGGTGCGAAGCGTGAGAACAAGACTGTCATGGATATCGCACGCTTCTATACCGACGCATTCTTCTCTGACTGTGCGAAGCTGAATATCAAGCGTCCCGATGTGGTGGAGCCTGCTACCAACTGCATCGACGAGTATATTAAGATTGTTTCCACCTTGGTGGACAAGGGCTACGGCTATGTGGCAGGTGGTAATGTCTACTTTGATACCAGCAAACTGGAACGCTATTATGTGTTCAACGACCACGATGCCGATGATTTGGCAGTTGGTGTGCGCGAGGGTGTCGAGGAGGATACCAACAAGCGCAACAAGAACGACTTCGTCCTCTGGTTTACCCAGTCTAAGTTTGAGGACCAGGCCCTCAAGTGGGACTCCCCTTGGGGTGTCGGCTATCCTGGCTGGCATATCGAGTGCTCCGGTATCTCCATGAAGCACTTGGGCGACGACTTGGATATCCACTGCGGTGGTATCGACAACGCTTTCCCCCACCACACCAACGAGATTGCCCAGAGTGAGGCCTATCTGGGGCATAAGTGGTGTAACTACTGGATGCATGTGTTGCACTTGAACACGGGTAGCGGCAAGATGAGCAAGTCCAAGGGCGAGTTCCTCACCGTGTCGCTCTTGGAGGAGAAGGGCTATGACCCGCTGGCCTATCGTTTCTTCTGCTTGCAGAGCCACTACCGCAAGAGCCTTGTCTTTACTTGGGAGAATCTGGACAATGCACAGGGCGCATACAACAAGCTGATTGCGAAGATTGCCGCCCTCAATCCGCAGGATGGCGAGGTGGACGAGGCTGTGTTTGCCGAGCAGAAAGAGAAGTTCAAGAAGGCACTGGGTAACGACTTGAACACCTCTCTGGGTGTCACCGCGCTGTATGATGCGCTGAAAGTCAAAGCGAGCGATGCCACCAAGCTGGCATTGTTGGTTGATTTTGACATGGTGTTGCAGTTGGACTTGGTGGAGAAAGCGGCCGCAAAGCGCGAGGCAGATGCCAAGGCAAAGGCCACGGCGAAGCATGACGGCGGTATTGTTATCACAGGCGAGGGCGACCCTGCCATTGACGAACTGGTGCGCCAGCGCGCCGAGGCGAAGAAGGCAAAGAACTTTGCCGAGGCCGACCGTATCCGCGATGAACTGAAGGCACAGGGCATTGAAGTCACCGACACCAAGGACGGTGCTTCCTGGCGCAGAATTTGATTGCTGTTGTGCCCACCCAATACAATAAAAATAATGACAGGAGCGTTGCTGTGATGGGCGACGCTCCTGTTGGTTTATGGTGTTGTTATTGCGACACGGTAAACAGGGAATAGAAATATTCTCGGCGGTCCATGAGGGTGTCAAAAGTGCCCTGTTCCACTACACGCCCCTGTTTCAGCACGATGATTTCATCGAACTGCTCCAAGGTGGTGCGCTCCAAGTCGTGCGTGACGACAATGCGTGTAATTTCGGGGAGGCTAAGAATAGATTGCGTAACACGGTGCGCCGTTTCTGCATCTAGGGCGGCGGTTGCCTCGTCTACGAGCAGAACTTTCGACTGCTTCAACAGACTGCGTGCAATCGAGATGCGCTGTTTTTCACCGCCAGACAGATGTTTTCCGTTTTCACCGCACAGATAGTCCTCGCCACGCTGGGCGAGCAGTTCAGACAGTCCCGACAGGGCAATGGCCTGTTCGACCGCTTCATCGGGGAACGAGGAAAACATCGTGATATTGTCACGGATGGACGCGTTGAAGATAAACACATTTTGCTGTATCACGGACACCAGCTCGTACAGGGAGGCGGGGGAGATGGTGCGGAGTTCGGTGTTGTCATAGCAAATCTGACCGCTGTAGTCCGGGTAGGAAGCCATGAGCAGATGGAGAAGCGTGGATTTTCCACTGCCCGATGCGCCGACAATCGCGTAGCTTTTGCCAGCGGTGAATTGCAGGTGGATGTCCTGTAACACTGGTTTTTCTTTCTCGTACGCAAAGGAGAGATTTTCCACCGTGAGCGCGTGGTCGAGTGTACAGGGAGTTGTGCGCTCCGCTTCGGTGGTGTTCTCGTTGAGGGCGGTGGCGAGCTTTTCTATCAGGGCGCGCGCCGCCTTGCGCTCCGCCAGACACTGCGGAATGGTGCCAATCGGATTGACCACATAGTTGAGCAGTTGCACAAAAACGACCACTGAACCAGCGGACACATTTTTCCCTGTCAAAGCGAGATAGGCACCCACCAGAAACACACCCATTTGTACGATAAAGCCCGCGGAAGAAGAAAATAGTTCCACAATAATCGCCATTTTGCGCCGTAGGCACTTGGCACCAGAAACGGCACGCACTTTCTCTGCGTAGATTTTACAAATCCGTGCTTCTGCGCGAAAGGACTTGATGACCGAGAATCCAACCAGACTGTCGCGCAGGGTAGACATATAGTCCTCGTTTTTGTCGGAAACCTGTTTCTCTGCGTTTGCCACCAGATTACCCGTTAGGATAGATGCCACAAGTGGCAGAAGCGTTAGGCCAATGGAGAGCAAGGTCAGAACGGGGTTATACCAGAACATCAGAACCAGCGCGCCGAGAAAGACTGCTATATTGTCGATTAGAATGAACAGGTTGGATAAGTAATTGGTTTCAAAGGTATTAGCATCATTCGACAGCGCGGAGATGTAGAGCGAACTGTTTTCGCCAGAAAATGCGCCAATTCCTTTCTCGCAGAGGCGTTCAAAGGCGTAAGTCTTGTACTGCCCGATGGCTTTTGTGATGAAACGGGGCTTGGACAGGTAGGCAAACCCATAGCCACCGAGCAATAGACCAAAGCAAACCAACGCCAGCGTAAACAGTTGCCCCAGTGTAAAATTGGTATTGGAACCTGTCATGAGGTCAATGACCTGTTGTAGAAGCCACGAAAGCATCAGCTGTGCCGCCGTCATCACCACGGTTTGCACCATCGCCAGCACAAAATAGACGGTGTTTCCCTTGAAAAATTGTTTCGTAAAGGGGCGAATATCGACCTTATTCATCTTTGATTTCCTCCCACATGGTTTTTAGTTCTTCACAGGCATCGCGCTCCAGCGTATTCTCAATAGCGAGGATTGCCGTATCACCCAAATCATCTAAAGACATATTGTCTGCATTGCCGTGATAGAAGTTGAGGCCGACGCAGGTACGGTACTGCGGTGCGGCATCAAACCGCCGCGCGATATCCCTTGCCTTGCGGAGATAGCGGTATGCGTCATCCGTATCCCCATTGCGTCGGGAACTGTCCGCAAGCATCGTAAGTAGCACGGCTTCAAACTTATCCAAAAACGAGATGACTGTGCTGTCGTGCAGACCCTCTGCCATATGCAGTGTCCAGTTGATAACGGCAAATGCGTGGTTATATTGTCCCAGTTGGGTATAGGCTTTATGAAACCCAATCACACTACGAAACACTGGCATGAGATTTCCGTAAAAGCCAGCGGTGAGATAGGGGAGAGCCTCCTCTGGTCTTTGACAGAACTGCGCCAGCACCATGCCTATCATGTCGTTCTGCGAGTCGTCTGTATTGAGCTTTTGCAGAAGTTCGACGGTTTTATCGTACTGTTTCAAGCCGATATAGCAGGTGGCGATGGACTCCTGTAGTTCGCGCAGGGTCAGATTTTCGTAGGGATTTTGTGCGAAAAGAAGGCAGGTGCGCTCCAGAAGTTCGATGCAGCGTCGTGCGGCTTTTTCGTCCTGCGTTATCATCAGAAAATAGGTCTGTGCGCTTTGGTAGATAACCTTAAAGCTATTGGGGTATTTCAAAAGAGCCTTTTCCGCTTCGCGTGCGCTCTCTGCCATCTTTCTGGCTGCCCTCAAATTGCAGATGCGCTCTACGGCAATCTCCACACCGCTTTCCCGAACCGCATACCCCAACAGGTAATCCACGGATACGCCGAATAGGTCAGCCAGTTCCACTAACAGGCGGATATCGGGTATCGTCAACGCGTTTTCCCACTTATATACCGCGCCAACGGTTACGCCGAGTGCCTCGGCCAATTGTTCCTGCGTCATGCGATTCTCTTTCCGCAGATGGCGGATATTTTCACTGATATGCCAATCCATATATCTTCTCCTTGTGTGCGGTTGTGTTCCCATTATATCGAATGGTTTGTAAAACACAACTTACTACCTGTATAAAAAGTATACTTCTTTTTCTACCCGTGGTATGGGTCATGATGTGTCATTTTCTTCTAAATTTGTTTTTCAGCAAATTAAGTCGAGAAATTTATTTCCAAGTTTCCTATAATCCCGTATGTAAGGTGGTGAACAAGATGGATGAACATATTGAAGCCGTTCAGCGAATGCAAGATTATATTGCATTGAACCTTCATGCAAACATTTCAATGGCAGAGTTAGCCAAGGTGTCGCAATATTCTCCGTGGTACTCGTATAGACTGTTTATTGAATTTTTGCACATGACACCAGCAGTATACATTAGACGCCTGAGATTGTCCAAATCAGCATTAAGATTGCGAGATGAAAAAATAAAAATAATTGATGTTGCATATGATGCAGGCTTTGAGAGTGTGGATGGATATCAAAGAGCATTTTACAAAGAGTTCGGGTGTAATCCGTCTGAATACTCCATATGTCCAATCCCAATCTATTTGTTCAAACCTTACGGAATCAAATATTCAAAACGAAAGGATTACAAAGACATGAGCGATGTAAAAACTGTATTTGTTCAACTGGTAGAAAAGCCAGCACGAAAGGTTATTATCAAGCGCGGCAAAGAAGCACAGGACTACTGGACATACTGCGAAGAAGTCGGATGTGATGTATGGGGGTTACTTTGCAGCATGAAATCCATCAGTGGCGAGCCCGTGTGTTTATGGCTCCCTAAACAGTACATCAAGCAAGGAACTTCCGAGTATGTGCAGGGTGTAGAGGTGGAACTGGACTACTCGGGTGAAATTCCCGATGGCTTTGAAATCATTGAGCTTCCCAAATGTCAATACATTATGTTTCGAGGCGAACCCTTTGAAGAGGAAAATTACGCGGAAGCAATTCAGCAGGTATGGGAAGCAATTAAGAAATATAACCCTCAAATCATAGGTTACAATTGGGATGACACTAACCCTCGTATTCAGTTAGAACCCATTGGGTCAAGAGGATATATCGAATTGCTTTCGGTCAAAACATCTAAACAAATCCCAATTTGGTGAACTGAATAGCATATATCCCAAAGGAGCAAGGTTGAAATATACCTTGCTTCTGTTCATTTCCCTATATTTATCTTGGACAGAGAGACAGCAAAAGGAGCTGTCGCAGAACGAAACATTCTACGACAACTCCAGAAAAGCAGGAAAGAATCGGTGTGATTAGCGGATGATGATGGAGTCGCGCTCAGGGCCTACGGAAACATAGGTGATATGGCAACCAATCTGCTGTTCCACATACTCAACATACTTGCGCGCGGCCTCAGGCAGTTCCTCCCACTTACGGCAACCAGAGATGTCACACTGCCAACCGTCCAGATACTCGACTACAGGCTTGGCATCGGGCAACACGGCAGGGAAGGGGAAATCGTCGGTGCGCTCGCCATACAGCTCATAGTGGGCACAGACAGGAATCTTGTCCATGTAGCTCATAACATCCATCTTGGTCAATGCGATGTCGGTAGCACCCTGACACTGCACACCGTAACGGGTGGCGACCAAGTCCAGAGGACCAACACGGCGGGGACGGCCAGTCTTTGCGCCGTACTCACCACCTGCTTCACGCAGTTTCTCGGCCTCCTCGCCAAACCACTCGCAGGTGAAAGGACCTTCACCGACGCAGGAGGAGTAGGCTTTGACGACACCGACGACCTTTTCCACGCGTGCGCCAGGCAGACCGCTACCCACAGGGGCATAGGCGGCGATGGCGTTGGAGGAGGTGGTGTAGGGGTAAATACCGTAGTCCAAGTCACGGAGCGCGCCGAGCTGTGCTTCAAACAGAATGCTCTTACCCTCGGCCTGTGCCTGACGCATGACAGCACCAGTATCGCAGACATAGGGCTTGATTTTCTCGCCGTACTCGTGGAACCATGCTTTGAGGTCGTCCATGGTATAGGGCTTTGCGCCGTAGACACGCTCCAAGGTCAGGTTCTTCCACTCCAGAATGCCCTCCAGATGTGCCCACAGCTTCTCAGGATAGAGCAACTCGCCAGCCATGACGGTCTTTTTCTGGTACTTGTCGGAATAGAACGGTGCAATACCCTGACGGGTAGAGCCGTACTTCTTATCGGCCAATCTAGCTTCTTCCAGGTTGTCCAAATCGCGATGCCAAGGCAACAGCAGAGAGGCGCGGTCGCTAATCTTCAGGTTGTCAGGCGTGAGGGCAACGCCTTGTGCCATGACTTCCTGCATCTCGTTCCACAGGCTCTCGCAGTCGAGTGCGACACCGTTGCCGAGGATGTTGATGACATCCTTGCGGAAAATGCCAGAGGGCAACAGGTGCAGGGCAAACTTGCCCATTTCGTTGATGACGGTGTGACCGGCATTGCCGCCGCCCTGATAGCGCACGACAACATCGTATTCACTGGTGAGGAGGTCGACCATACGGCCCTTGCCCTCGTCACCCCAGTTGATGCCAACAATTGCAGTTAACATAATTCTTATCCCCCGATGTTTATAGTATTCGGTTAGTTTCATTCTATCGTTCTTTCGTCAAAAAAGCAATAGCAATTTTTTATCTGACGCAGATTCCTGTCAAGGCTTGAAAAAAGCACCTCGGCGTGGTATGATAAAACGATTAAAATAGGCGTTTCCAGCAGTTTTGTGTATCAATATAGATGGGTTGCGTATGTACAGAGAGGAAGTGTTTGAGATGATACGGCGCGGAAAACGGTTGTGTGCCTTTTTATTGGCACTTCTGCTGATGGTTTCTCTGGTCAAACAGGATGGTACAGCGGTACTGGAACATGTGTATTTCACGGCGGTCAATGACAAGTTGATGCCGTTGAACGAGGAAACGATGCCGTTTTGGGCGAATAACACCGTGTATGTCTGCTACACCGCCTTTGACCACACCGACCTCGATGTGCAGTATATCCGCAACTACAGTATGGGTCTGGCGGTGCTGTATACCTCCAAGATGGATTTGCGCTTCGATTTGGTGAACCGCACCGTCTACGACAGAAATGGCGTGTCCTACAGTGGGAATGCCATCGAGAAAAACGGCTCTGTCTTTTTCCCATTGGACTTGGTGTGTCGCTATTTTGGACTGCGTTGGACTTTGAATAGTACCGCCACGGTCCCCTTGGTGCGAATTAAGAGCGATACCGTGGTGCTGGACGACGGTAGTTTTATCTCGGCGGCTGCCACGATGATGGCCAGTCGCTATGCGGAGTATGAGAAACTCGTCAACAGCTCCCAGCCAGAGGAGGAACCCAAACAAGAGGAGGAAAATACAGAACCCACGCCCCCTGTCCAGACGGAACCGACCCCACAACAGCCCGAAAAACCACCCGTGGTTGACAAACCACCGATTCACGCCGTAGAGGGGCAGAAAGTCTATCTTCTTTTATCGGACAAAACAGGCGAGGCAATACGGGAGTGGGTGGATATTCTGGGGAATACCCCTGCCACTTTCCTGTTGACGGTAGCGCAGATGGAGGACGGGGATTTGGTGCGGACCTTGCTCGGCCGTGGGCACAGCATCGCGCTGGCAGTACGCAGTCACACGGACAGCGAAATCCTCGCGGAGATTCTCCGCGCACGGGAACTGGTCTGGATGGCATCATGCCACCTGTTACAGTTGGTGTGGTATGAGGGCGACACAGATATGACAAGCCTGCTTGCCGAACAGGGGTGCGTTCCTGTCACCGCAGAGCTTGACCGCCGTAGTAACGCCCTGCGTACCGAGAGCCATGTGGAAACCCTCATGCGCCAGATTGGGCGACAGCAAGAGGATGTGGGGGTCTACCTCGGCACGGACAAGATGAACCAACAGGGATTGCGCGCACTACTGGAACAGCTCAAACAGGCGGAATATCGCCTCTGTGCGTGGCGATTCACCCAGTAATTCACAGAATGTTCAAGCAAATTATGTGACAGTGGATATACTGGTAAGTAACAATGATACACATTGAGAGGAGTGTGCTGGTATGGCAAGAAAAATCCTGGTTGTGGAGGACGACCACAATATTTCCGATTTAATCCGTATGTACCTGGAGAAAGAGGGATTCGAGGTGTACGCCGCCTTTGACGGTGGAAAAGCTGTCGAGTTGTTCCGTTCCCTCACCCCTGACATGGTGCTGTTAGATATCATGTTGCCTGTGATGGACGGCTGGAGCGTGTGCGCGAAAATCCGCGAAACCAGTCGTACCCCCATCATTATGATTACGGCGAAAAGCGAGGTGTTTGACCGAATTCAAGGTCTGGAAATGGGCGCGGATGATTACATCGTCAAACCATTTGAGATGAAAGAGCTGATTGCGCGTATCAATGCGGTGTTACGCCGTACCGAGATTCCAGACGACACCAAGAAGCGTCTGGTGTTCGACAACCTCGAAATCAATCTGGACTCCTACGAGCTGACAGTCGCAGGCAATAAGATTGATACCCCACCCAAAGAGTTGGAACTACTCTACCATCTCGCTTCGACTCCCAACCGCGTGTATACCCGAAACCAGTTGCTCGACGAGGTGTGGGGCTTTGACTACTTCGGGGACAGCCGTACCGTAGATGTCCACATCAAGCGTCTGCGCGAGAAAGTCGAGGGCGTGAGTGAACAGTGGGCACTTAAGACGGTTTGGGGTGTCGGCTATAAGTTTGAATACAACGGAAAAGCCAAGTGACAGTATGGGCAGTAAGAAGAAATTTCACGGCATTTACTGGCGACAACTGACGGTGAATGTCGCCTTGATTGCACTGACGCTGTTGCTGTTGGGCACCTCCTTTTTCGCGCTGAGTTACACTTACATCATGGAGGAAACACGGAGTGAATTGGAGGACAAGGCGCGTATCATGGCACTCAAGGCGGAGGAGATGGTGCGTGAACAGCGCGAACAGGAGGAACAACTGGCGCGGGACCCCTTCAGTAACGAGGCGGATTACCGCAACGCATGGGAGGCACAGAGTAAGAAACTGGAAGAACTCATTGACATGGCACAGGAGATGTCGGATATCCAGTTTTTGATTTGGGTTCCTATCCAAAACCGCTTTATCAGCACCGATGATACGATGGTAGATGGACAGTTGCTCGTCCTGCCGAAGCAGATGCGGGAAAAGTTGGTGGAGGGGGAGAGCTACGCAGGTCTGTCCACCCTCGGCTTCTATAGCACCAAACGCTTTGTTGTGGCAGTGCCACCGCGTGCGACAGCAGAGGGAGACATTTTAGCAGGGCCTGTACTCGCCATCACCGAGCGCAACAACATGACGGAGATGTGGCGCGCGTTTTTGGGTATCTTTGCGATAACCGCTATCACCGTTTTGTTGGTGGCGTTTATGGCAACGGCAACTGCCGCCATGCAACAGACGAAACCCATCAACGACTTGGTGTTGGCGACACGGCGATTTGCAGATGGTAATTTTGATGCCCGCGTGTACGACAGTGGCCGTGACGATGAGATTGGGGAGCTGACCGAGGCATTCAATGCCATGGCGGACTCCCTACAGCGCACCGAGCAACAGCGTCGGGAGTTTATCGCCAATGTATCGCATGAGCTAAAAACCCCAATGACCAGTATTGCAGGCTATGCCGATGGTATTTTGGACGGTGTTATCTCCCCAGAGGAGGAGCGCAAGTATCTGACTATCATCTCGGAGGAGAGTCGCCGTCTGAGTCGTCTGGTTCGGCGGATGTTGGATGTGTCGCAACTACAAAATTTTGACCTCATCAAACAGAAGCACCCCTTTGATATCTCGGAGTCCATGCGCCGTGTGCTGATATCCATGGAGAAAAAAATTACGGACCGCGGATTGGATGTTGAAGTGGATATCCCCGATGATGCCGTGATGGTCTTGGGCGATAACGATTTATTGACACAGGTGATTTATAATCTCCTGGAAAATGCGGTAAAATTTGCAACGAGTGACAGTACACTGTTTCTCAGCTTGACCCAGCAGAACAACAAGGCCATTGTCACCGTGCAAAATCACGGTTTGACGATTGACGAGGAGGAGTTACCGCGCCTGTTCGACCGCTTCCACAAAAGTGACCGTTCGCGCAGTGCGGACAAAGACGGGGTTGGTCTGGGGCTGTATATCGTGCGGACGATTTTGGAACAGCACCGTGAAAAAATCACCGCCACCAGTAAAGATGGTGTGACGACATTTTCCTTTACGGTGCAGTTGGCAGACGACCAGCGCAAAGGAAAAAATGTGTAATGAAGGGATAAAGGAAGAAATTTTCTATGGAATATCAGAGAGTGGAACACGGCGAGGAGATTGTGTTGACCTATTGCCCAGCGCGACAGACGGAGGAGCGTGTGCTTCGCTATGAGCGCGAATTGCCCACGCGGATGCAGGGACAGGCGCAGTCCGCGCCGTGTGAGGCAGTCGGTGAGGTGACAGAACTGTACCCGACAGAGGAACCGCAAGACCCTGTAGTGGCGGCGTTGTTGGAGCCAAAAGGCGGAAAAAGACGCAGTTGGATTACTTTCAGTGTGCTTGCGTTGTGTTTTGTCCTGCTCATTGGCGGTATTGGCGCAGGTGTCTGGGGGGTTGCTGATGCCACGCTGGACTTCTTTTCCTCTGCGATACTCCTTCCCAATCCCGATGGACAGCTCATTCCTGCCCCTGATTCTGATGGAAACGACGGGAGTGACCACCGCGGAGAGAACGGAAACGGTGCCGACAGTGAGGGGAATCGGGGCGGTGTGCCACAGTTGGAGGTCTATCGCCCGACGGACGATACCGCCCTGCGTCTGGTCGGTGTCAGCGCACACCGCAAGGTGTTGAGCGCGGGGGAGATTTACGACAAAGTTGCGCCCTCTACCGTGACCATTATCGGCATCCACGGCGAAACCTACAGCGTGGGAACAGGCGTGATTTTTACCTCGGATGGCTATATTATCACCAACTACCATGTGATTGCAGGTTGTCTGGATTGCGAAGTGTGGGTCACAAACGAATACGGTGTGGATAGCACCTATCCTGCCAAATTTGTCGGCGGTGATGATAACAAGGACTTGGCGGTGCTGAAAATTGAGGCGCAGAACTTACCTGCGGCGGAGTTCGGTATCTCCAGTGACCTGGCCGTGGGCGATAAGGTCTATGCCATCGGCAATCCCCTCGGCACAGAGCTACGCAGTACCTTTACGGATGGCATTATCTCCGCCGTCGACCGCAGTGTGGAGGTGGACGGTGTGACCATGACACTGTTGCAGACCAATACCGCACTGAACAGCGGTAATTCTGGCGGCCCTCTCATCAATGTCTACGGCCAGGTGATTGGCATTAACACCATCAAGATGATGAGTGGCTACGACACCATTGAGGGGCTTGGCTTTGCTATCCCCACCAGTCTGGCGGAGCGATGGGTCAACGATATTCTCACTACGGGCGAGGTGCGTCCCTCTCCGATTCTCGGTCTGAGTGTCAACCGCATCCCTGTCCGCCTGTTCGATGGCACGGTGGGACTGGAGGTTATCGAAGTGGTCAAGAACCTGAGCGCAGACCACGCTGGTATCCAGATGGGCGATGTGGTTGTGGCGTTTAACGGCGTTCCGATTACCAGTGTGGATGACATCTATGCCCAGCGTATCAAGCTGTCGGTAGGCGATGTGGTGAGTATCCGCGTCTGTCGCAACGGAACTTATTTGGATTTGATGATGGTGATGATGGCCGAGCCTTAATGGATACGACAAAACAATTTTTGATAAACGGAGGGAACCAGTATGCTGATTTTAGCATTTGAATCTTCCTGTGATGAAACCGCCGCAGCGGTGGTGCGTGATGGACGCGAGGTGTTGAGCGATGCCATTCTGTCACAGGCGGATATGCACGCCATCTACGGCGGTGTTGTGCCCGAACTTGCCTCGCGCAAGCACATCGAGGCGATTGCAGGCTTGACCGACCGCGCGCTGGCAGAAGCAGGGGTGACAAAGCAGGAGATTGATGCAGTGGCTGTCACCTATGGACCAGGGTTGATTGGTGCGCTGTTGGTGGCGGTGAACTTCGCTAAGTCCGTCGCCTATGCGCTGCATAAACCGTTGCTTCCTGTCCACCATCTGCGTGGACACATTGCCGCCAACTATATTGCCTTCTCCGAACTGCAACCGCCGTTTCTGGCTCTGTGTATTTCGGGCGGTAATTCGATGCTGGTCGATGTCAGAGGATACACAGATATGTCCATTGTCGGTGCCACCCGTGACGATGCCGCTGGTGAGTGCTTCGACAAGATTGCCCGTGTGTTGGGACTGCCGTACCCCGGCGGAAAGCCAATGCAGGATTTGGCAGTGGGCGGTGACGATACAAAATATCCGTTGCCCCGTGCCAAGCTCAGCGGTAACGATTTGGATATGTCCTTTTCTGGTCTGAAAACGGCGGCGGTGAATCTGATTCACAATGCCGAGCAGAAAGGCACAGAACTCGACCGCAGTAGTCTGGCGGCATCTGTGGCGGCGGCGATTAGCGATGAACTGGTGCCCCGTGCGATTGAGGCGGCACACCGCTTCGGACACAAAACCATGATTGCCGCTGGTGGTGTCGCCGCCAATGCGCGTATCCGCGCCGACTTGGAGCATGCCTGTGCAAAGAACGGTATTAAGCTCTATCTCCCACCGCTGAAGCTATGCGGTGACAACGGTGCGATGATTGGCGCACAGGCATATTATGAATATCTGGCAGGCACACGCGCCGATATGAGTTTGAATGCGTATGCCAATTTGGAGATTTAATCTCCCCTATTTTTGTAAATAAAAATAAAAGGAGTTGATTCCCGATGAACCGCAGTAGCGGAATCTTACTGCACATCTCCTCGCTTCCCTCGAAATATGGCATTGGTACGATGGGGCGCGAAGCGTATCGCTTTGCTGACTTCCTCAAGGCGGCAGGGCAGAAGTACTGGCAACTGTTGCCGATGGGCCCCACGAGCCACGGCGACAGCCCCTACCAGAGTTTTTCCACCTTTGCAGGCAACCCCTATTTCATTGATTTGGAGTTGTTGGCGGAGGATGGTCTGCTCGACACGGCGGAGCTGGACGCTATCAACTGGGGCACAGAACCACGCTATGTCGATTACGGGAAAATTTATGAATCCCGCTTCCGTGTGTTACATACTGCCTACGAGCGTGGCTACGAGCGCGACAGAGAAGCGGTTGAGCGATTTGTCCAAGAGAATCGCTGGTTGCCCAACTACGCGCTATATATGGCTGTCAAACGGCACTTTGACATGAAAAGTTGGTTGGATTGGCCTGATGAAGCCATCCGTGTCAGAAAGCCAGAGGCGGTCACAGCATATACTGAGAAGTTGCAGAACGAGATTCGTTTCTTTACCTATCTGCAATATCTGTTTTACCAGCAGTGGAATAAGCTACGCGACTATATCCACTCCCTTGGCATTGAGATTATCGGTGACTTGCCCATCTATGTCGCCATGGACAGTGCAGATGTGTGGGCAGAACCAGAGTTTTTCCAACTGGGGGAGGGAAATGTCCCCACGGAAGTATCTGGCGTGCCTCCCGACTATTTTAGTGCAGATGGACAGCTCTGGGGCAATCCCCTCTACAACTACGACAGAATGCAGGCGGATGGCTTTGGTTGGTGGATTCGCCGTGTGGAGGGTGCAGGCCGTCTGTTTGATGTGATTCGCATTGACCACTTCCGTGGATTTGAGAGCTACTGGGCAGTTCCATATGGGGAAAAGACGGCGCGAAATGGCCGTTGGCGCAAGGGACCGGGTATGGCGTTGGTCGGTGTGTTGACCAGTTGGTTCCACGGCCTGAAACTGATTGCGGAGGACCTCGGTTTCTTGACCCCTGAAGTCCATCAGTTGTTGGCGGATTCGGGACTGCCGGGGATGAAGGTGTTGGAATTTGCTTTCGATGCCCGTGAGCCGAGCAATTATCTGCCCCATACCTACGAGCGCAACTGCGTCTGCTATGTCGGTACACACGACAATGAAACGGTCATGCAGTGGAAAGAACAGGCTTCCCCTGCGGATATCACCTATGCCCGACAGTACTTGGGGCTGTCCAGTGCCGAGGGATTCCACTGGGGCGTGATTCGTGGCGGTATGAGCAGTGTCGCGGACACCTTTGTGACACAGATGCAGGACTACTTGGGTCTGGGCGCAGAGGGGCGTATGAATACCCCTGGTACAAGCGTCGGCAACTGGCAGTGGCGGATGCTCCACGGAGAGGCGAGTGCATCGCTCGCGAAAAAGATTTTCCGCTATACCAAGATGTACGGCCGTCTGTGAAAGCATGAGGGAGTAGTCCTTGTCTGTATTAAACTGCTAGTTTAATGACTTTTTGTTCAACCTATGATAGCATGGGTTTCACAAGCAAAGATAAGGAGTGCGTACCTATGATGAATCTGAAAGAAGCGTTCCGTTTTCAGAATAAGCTCCAGCGTATCATCGATGATGCGCAGGAGATACTGCGTCACGAACAGAACATCACGAAAGTAGAGAACACCTACCGACGCAAAAAAGTCTGGAGCGAGGCAGAGGACGAGACTACCGTGGATGTGCCCGACACAGAATACGCCGACCACATCACGGAGATGGTGGAGTTCCTGTTATATCTGCTCGCGGAGAAGGAAACCCTGTGTGCCGCCATCCGTACAGCGAAAAATTCCCTCCCTGTGGACATCGACAGCGAGGTGAGCTTGAACGCTGTGCGCCAGTCCATCGCAACGACCCTCCGCTATATGAATGCCCTCCGTTCCAGTGAGGTCATTGTGCCGAACGGTGGCACTGGGTTGCGCTTCAATGCCGAGGGGAATCAAGTCAGCTACCGCTGTGATGTAAAGCGCGTCACTACCATCAACTTCGACCGCAACACGGTAAAAAAGACGCTCACGGCGTTGCACCGTACGAGCGACGCGGTGTCCAGTGAAGTGGACCGCTGTCTGGTGATGACCGAGGTGGCGTACGACTGCCCCTTCGATGTCAACGACAGTTTTGACGAGGTCTTCGAGCAGTATCTCGCGCGGTAATATGACCGTCCGGCTGTTTTGGGTACGGCAGGGGGAAGGAATGTTGCGACCGGTTCAGGCGCAGATGAACAATAAGGCTGCGTATGGTACAAAAGTACAACAACAAGATTGTGATTTTTGATCACACTGCAATCGATGAAGGAAAGAGTCGTTCATCGTACTGCGTTTTGTGATACGCACAACGACAATCCGCACATTCGCCAATCACAAATACTTTCTCTCAGCAGAATCGACCTTTCATCCAACATATGGCCCTCGGGCAGTTATTTTTCAGTCATTTCCATCGTGCGACCCAGCGTGACCGTAGGTCAGCTGTCTGGGCGTGCATGGGATGCAAATGGTCTAAGCGGACCAGAACGCTGCCGTATCCAAAACAGCCGGACAATAAAAAAAGCAGAACAGCAGGCTGTAGCCTGCTGTTCGTCGTTATATCGATGGAGGGAAAGAGGTTGGGAAACAAGGATGTCATCCATAGAAACATCCAAAAGCCGACTTAGGGCATACAGATTGTCCACACTGGGAAGACTTTTTCCGCGCTGCCACTTGTAGATTGCCTGTGGCTCCTCAAAGCCGAAGAAGGTCTGTACATCTTTCACAGAGAGCCCTCGCGCGCGGCGCAGACGCTGGATATTCTCTCCTGTGGCGACTGGGTCAATCACGGGGAAAGCCATGCGATTCATTTTCTGTACCTCCGTTACAAAGATTGTCGGTACGCAGTAGCATAGACTATTTTTCGGCAGAAGTCAATGAAGTGGAGCAGTTTGTAACAAAATCGAAACAGATGAGGAACGGGACAATCAGTCCATAGCGCAATGACGGTCGCGCTTAGCCTGATTACGGTTGTACGCCTTGCCGTTGGGGCAGATGCGCGTGACAGGGGAGAGTCCGTTCCACGAACCGCGCTGTTTGGCGTGGTGTTCCTTTTGTGCTTTTTTGCTCTGCTTGTGCAGAGGAACAAATTGTGTCATCTGTTGTGTACCCCCTTAGAAATTTTTTGTCGTGCGGTTATGATACCACAGAAAGTGGGCGCGGTCATTGAACTGATGGTTTAATTTTCGTTGCGTGCAAACCCGAGGTATCTGGTACCCTGATGCGTCAACATACCGCTGTCACCAATCGCAAGCTCGTTGTACTCGTGTCGCTTCACACGAAGTTCCATGTGATTGCCCTCTTGTGTTTGGAATGTGATGTGGTAGGAATGGGTGTGATGGTGATGTCCATTGCTGTGGTGATGGTGTGTCTTTCTTCGCATATCCACGATGGTGGCAGATACCGTCAGCACGGGGGAGTTTTCGTTCTCAATAAACTGGCTGACATTTTTTGCAATGATAGAGAAAAACAGAAGAAGCCAAATAATGACGAAAATAGTACCAAATATCTGCATATCATTCCTCCTATTTATGAAGAAAAGGGGTCTCACTTCGCCGTGAGGCCCCTTAACGCATTTACTCCTTTTCAGACGCGGAAGTATCTTCCTGCGTCGGTTGCTGTACCACAACGACAGGTGCAGGGGCATCGGTAGCCATTTTAGCACCCAGTGCGCCCATAATCAGACTCTTGATATCGATACCCATACCAGCACTGATACCTTCCGTGACCTGCGTGGTTCCATTGACGATATCGCTGAGTAGCTTGGCACTGTTGCCTTCACCGTACATGGTGATTTTATCGACCTTGCTCAGGGGTTCCGCCACATTCTTGGCGATTTCAGGCAGAGCCTCCATAATCATTTCGATGACAGCGGCTTCGCCGTATTTCTTCATAGCCTCCGCTTTCTTGTCGATACCTTCGGCTTCTGCCAACGCTTTCAGTCGAATGGCTTCTGCTTCTGCTTCACCGACGGCGCGGATACCTTCCGCCTCGCGCTGACGCTCAATCATCTTGGCTTCTGCTTCCTTGGTGCGGCGGAACAGCTCCGCTTCGGCGGCCTGTTGGGCGGCGTAACGCTCGGCATCGGCTTTGGCGCGGATTTCAGCGTCCAGTGTCTGCTTAGTGACCTCAACTTCCTTGGCTTTCAGCTCGGCAGTACGCTCTGCACGGGCGATATCAGCATTTGCAGAGGAAACCTCGATGGAACGGCGTTGTTCCTGTTCCTGAATAGAATAGGCGGCATCGGCTTCCGCTTTCTTCACATCGGACTGTTGCTTCAACTCGGCTTGACGGATTGCCAGAGAAGTCTGTTTCTCCGCAATCTCCATCTCGGACTGCACCCTTGCATCGTTGGCTTCCTTGGCGGCCTGTGCCTGCGCGATAGCGATGTCGCGGTCGGCCTGTGCCTTTGCAACGGCGGCACCCTTTTTGATTTGGGAGATATTATCGATACCGAGGTCTTCGATGACATTATTCTGGTCGGAGAAGGACTGGACATTGAAGGAAATCATCTCCAGACCCATCTTCTGGAGGTCGGGGATGGCGTTCTCCTGGACACGCTCACCGAACGCTTTGCGGTCAGTGACCATTTCTTCCAGCTTCATCTGTCCAACAATCTCACGCATATTGCCTTCCAGCGTATCCTGGACACGGCTAATAATCATATCCTCGCTCTCGTTCAGGAAGAATTTGGATGCTAAAGACATCATTTCCTCGCTCTGACCAATACGGATTTTAACAGTAGCGTCTACCTTGACATTGATGTACTCGGCATTCGGGACATAGTCCGTGGTCTTGACATCTACGGAGAACATCTTCAGGGACAGCTTATCCAGACGCTCCAGAACAGGGATACGGATACCGGCTTTGCCGATGAGGATACGGGGCTTGCGAAAGCCAGAAATCATGTACGCCGTATCTGGCGGTGCCTTCACATAGCCGACTAAGACAAGGATAACCAACAGTACGAGAATCACACCAGCACCAATGACATATTCCATTTTATTTCTCCTTTCTCTACATACATGGCTACTGATTGCGGTTCGATACAGAAGTATCAGACCGTTCTTCTGTTTACAGTTATATTGTACGATGGATATGGGGAGAAATCAACGATTGAATTAGAAAAATAAGATGGGGTAATTTGCACTTTAGAGAAAAAAAGCGAGATGCAAGTTATTTGTTTTTGTATGCACGATACTGTTCGGCATCAATGGCACCAGTAGCCAGCATTCGCTCCGACCACAGTTGCAGAGTTTCTACCGCAATAGAGATTCGCTCCAACTCTTCCTGAATATAGATGAAATCTGCCATCTCGTCGCTAGTAATCTTGCCATCCACAGTAATTTCAATCAGACGCTCCCGCTGTTTGTTCATGGAGTTGAGAGAAGCCAGCATTTCCAAGATAATCTGGGACAGGTCTTTGCTTTTAATTTCTGGCACATACTGTTGCCCAATGGGGCACTGGTTGGCGCAGTAGTAGTTACATAGGCTAGGCTGTTTGTACTTATCTGCCATGAGCAGTACCTTGTCCGGGTGGGGGAGGGAACGCTCATTTTCAATTTTTTCAATACGCTCCGGGGAGATGCTCTCCATCAATTCGGCGGCTGCCTCACGGGTCAGATGCAGACTCTCTCTGGTTCTATGGTAAATGGTTTTGTTTTCTTTGGTAGAAGTTCTTGCCATATGTCATTCCCTCGTTCTTTTTGGATACCTTCATTATACAAGTTTCGACATGAAACGCAAGGTGTCATATGGAGGAATCTTGATATGGAAAAGAAAAAAGACCTGAAACCTTGGCTTAACAGTGATAAGGAACTAATTTACTTGTCAACTGTTAGCTGACGGTTTCCGGGGTGCATACGGACAAATCCCGTCTGATTTCTAACAGGAAGTCAGACGGGTTTTTCGCTTTATATTACGAATTATGGAGGACATACCATGAAAACCTTAATATCTTGTGCCTATAATATGGATAATTGCTGTGTGGAACTGATATTCAGCGACGGCAGTATGATTGCGATTGACACTATCGCCGTTGAGAAC
>JAZOVU010000017.1:0-15104 GCA_045658885.1 Candidatus Pelethomonas sp. | reverse complement strand
ACATCATTCGAAAGCAGATTACCGTAGTCTGCTTATTTCCGATGGAGAGCCGTGTGCGGTGAAAGTCGCACGCACGGTTCGAAGTGGGGGAAAATCACTCTGAACAGGTAAAGCTGAAGATGTTGATTACCTATCACTATTATCTTGGATACGACCACTCACTTTTCTCTCTTTAGATGCTTCAAATAGAAGATGGCTTGTACAAAATCAAAATAGATTTCAGTTAGATGTTGACATTATCAACTGGCTACAACTGAAACAGCCGAAGCCTGCGTTGTCTGTTGAAAATTATCTGTTACTGATGAAAAAAGTGAAAGAAATGACGACAGGCGATACTGAATTTCTGGAATCGCCAGTAGATGAGTTGGAAAAATCAGCGGAAGATAGTGTATCCTTCTGTGAGGAAAATTTGCTATCTTCCGAAGAAACTGATTCGTCAGATGGTTGCGAGATACTGGATGATACCGTGACGGATGTTGCGAAAAATACAATCCTATATGGTCCTCCGGGGACGGGTAAAACTTATCAAACGGTTGTGTATGCCGTAGCGATTGTGGAAAATGAATTACTGGAATCTATTGAAGCAGAAGCCAAAGAAGCATATTCTGATGTGTTAGAACGCTATAACTGGTATAAAACTGCTGGTCTGATTGCATTTACGACCTTTCACCAATCGTATGGGTATGAGGAATTTATCGATGGTATCAAGCCAGTAATGGACGATGATGATACTAACACGAACGGCGGTGAGATTCGCTATACTGTCGTAGATGGTCTGTTTAAGGCGTTCTGCAAGCAATCGGTTGTGTCTGCGAAAAAGAAAAATCGTGTGTTTATCATTGACGAAATCAATCGAGGCAATATCAGTAAAATCTTTGGTGAATTGATTACCTTGATTGAACCCTCAAAGCGTATGGGACAACCTGAGGGGATGCAAGTGAAATTGCCGTATTCTCAGCAGTTGTTCGGTGTGCCCGACAATGTGTATATCATCGGCACGATGAACACGGCAGACCGTTCGATTGCCGCCATTGATACCGCGCTACGAAGACGGTTCCGCTTCAAAGAAATGATGCCCGATGCCGAAGTGCTTGCAGGTATTAAGGTAGAGGGGATTTCTATGTCTGAGCTGTTGACACGCATGAACCAGCGGATTTCCGTCCTGTACGATAGAGAGCATACCATCGGACACGCATATTTTATGCCACTGAAAGAAAATACCACGATAGAACAGTTGGCAGGGATTTTTGAACATGATATTCTTCCTCTGCTACAGGAGTACTTCTACGACGACTATGAAAAAATTCGTCTTGTGCTGGGCGATAACCAGAAAGAGAATAAAGAAGAACAATTTATTACGGTTGTTAAAAATGACTATACCAAATTGTTCGGCAATACAGAGATTGACCTCGACGAGTGCGTGACTTACGAAATCAATCGTGGGGCATTCCACAAGATTGAGGCATATCGTTCGATTTAATGGTTCTCTGAGGTGTTAGCGTGGGAAAACTATATCAAATCAAGGAATATGGCTCGTTTGTCAGAGAGAAGACGGTGGCAGGCAGTATCTCGTTGCCACCCGATACCTTTGATGCGTTGGAAAACTTCCTGCTGTCCCAGCAGTCGGTGGATGGCGATGCACTGCAGCTGATGAGCATTTCAACCCGAAAAGGCGTGGGCAAAATCATTACCGCCCAAAACTATGTCGGGGTTATCACGATACAGGACGGGACGAGCATAGAAATTCTTCCGAAAATCTACGCGCCACACGAAACGATTTCCGATGGAAAAGTCAAACGGTTGCTGATAGATATGCTGAAAACACTCCGTGATGCGCCGTTTCAATCCCTGCCATCTACCAATGTCAATATTGATACCCTGCCTATCTTTGAAATCTTTATTCGTATGTTTGTCGAGGAAGTGTTCTGTATCGTAAAGCGCGGATTGCAGTGCGACTATGAAACCGTGCAGTCGAACGAAAGCGTGTGGAAAGGGAAACTGGTGTTCTCAGGGCAAATCAAATATAATTATGCCCATAAAGAACGGAGTTTCGTCGAATATGACACATTCAACACGAACCGCGCAGAGAATAAAATCCTAAAGTCTACGCTGGTCTATCTGTATAAAAAAACGACTTCGTCCAAGAATAAAACGGATATCAAAACACTATTGCACGCGTTCTCGGCGGTGGAAGAATCGAAAAACTATGCAGCCGATTTTGCGAAAATTGTCCCCGATAGAAAAATGGCGGATTATCAAATGGCACTGCGTTGGAGCAAAGTGTTTCTGATGAAAAAGAGCTTTACCTCCTTTTCAGGGGAAGAGCAGGCGTATGCGTTGCTGTTCCCGATGGAAACGCTGTTTGAAAGCTACATAGCTACCAAGCTGAAAAAAATGCTCGACCCATCAAAGTACACTTTTTCTGCACAGGACAAGTCATACCATCTGTTTGAGGAACCGAAAAAGTTTTTGCTGAAGCCAGATATTGTGATTACCAACAAACAGTCGGGACAGGTATTCGTAATGGATACCAAGTGGAAAGTACTCTCAGATGAGAACCCAAACTATGGAATTTCGCAAGCAGATATGTACCAGATGTATGCGTACCAAAAGAAATATGGTGCCGAGAATGTTACCTTGCTGTACCCGTTGACCGAGAAAGTTGATGCAAGTCAAGAGATTCGGTATATCTCTCTATCACACGATGGAGATAAAACGGAAATCAAAGTTAGATTTGTGGATTTATTTCACTGGAAAGATTCGTTGGAAAGCATCGTCAGAGAACTGGAACAGACCAAATAGACAACAAGAAAGCAGTGCATGGCAATTTACACCATACACTGCTTCTCTTTATGCCATTAAGATTCTTCTACTTTGATGCCGTCGGGCCAGAAACGATTGGCAAACTCGCATAAGTCCTCCTGCGGGATGGGTTGTCCCTGGCAGAACAAATACTCACAGGAAACTGCTAATGGGTCGGCTGGTTGCGTTGGGTTCTCGTCGTCGAATACTTTGACATCGCTGATGTCTTCCAAGAATTGATAGATGTTCTTGATTTGCCGTAACAGGATGGAGCAGCCTTTGAAGCATAGGGCGGGGGCGGCGGTGTTTCTCCAGAAATTTGCGCCATAAACACCAGACATATACAAGTCTTCCAGCTCGATGTTTCGCAAGTCCAGACCGCGGAAACTTGCGGCACTGATGTCCGTCTGTTGGAATGAACAGCCATCGAGGTGTCGGAACGCACACAGACGCAATCTGGAATTTGTAAAAGCACAACCGCGGAGGTGTAACGCCTCAATTTTTGCGTAGTTGAAATCACAGTCGGTAAAGACGGTATGCTTCATGGTACCCTGGAAACTAGCTTCCGTAAAATCACAATGCTCAAATCGGCAGTGCAAGAAACGACAGTTGACAAACTTCACTTGGGAGAGATTGCAGTGGCTAAATACCGTGTTGGAAAACAGTGTGTCGCGAATCACTTTGCGGAGCTGACAGAACGATATCTTACAGTTGACAAAAGCACAATTGGCAAGCTCTAGTTCTGTAAAGGTGAAGTGCTGCACATCATCCAGAAAATCCATGTCCAATATGGAAAAATTGTCCATTTGCGCCCCTAATCCTTGGGCAATCGTAAGACAACGCAGAAAGGCGGAAGAATCCAGACTGGTATGGTAGCTGCTATTGCGATAGACACGACAGAGGTTCGGCAGGTTCTTTAGATAGTATTCCATGCCGAGCAGATTGTCAGAGAAAATCGACAATAGCCTGTTCTGTGCCAAGGTGGCATTCATCAACACAAATGGCATATCCGATTTTTCTCTCGGATGCGAAAGAAAATTTTGATAATACGACAGGAACTTTTCAGAAAGCGGGTATTTGCTGAATAAGTTACACCAACTTTCTAAGTCCATTACCCCGATTTGTAAACTTGCGTCAGCCTCTTTGGCTGTCTTTCGTGCCCCTAAATAATATACTGCCTCCAGAGAACGGAATCGCACAGCAAAACTACTGTCGTCTTCCAAGCAAGTCAGGCCATAAGCTTCTTGTAAGAATATTTCGTCCGTCTTTTCGCGGATGGCGCAGTCCACTGCGGGGTTTCTTATCGTTAGCGTTTGCTGTTCCAGCATACAAACCGCCAGAGTCTCCGCCATGGGAAGAAGCTGCTCGGTGTTGACAGCGGGTTCTCTGTCTTGCCACAGTTGCTCCACTTTGGCAATTCGTGCAGGCCAGTAATCAACTTGGGGGGTAGGAAGGGATAGCGCAAGGACGGTGTACAATTGGTCGGGGCGTAGGGGTAAGGCGGAAATATTTTGGAAACGCTCGTGGACGGCGGGATGTACGGCGGTATATTTTTGCACCAGTTCATCGCGAGAATCCTCAGAAAGCTCACACAGCTCAACGACCCAGAATGTCTCGTGCGCATCGTCAGAAATTTTGCCCGAGGACGCGGTGACCACGCATTTACATCCGGGAATTTTTGCGATATCTACAGCTAGACGGGCGATGTAGGTGTCTACCAAGGTTTCCTTTCCTAGCAGGAGGAGTAAATCGTCGATGCCGTCCAGACAGAGAATGCTGTTCTCCAATTCGTCAGTCCCGCAATTCAGATGCTCCAACACCGCACCTAACAGTCCATCGGGCTCCAATGTCGTGGTATTCGCCAGAGATTTTAGCTCTATTCCTAAGAAACAGCGGTCGGTTTTATACCTCCCATCGAGGATATCAGAGGCAAGTTTATACAGAAGACTGGTCTTACCGGAGCCATGTGGTCCACGAATGAGGGCGGTACTGCGCTGTGCGAGTGAGTGCACCTTCCGGTGCAGATACTTCGGAAGGTCGCTGATGGCAGGGCATACCGTGTCACACAAGAAAAGTGCCAAAAGTTCCTCCAACGGTACGGTATGAAAATGTGAACATTTTCCTTGAAAATAGTAGGCCGGAGATACATAACAGTCCTGCAACGAGGCCGTTCTATCATCATAGATGGCGTACTTTTCCCAGTATAATGGTTCTTGATAGCAATGAGCATAGTGCGATGCGTTGCTCTCGAGCAAATTGGTAACAGGGAATTTTTCCAAGAGAAAAGTACGCGATGTTTTTAGAAAATCGCGTTTGAAAGTTTTTGCCAACTTTCGGATGAGACCACTGCTATAGCGATTGATGCAATGTAGCACGGTGTCATAGGAATCTCCCATATCGTGCGGAATGTCCATACAGCAACACAGCAGGATTCTTGCCATAATGGCTTGGAACTTTTTTTCCTCTGTACATTCGCCAAGTTCGATGGCATAGCGTCCGACTTCCTCGCTGGTGAGTGCCAACTGAAAGGCAGGACATTCCAAAATAGCGCGCGAAAAAGGAAGATGGCTACCGGTAATAAAAGACTGTGTGTAATTCTTTACGCAAGTATCCAATTCCTCGGCGGTCACTGGACCGTATGTCGTACCTGTCCTACTCCAATCACAGAGATGCAGAGCGAACTGCTTGCCAAAGGAACACAGGGGCACAAAAATACTCATACCAGATTCTCCATTCTATCTCTATCGTTTGGTGCTTTCTTGTCAAAGAGAAAGCAGTTCCGTTGGAGTTTCTCATAGACAGTATAAACGATTTACCAAATTAGTGCAAGATGGGAAAGTGTTAGTTTTAGGGCTGTGCGGTTAGTGATAAAAACGGTGGCAGCCAATGGTGGTGAAGTACGGACGATTCTCACGAATCCATTTCCCCTCGGAGAGGGAGGGGTTAAAGAAGTACATACAATCCCCAACGGCATCTGCACCATTGAGTACCAAATGTGCGGCTAGAACGCTTTTGGCGGTTGGCTCGTAGTAGATAGTACCGTTGGCTGTCGGCTCAAATTGTACTGCGTTCTTGGTATCGAATACCACTTCCCTGATGGTGGAGGGAAATTCGGGCGATGCGACGCGGTTGAGGACAACATTTCCCACCGCAATCTGTCCGTACAGACTTTCGCCTTGGCTCTCTGCGCTGATAACGCGACTGAGCCAGTAGAGGTCCTCGTCTGTGTAGGGCAGGGGGGTAGTGGAGGTCACATAAATGGGCGTGTCCCAGTTGGTGAATGTGACATCTGCGCCAAATAAGTTAGCAACAGCGCGCAGGGGCACATAGGTACGCCCATTTTCAATGAAAACTTCACCGTTGAGTCCGAAAAGATGGTCGTCAACGAAAACAAAATCCTTGTCAGCAGGAACACGGAGCGTAAATAATGCCGTGTCCGACAATGCACTGCGCTGTGTACTGTCCCATGTCGTATCCCAACCGCCGAGGGCATCCAGCAACGGAGCCAACGGGGTGTATGTCATGCCACTGCGTACAACGGATTCCGTCGGAATCGCTTCTCCGTTGACGCAAACATCGACGGCGTGTGCGGTGTGTCCTGTCGCGATGGCGATGGCACACAGGGCTGACAAAAGCCGTTTATTTTTCATTTGTATTTTCTCCTGTTCCGTAGATTTTTGGGATAGTCCCATGGGGGACAGTATAGCGGCACGGTAGCGAATGGGGCAAGCTGTAAATCTTTCCAGATGAAATTTTATTGTGAATATAATACAAAAATAGCGACCATCTATGGTCGAAATGACAAAAAGATAAAAAGCGCAAGAAAATCCGTGCTGGGGGGATTTTTATACTTGCTTTTTGGAGAAAAAGTTGTTAAAATATCTACGATGTATTGTGTTTACAATACCGAAACTATGTCACCCGGAAGAATAAACATCCCGAGAGAAAGGAGCAGCGAAAACACAAAAACATTCTATGTGTTTTCCACATTCCGACTATGAAACTAATCACTGTCGAGCAAATGGAAGCCGCTACCGAAAGACTGCTGGAAACCGGCCGTCAGGTGGGCGCGGATTCCTGGCAGCAGCGCGTGAAGAACCAGACTCCCCATTGTAAGTTTGGTGAGGACGGTGTCTGCTGCCGTATCTGTGCCATGGGTCCCTGCCGCATCACTCCCAAGGCACCCCGCGGTATCTGCGGTTGTGATGTCCACGGCATCGTCGCCCGTAACTATCTGCGCTTTACCGTTGGTGGTACTGCCGCACACTCCGACCACGGTCGTGAGATTTGCCACACCCTGCACGAGACCCGTGAGGGCGGCAACTACACCGTGACAGACCCCGAGAAGCTCAAGAGAATCGCTGCCGAGTGGGGCGTTGAGACCGAGGGCAAGGATATCTATGACCTGGCTCACGAGATTGCTGAGATGGCTCTGCTCGAGTACGGCAAGCCCTTCGGTGTACAGCGTTTCCTCAGCCGTGCTCCCGAGCACACCCAGAAGCTGTGGAAGGATGCTGGCATTGAGCCCCGCGCCATTGACCGCGAAATCTCCACCGCTATGCACATGACCCACATGGGTTGCTCCTCTCAGCCCGAGGCTCTGATTCGTCAGGCTCTGCGTGCAGGTCTGTCCGATGGTTGGGGCGGTTCTATGTGCGGTACCGAGTTCTCCGATGTCCTGTTCGGCACTCCCAAGGTCATCGACACCGAGGCCAACCTGGGCGTTATGGAGAAGGACATGGTCAACATCATCGTCCACGGCCACGACCCCTCCCTGTCCGAGATGATTGTGCACTACGCAAATGACCCCGAGATGATTGCTCTGGCTAAGGAGCAGGGTGCTAAGGGCATCAACATCGCTGGTGTCTGCTGTACTGCAAACGAAGTCACCATGCGTCATGGTATCCCCATGGCTGGTAACTTCCTGAATCAGGAAGCTGTCGTCCTGACCGGTGCTTGCGAAGCTATCGTTGTCGATGTGCAGTGCATCTTCCCCGCACTGGGCCCCCTGTCCAAGTGCTTCCACACCAAGTTCATCACCACTTCCCCCATCGCTCGTATCCCCGACAGCGAGTTCATTGAGTTCCACGCTGAGACCGCTGGCGAGAACGCTAAGGCTATCGTCAAGGCCGCTATCGAGAACTTCAAGAACCGTAAGGAAGAGCTGGTCTACATCCCCGACCAGAAGCAGCCCGCCCGTGTCGGTTACTCCCTCGAAACCATCAAGAAGACCCTGGACGGCGTTTGCAACACCCAGGTCGACGAGCTGGGCACTCTGGCTCCTCTGAGAGATGTCGTTCTGGCTGGTGTCCTCCGTGGTGCCGTCGCTATGGTCGGTTGTAACAACCCCAAGGTCCGTCCCGACACTGCTCACATCGAGCTGATGAAGAAGCTGATTGCCAACGATATCATCGTTGTCGTTTCCGGTTGCTCCGCACAGGCTGCTGGTAAGGCTGGTCTGCTGAGCATGGAAGCTAAGGAGCTGTGCGGTGCAGGTCTGCGCCGTGTCTGCGACCTGGTTGGTATTCCTCCTGTCCTGCACATGGGCTCCTGCGTGGATATCTCCCGTATGATGCTGCTGGTTTCCGACCTGGCTAAGGTCTGCGGCTGCAACATCTCCCAGCTGCCCGTCGTCGGCTGCGCTCCCGAGTGGATGAGTGAGAAGGCCGTTTCCATCGGTAACTATGTCGTCGCTACCGGTATCGACACCTTCCTGGGTGTTGACCCCTATGTTAAGGGTTCCAGCGAGGTCGTGGAACTGCTGACCGGCGAGCACGGCGTTAAGGATTGGGTCGAGGCTAACTTCACTGTCGAGCTGGATATGGATAAGCTGTGCGACAAGATGATGGAGACCATCGAGAAGAAGCGCGCAGGTCTGGGCATCTAATCCCTACTTACTACCGTTAATTACCTGTACATCGCACACCCAAGAAAGAAGGAACTGAAACCATGAAAATAGCTGTTACCGGCAAGGGCGGCGTGGGTAAAACCACTCTTTCGTCCACCCTTTGCCGACTGTATGCTGAGGAGGGACGCACGGTTCTCGCGGCCGATGTGGACCCGGATGCCAATCTGGGACTGGCATTGGGCTTCAGCGAGGATGAAGTCAACGCGATTGTTCCCATCTCCAAGATGCGTAAGCTCGTGGAGGAGAGAACAGGCGCAAATGAGCTGAATAAATTTTTCAAGCTCAACCCTCAGGTGGGAGATATCCCTGACACCTATGCCAAGGAAATCAATGGCGTAAAGCTGTTGGTGATGGGTACGGTGGAAACTGGCGGAAGCGGTTGTGTCTGCCCAGAACATGTGATGCTCAAGGCAGTCCTGTCCAACCTTGTGTTCCGTAAAGATGATGTCGTCATCATGGATATGGAGGCAGGTCTGGAACATCTGGGACGCGGCACTGCTGCCTGTATGGATCAGTTTATTGTTGTCATTGAGCCCGGTGCGCGTAGCATCCAGACCTACGGTAAGGTCAAGGAGCTGGCGGCGGATTTGGGTATTACTCGCGTGCGAGTCGTTGCCAACAAGGTGCGCGGTGCACATGACGAAGAGTATATCAAGGCCCGTATCCCCGAGGAGGACCTTCTGGGATTCATCCACTACAACGCCGAAGTCATCGACGCAGACCGCGCCGGACAGTCGCCCTACGACTGTAGTGCTACGGCAGTAGAGGAGATTCGGGCTATCAAGGCGAAAATTGACGCCGAAAAATAAGAGAATTTTGCTGAGAGCAATCGTAAGGAGTGAATCATCACGTGAAAACATTATTTCAACGCGTTTTCGATGGTAACGATGCCGTATACGGTCTGGCTGTCCAGGTAGTCGATGAGACCATTGCCAAGCTGGGCGCAGATGCTCCCGTTGGCTTCCATGATACCGCATACAGCCTGCCCTGCATCTATGCGATGACCGGTAAGAAGGTCACCACCCTCGGCGAGGCTAAGGAGATGCTGGAGACTGTTATCAAGAGCATCATGACCCGTAACCCCCGTACTCAGGACATCTTCACCTCCGGTGTCGCTACCGCTGCTGCTGCCGAGATTATCGAGGCTTGCAAGTGGGCTGTCAACGGCGGCAACAACCCCTATGAGGAGCCCTTCACTGGCCACTTCACCGACGCTCAGGTTCGTGAGCTGGGTGTTCCCCTGGTTACCAAGGACATCCCCGGTGTTGCTGTTATCATCGGTGCTGCTCCCACTGCTGAGCAGGGCGCAGAGCTGGTGAAGTCCTATCAGGCACAGGGTATCTTTGTTACTCTGGTTGGTGGCATCATCGACCAGTGCCTCGAGAAGGGCGTTAAGCTGGGCGCAAGCGTCCGTTGCGCTGCTCTGGGTAAGGACCTGACCAGCGTTATCCATGTCGTCAGCGTCGCTCTGCGTGCTGCTATCATCTTCGGTAGCGTCGAGCCCGGTGACTATGACGGTATGTGGAACTACACCATGAACCGTGTTCCCGCTTTCGTCAACGCTTTCGCACCTGTTGATGACCTGACTGTGGCTTGCGGTGCTGGTGCTATCCAGCTGGGTTTCCCTGTCATCACCAACGATACCCGCGAGAACAATATGTTCGCTATCCCCAAGAGCATTATCATCCAGGAGGATGTTGATAAGTTCAACGCTACCTCTCTGGAGGCTCGCGACATCAAGATCAAGATCACCAAGATCGACATCCCTGTCGCATTCTCCACCGCGTTCGAGGGCGAAATCGTTCGCCGTGGCGATATGCAGATCGAGTTCGACGGTTCCCGTAAGACCGGTCTGGAGCTGGTTCGTACCAGAGAGATGACCGAGATTGAGGACCATCGCTTCACCCTGATTGGTAACGACTTCGATGCATTCGAGGTTGGCGAGAAGGTTGACTTCTGCATCATCGCTGATGTTGCTGGTAAGAACATGAGCAGCGACTTCGAGGGCGTGTTCGAGCGTAAGTTCCATGCTTACATCAACTGCATCGAGGGCGTTATGCACACCGGTCAGCGTGATATGGTTCGTATCCGTATCAACAAGACCGCTTTCGAGGCTGGCCTGCGTGCTAAGCACCTGGCTGAGGTCGTCTACGCTAAGCTGAAGAGCGACTACGATGCTATCATCGATAAGTGCGAGGTCACTATCATCACTGATCCTGAGAAGGCAGCTGAGTGCCGCGCTAATGTCGCTACTCCCATCTACGATGCTCGTGACGAGCGTATCGGCAGCCTGACCGATGAGAGCGTCGACAAGTTCTACACCTGCTTGATGTGCCAGTCCTTCTCCCCCAGCCATGTTTGTATTGTTACCCCCGAGCGTCTGGGTCTGTGCGGTGCAGTTAGCTGGCTGGATGCTAAGGCTAACTTCGAGCTGGATCCCTCCGGTCCTTGCCAGGAGGTTCTCAAGGAGCGCGTGATCGACGAGAAGATCGGTCGTTGGGAAGAGGTCAACGAGGCTGTCGCTAAGTACAGCCAGGGTGCTCTGGAGTCTGTTACTCTGTACTCCATCATGGAGGATCCCATGACTTCCTGCGGCTGCTTCGAGTGTATCTGCGGTATTGAGCCCTTCTCTAACGGTGTTGTCATTGTCAACCGTGAGCACGCTGGCATGACTCCCATGGGTATGACCTTCTCCGAGCTGGCTGCTATGACCGGCGGCGGTGTGCAGACTCCTGGCTTCATGGGTCACGGCCGTCACTTCATCGCTTCCAAGAAGTTCATGAAGGCTGAGGGTGGTCTGGCTCGCGTTGTCTGGATGCCCAAGGCTCTGAAGGAGAGCGTTGCCGAGAAGGTGAATGCTACCGCTAAGGAGCTGTATGGTATCGACAACTTTATCGACATGGTCGGTGACGAGACCATCACTGAGGATGCTGAGACTCTGATGAACTACCTGACCGAGAAGGGTCACCCTGTTCTGAATCTGGAGCCTCTGATGTAATGACATCGCGGTTAATATCCGATATTAACTGAAATAAAGTGGGCAGTCTGTGTCTGTAATGGGCACAGACTGCCTGTTTCTTATACTATATTGTAGATTATAGCAATGGAGGAAATAGATGGAGATATTAGAGATAAAACAAGCAAATGACGCACTTGCTGAAATGGTTGCCCTGTTTCGGGTGGAGCTTCGTTCGTATAAAGGAATCATGTCAAAACCTAATATGGAAGCCGGGCGTGAAGAAATGGAAGAATATCTTTCTGCTAAGTTCCCGGTGTTTGCAGCACTTATAGATGGCGAATACGTAGGCTATGTGGTTTGCCGTATTGATAGTGAGGTCGTGTGGGTGGAATCTATCTTTGTGAAAGAGGAATATCGCCGTCACGGTGTTGCTACTGTTCTGCACAGTACCGCAGAGAAAATCGCCACTTCCTATGGTAATGACACCGTTTATAACTATGTTCACCCCAACAATCACAGAATAATTGAATTTCTACGCAAGCGTGGTTACACCGTGCTGAACTTGATTGAGATTCGCAAACCATACAAGGGAGAGAAACTGACACAGACGATTACCGTCGGTGAGCATGAATTTGATTATTAAGGGAGATAAAAATGAGAGCACCCTTTCAAATACTTGCAATACCATATCGGATGATTGATGGTACTCCGAGATACTGTGTATTCCACCGTGCCGACCACGATCAATGGCAGTTTATAGCTGGAGGTGGCGAAGATAACGAAACGCCATTAGAAGCGGCAAAAAGAGAAACCTTTGAAGAAAGCGGAGTGCAGTCTGATAAGTGGGTGGAACTTAAAAGTTTAGCCTATATCCCTGTTACAATTATATCTGAGAAGCACCGTCAGCATTGGAACAAGGATACATACGTTATTCCCGAATATACTTTTGGCTTCGAGTGTCAAGAAGATATACAGTTATCCCACGAGCATACTGAGTATGTTTGGTTGACATACGATGAAGCAACTCAAAAGTTGAAATGGGATTCTAACCGTACTGCTTTATTTGAGTTGAATTGCAGACTTGCACAGTAAACACATGGAGAACATAGGATGCAGATAGAACTTGAAAACATCATCCTTCGGGATATGATAGAGTCCGACATTGAGGACTATGTGCGTTGGTTTACCACCGAAACAGAGTGGTCGAATACCGATGCGTCGTGGGAGCCTATCGAATCGGACGAGGAACCCGAGCGCACATCTTGGCGTGAATACTACGAGTCTGTAAAAGATCTTGCCGATGATGTTCGCCGTTGGAAGTTTGAAATCGAATGGAACGGCAGACATATTGGATGGGTAAGCTCCTACCCCATTGACGAGAACTACGAATGGATTCGCGAGATCAAGGACGGTCAGACCGTCTATCGTGCCATTGGCATTGACATTTGCGAACCCGACGTTTGGGGCAAAGGTGTCGGCGCAAACGCTCTCCGTGCCTTTATAAACTATTACTTTGAGAACGGTGTGGACGAGCTTTACACACAAACTTGGTCGGGCAATGTCCGTATGCTCCACTGTGCCGAAAAGCTCGGCTTCGTGGAGTGCAACCGCAACGTAGGCACACGAGAGGTTGACGGCGTGAAATATGATGGGTTGACCTTTAGATTGGAGAAACACTAATGAAAACTGCAATCATTGTTATATCGTGCTTGCTTTGGCTTTGGTTTCTTGGCTGTACCTTCACATGGAAATTCGGTAAGGTACTGCTGGTCGAAGGAATGGGCTTGAAAAGCATTGAATTCACGGCACTTGTTTTGTTTACCATCGGGATCGGAGGCTTTCTCTTATGGGAGCCGGTCGGCAAGTGGATTCTCTTGGTTGAACTTACTTTGTGGCTCGTCGCACAATTCTTCAGCCACGAATACTTTACGATCTTCGGTGTCAGTGATCGGAAATTGAAGGGATACAATGAATGCTTTGAGGAAACGGTTAAGCTGTTCCCAATAAGCGAAACACGACTTATCCCAGATCTTTACCATATTGTGTTACATTTACTTATTGCGACTGATTTGGTCTTGGTTGCACTTTCAATATTTTGTTAAGGACGAAAGATAATGAACATACAACAGTTTTGGTCTGACGTTCTCTCACAGAGAGCAGACAAGATAAGAGAATATTTCCACACCGATGCTTATGTGAAATGGCATTGTTCAAATGAGCATTTCACGGTTGAGGAATTTATAAGAGCCAACTGCGAGTATCCCGGCGATTGGGATGGCGGGGTTGAAAAGATCGTCACGACGGATGATATGATTATCACCGCAACACGGGTATATCCCAAGGATCGCTCCGCTTCTTTCCACGTTACGTCCTTCATTAAGCTGAAAGACGATAAGATCGTCGCTATGGACGAGTATTGGGCGGACGATGGCGAAGCTCCGAAGTGGCGGCAAGATATGAAAATTGGGAGAAAGATAAAATGATACTGTATCATATTAGCGACACATTGAAACTTGGTGAAATGATGTCGCAAGACTATAAGAAAAACATGGAGCTGGCGTTGCCGTTTATACAGGCTCTGGAGAGAAGCGAGGATTGCTTCTATGGGATGTTGCTGAATGCCAAATACTTGAAGAGTGTACTCCGAAAGTTTGGAATGATGGATATGCAGACCAATTATGTCAAATGGGCGGTTGAAGGTGCATTCGAGTTCATTCGCAGAAAGGAATATCCCAACAGCTACAGCCGTATACTTAGCAATTATTTCTACGACAATCTTCCTGACATTAAGCGGCTTTATGAGGTTGATTGGGATATGGCTGAAAAGGAAGAACGGTTTAATTTCCATGTGTATGAGATTGATCTGGAAGACGAAGCACCCCAGAAACGTGATATGCTGCTGTTTGATGAAGCCTTTGACGCAATGTGGGACCACGATGATTTGCAGACGGTCTTTTCCTGTGCAAGAAGATACTTTGCCGGAGAGCATACCACAGAACCAGTATGGGAGATCATGAGCGATAAGCCTGCAAAGGCAGTAAAAGATATATCAGATTGCTTACATAAAGGGTAGCCAAACAATGTGTAGCGAAGCACCCAAGTGGCGGCAGGATATGAAGATTGGGAGAAAGATAAAATGAAAATGATTGAAACCGAACACTATATTTTTCATTACGGTGCGGACACGAAAGCAGAACAGGATATTGCGAAAATATCTGCTTATCAAGAAAGTTGCTTTCGATATATTTGCAGCGTATTAGGCGTAACACCTACGTTCAAAATTGAATATTACTTATGCGATTCCCCGGAAGAAGTTGGACATCAATATGGTGATGACGATCCTTGCAACGGATTTGCTGCCCCGCCGAATAAAATCTACGCCGTTTACAATGAGCAGGTACAGTGCATCGGTTTTCACGAAGATGCACACCTCAT
>JAZOVU010000016.1:0-42751 GCA_045658885.1 Candidatus Pelethomonas sp. | reverse complement strand
TGCGTTTTGAGTAGGGCCTGGTTTACTGTACCCTAAACACAGATAATTTGAAAAGTTTTCCACATTTTTTGTCCCGTGCCGCAGCTTAAGTCCAAAAAAAGCTGTCGCAGAACTTTTCTTTTCTGCGACAGCTCCCTTTTTTCGTGTTCCTTGCCTGTTGCAAGGGGAAAAGCAATGCACCATTCCTTGCCTCCCCTGTTTACAGGGGAGGTGGGTGAGCGTAGCGAACCCGGAGGGGTCGGTGCAAACTCTGCGGTGATAATGACCCCTCAGTCACGGCTTCGCCGTGCCAGCTCCCCTTGTGGCAAGGGGAGCCTTTTTTACTGCAATACCTCAGTAACAAACTCTGCGCCGAAGTAGTCGGGGTCGCCCCACGCGCTCACGCGATTGGACACCACACTGCCGTCATGGTACACAGCGATATACAGCACCGTACTTTCATCCATGAGCCAACCATTTTGAATCACCTGTCCTGTTGCGAGGTCGATGTTCTCCGCGCGTCCTGCGGCGACTTGGTATTCCACCCCTACACGGAACACATCAATGTAGTCCTCGCCCACGCAGGTGTAACTACTCGCCCATGTCGGCTCACCCAGACGGTACTTCCCCGTGAAGTTTGCTTTCACCTCACTGCTCCAGCCGTTCATCGTTTCCTCTACGACACTCTCCGCGGTGCTTTCGATGCCAATACCATCTTTGTCGAGGAACAGCACCACCTCACCGTCCAGCACTTGCCACTCAGGTTCGGATGCCATCGGATACAGGGATGCAAACGGACGCTCACTGCCGACTGTCATGGTACGCGCCATCGCGGTCATGGTCTTTTCATAGTCCTCTATGTCCTCGTCGGTCATTTTACCACGCACCTCATAGCCACGACTGCCGCCGAAATAGAACATTCGCTCCATACCTGTCGCATCGTTGGCAAACTGCTTCGCACCTACGGCAATAAACGAACCCGTATAGTCTGCTTTATCCGTGACTGTGACGGTTAAACAAGTTCCCTCGGTGCTACTACCATCGGGATAAAAATGCACGGCACCGTCTTTCTCCTCGGTTTTCCAGTCCATCGGCACAGGCATCGTCCAACCATCGCCCTGATACAGACGGCAATCCACTTTCTTACCACCGACCGTAATGGAGAGGTCTGGTTCCTGCTGGGTATTCTGGTCATTGGTCTGCTCCTGTTGCTGTTGTTGCTGTTGCTGTGGGTCGTCGTCCACATTGACACGGTTCCACGGTTGCCACAACAGCACCGCACCGCCGATGGCGGCGACCGCACCAGCTGCTACCGCACCCGTAATAATTCTCTGACGCAGATAATGTTTCTCGTAGGGATTCATGCGCGTACCTCCTTGTCTATCTCTCGCTGTATTTCGCTGATTGTCTACAGTCTACCAGAAACAAGGCGGAAAGTCACTGCAAAATTCCTACAATATTCTAACAAATTCGTTACAGAGCGCGCGCATTGCGCTCCACGGCGAGGTCATACAGCTTTTTCAACAGTTCGCTGTAGGGAATCCCTGTCGCCTCCCACAGTTTCGGATACATACTAATCTGGGTAAAGCCGGGGATGGTGTTAATCTCATTAAACACAATGCTGTCATCGGGCAGTAGGAAGAAATCTACACGCGACAGGGTTTCACACCCCATCGCACGGTAGATGGCAACCGCCGCCGTGCGGAGTTTCTCGGATGCTACTTCACTAATTGGCGCAGGAATCACCGTGCGCGAGTCAGCATTCTCGTATTTGGCTTCAAAGTCATAAAAATCATTCGCCGCCAGCACTTCTCCCACCACGGACGCTTTCGGGTCAAGGTTTCCCAGTACAGCAACTTCCACCTCGCGCCCCACAATCATCTCCTCAATGAGAATCTTGGGGCAAATCGCCTTTGCGGTCAAAAATGCCTGTGCCAATTCCTCTTTTCTATGTACCTTAGATACACCCACAGATGAACCTGCGCTGGCAGGCTTCACAAACAAGGGGTACTTGCCCTTGAAATAGGCATGCACACGGTCGGCGGCGGCACTGCTGTCTGCTGTTACCTCCGCATCAGTGACAACAATGTAATCCGCCTGTCGTACCCCAGCCGTTGCCGCCACCAACTTGGTCACGGTTTTATCCATACTACACGCGGAGGCGCACACATCGGGGCTAATATACGGCAGTCCACACAGCTCCAGCAGTCCCTGCAACGCACCATCTTCGCACCGTTCGCCGTGCATCACGGGATGTACGCAGTCAACGGGTACAGTTTCCAGTGTGCCGTTCCGCAGTACCTGCAAGCCGTGGAACAGACGGTTCGGGGAGAGGAACGCAGGCAGATTATCCGCGCGCATCTCCCACCGTCCGTCTGCAATTTCTTCGGGGGTGGCGTTTGTGAGATACCACTTACCGTCCTTGGTGATACCTACGATATGGACAGTAAACACGGTGCGGTCCACATACGGCAACATAGAAGCCACAGACCGACACGATACCATATGTTCCGACGACTGTCCTCCAAATAGGATTAACAAATTTTTCAAAGCAGTTTCCTCCTGATACGCAATCCAATTTAAAAAGTATTGCATATTAGTATATCACTGCAAAGCACAATCTGCAATCACTTCTTGCGTATTTCTGTTATCCCTCGTCCTGTAGTTGCTCTGGCAACAGGCCCATTCGATACAAGGTCAATTCGTACTCCGACAGCCACTGTTCCAACTGCGCCGCAAATTCCTCCTGTGAGAACTGGAACTCTGTCGCCCACTGCTCCAGTGTGAGGAGCTGTTCCAGATAGTCCTGCGTAATTTGCAACACAGCATCCGCTTTTTCAAACTCACCCTGTACGCGCAAATCCTCTATCTGGCGCGCAATATCGGACGAGAGCTGTGTCTGCGCCTGTTGCACCGCAAAACGATTGTGTGCGGCAGTATTCTGGATAGAACTATACTGTTCCTGTCCAATGCCACCGCGGTCGCCACGCAATTCGGCATACAGCGCGGCATTGTCCATCGCCTGTCGTTCCTGTAGGGAGATACTCTCCGCCTGTTCCCGAAACTGTCCCTGTGTGTTCTGCCAGACATTCTCCAACTCCGTGACCGCCTGCTCCACTGCACGGTCAATCGTCGCCTTTTGCTGTTCCTCTGCCGCCTCTTTCCAAGCATCCAACAGGGCTTGCATCCGTTCCGTATCTGTGTTCGATTCGCCCAACTGTTCCAATGTCTCCACACGGCTCCCGATTTGGGTGGTTTGTTCTTCTTCCGTAGGCATATCCGTAGGAACAGTAGCGGTATCAGTACGCATCTGCATATCCGCCATAGCAGACTTGGTGTCGGGTTGCGTGTCAACAGATATTGTCTGCGTGTTCTGTTGCCCATTCTGTGTAGGATGTAGTGTAGGTCGTTGCTTCCCCGTGTCATTCGCCATGAGAGAAACTTCCCTGCGTTTGGGCTGTTCAGGTAGCGGTATTTCATCTCGTTTCGGGACGCGGATGGGTGACACACCTCTTTTTGGCAATGGCGAAGTAGGAAATTGTTTCGTATTCACTGCCATATCGTTCAACTCCTCTCCAGTGCGCCTGCACGGTCCAGTATCACCAGCAGACGCACCATATCATACTGCAGGTCAAGTCCCTCACCATCGCCGTGCAGACATCCCTGCTCTACCAACTTACGAATGGTAGGTTGCGCCCAAGTCGGGCACTGTTCCACGGTGGCATAGCGTGTCCGTTCTTTTTCCGCACCGTTCTCCGCGCCCCACAGGGGCATGGTGGGTGGCAGTTTCCCTGCGAGAATCATCTGGCTTGTCCATGCGCCGCCGTTATCCCACTGGATATGTGGCATATCCACGAAGCTTGTCCAGTCACCGCCCCAAGAGAAGCCCATCTCCTTGGCGATGGCGGCCGCCTTGTAGAAGAAAGCGGTATCATCGTACTCATGGCCCTTGACATTCTTGCAGAAGTCAAACGCAAGGCCAGCGGTATCGGCGTGAAAAGTCGGCGTTCTGCCGTTGGTCACGATACTGCCAGGGCGCGTGCGACCCTGCGCGTATAAATATTCTTGGTATTCCTTGTCACGCACCGTATTCGTCACCAGTACATTCAGCCCGACCGCCTTGCACTGTTCCAACCATTTACGGCAGTTCTGCTCTACATCGTCGCGCAACAGCGCAACATCTCGACTATTCAGCATGGGTATTTCCCTCCTGTTTCTTCTGGCTCTGCGTGCCGAAGTAGAATGAAATCACCATCAGAAAGACGGTTAAAAAGTCCTGTGCGGTGACATCGCGGCGCAGTGCCAGCACCACGAACACCGCCGTCAGCGCGATGGTGACGATACTCTTGACCGACAGCAGTGCAACGGCGCGCCTCGTCAATTTGTCCTCTGTCATATTTTCCCCTCTCTTTCCTTTATCCCCGAAAAGATCGCTCCCGCAGACATTGCTCATACCGTTCACAGATAACCTCCTGTGCCACTTTGGTCTTTTCATTGATAAAACCGGGGTGATTTTCACAGTAGTTGTTGTAGGCGGTAATATCCATGAGGATAAGGTCAAAGTGTTCCTTGCTGTGGCGCGTATCGCCGTATAGCTCATCCGCAAACCGTTGAATCCGCATCCGTGCGGCTTTAATCTCGCTCTCCTCCTGTTTAATTTGGAGATCAGCTACGCGTTGGCTCAACTTGTCCATCTGCCGAATGGTCTCCCCATTGAACAGTCGTCCCAGTGCCGACAGTGGTTTAATTTTCACCTTAGATATCTCAAAAAAATAGCCGAGAATACCCAACACCACCATACCAATGGTGATAATATCACTCCATCCGAATGGTATCATCCAGTTCCTCCCTTAGCTCTGCGCCGTACCAAAGGCAACCCACTGGTAAGTGCGTCCTGTCGCATTGTTTACAACCAATGGACCTGAATCTTCACGCACATTGTAGTACCTACTCGGTAACGCAGGAATACTCCATGTCAACGCCCCATCCGTTGCATCGAAGTGAATGGTCGTAGTAACATCCTCGCGCGCCAGCGTCCCTGTTTCCTGCGAAGTGGCATAGACATCATAGCTCACCGCCATATCGTCACCAAGCCACAGGCACCAACCGTCCCAGACTTCCATACCGATATACTGGTCATTTCCGCCACGGATGGGGCGCGCGGTACGCATCAGTACCACCTGTGGCTTGAACCCGGGAGTCTGGATAGTGCGCGACCGTGCGCCGTCACCAGCATAAGTACCACAAGCCATCATAGCGCGCCCCGACATCTCTCGTTGTACCGCCTGTACGCTCTGCACATTCTCCTGTCGCACCGTGTCAACAGCCTGCATGGCATCGCGCAGAGATGCGCTGATAGCCTGTGCATTTTCAGTAATCTTCTGTGCATTCGCCCGTAGAGCGGTATCAATCGCCTGTGCATTGTCATTGAACGGTGTCAACGACATCGCATCGCCACTTTCAGGCAATTTTAGTTGATAGTGTTTCGTTGTTTTCATATTCCTCTCCTTATCGCAGTGGCTCTATTGTCGCATATCCACGCTGTCCGTGGTTCCCACACATCACGAGGGGTTCTAGCGTTCTGGCGGTAATCGGGAACAGCGCATGCGGGTTCTTTATTAAGATGTATAGCCATGCACTTGACACCAAACTCTCCCACGCGTGAAACTCCCACGGCAAGCTCGCCCAAGTTTCCGTCACATACAGGACACCTCCCGTGCTGTTTTTACAATACTGCAACTTCAACATCTCATTCAGGTAGTAGTCCGCCTGTTCTCGCGCACCAATCGCCAAAAGGAGCGCGATATACCCCAATGTTCCCTCCGACCATACAATATCGGGTGGATTCGTATAGCCAACAGCATACGGCTTCACACCATCTACCGTTGCACCGCTGTAGCGCGTATTGTAATGTTCTTCCTCCTGTGACACCACAATACCTTTATCCTGTGTGACATAGACCGTTTCAACAGTATTCGCAATCTCTCGACTGTACGGTATCCCCAGAATGGACAACAGCGTTTTCCCAGCCCAAGTACAGCAGTCCACTGCCCACGCACCATCCACACCGTCTACGCCGACTCCCTGATAAAACCGCGCATGTTCCGCATCGTACAGCGTCGTAACCAAAGCCTGTTTCACCAAAGCCGCCGTTTTTTTGTACTTTTCATCCCCTAGCACCAGTGCCAATTCCGTGAGAGCCTGTAGCGACGAGCAGTTATGCTCCGTGCTACACCACGCAATTTCCTGTTCGATGTAGGTGTAGTCCTTGTCGTAGCTACCATACCCCCCAGTCAGCAAGCCATAGCGTGGGTCATTGACATCGGTAATTTGTCGGCTGACCAACCAATCTCCTGCCCTGCGGATGATATCCAAACACGAGGTATCCCCCGTCTGCAAGGTATAGTAGCACATTCCATGCACCAACCACCCGATTGCACCCGTGCGTACATACCCCTCAAACAGCTGACCAATATAGTTGTCGTAGCTGAAATTAAACGAACCATCCTCATTTTGTTCCATACGCAGTCGGTTCATCATTTCTACGCATAGGTCATAGTCCTCCGATATGGTAAATGCCAGTAACGCTAACCCCACATCGTAAAGGAAGCACCGACTGTTCAGCACATATCCGTATAGGTTCATGGCGGTGCTACCATCTTTATCGTACTGAGGGTCATCGTTTGGAATGAGATAGGAGGCAGGGAATCTGCCCGCTGTTATATTGGATGTGCCACCGCATAAACCAACCACCGTATACCCAGTATCGGTCGTATGGGTCAGTTTTGCGATTTTCCGTCCTTCCTCTGCCGAGTTTGTAAAGAAAAATGCAAGGTCATTGACTGTGTACACTTCACATTCCGCTGTCAAATACTCGGTATCGGTGTAAACATAAAATCGTCCCTTGTAATCGGCGTATCTGGCATAAGGACGGTCCAAAATTTCGTCCGATATTAAGATTGGAGTAAGCACCGTTTCGACTACACCAGCAGTAGCTCCATCCGTATTCGGTACCGTTTCGTCAGCTGGGATATCGAAAATTGGAATACCATCCCAATTCCGTTTCACCAGCCGAATATCCTTAAAACTATTGCTGTTCACGCTGACGGGGTCCACGCGGTAATATGTGACGATTTCCGTGTCATATGTTTCTACCACCTTGGTTACTTTCTCTGTTTTCCATGTTCCATCAGGATGCAACGCACAGGAACAAACTAAATATGGTTGGTCTGTCACTTCATATATATCCACCGCGTACTGTGTATAATCGTCCAAGCCATGCCATGTACCAGAGAGTACCCCGCTGTAGTCTGGGGCAATGAAGTCATCTACGGAAATATGTTTGGGTGCTATCTGCTTGTCCCCGTCACCAAACCCCGACACCTCGCACCACATAAACCGCCCTGCGTAATCGCTATCGTACTTCTCACCGAATGACAGCGTATGCGTAAAGCGAGAAACATTCATCTGTCGCTTGAGAAATGCAAGCGCATCTTCCGCCGCAAGGTTGGCATCATAGTCCCACACGCTCGTTTTTTCCTGTGCCTCCACGCCAGAGATACCCACAATCGTTCCATCGCTGACTCTGCGAACTTTCGCGAGTTTTCTTCCGTTTCGTGCCTTATAGCTATGGAAGCGGTACTGTCCGCCGATGCACCAAATTTTACAGGTGTCTTGTAAATACTCAGCATCTGTCACAACATAGAGGTCAACCACATAATCGGTTAAATACTTGTATGCGTAATCGACTACGGTTCCGTTTTCGTCCACTAGCCAAATTTCACGGCTCCCCTGTTCAACGGTTGCTTGCCAAAATCCGCCCGCAGAAAGGGTGACAGAATCAACCAGATAATAATTGTCGGTAACACAGTAAACTTCCAGTTTATGTTTCCCGCGCTCCTCCTCCGTCAAGTCACACCATGTACCAGTGATTGTGCCTGCGTAGTCCGCGCCATATGGCACATCCACCGCCGAGTATCTCTGACCGCTATAGGCCAGTTCTCCCAACTGGGGTACTCGTTCTAGTGTACCGCTGATGAGGTTGCCGACATAGTCCTCTGCATAGTCCGCATCAAAGCGAACATTCACCCTCATTCGCTCTCACTCCCCTCCTTGTTCGGTATGGCACAGTAGGCGGAAATCACAATCGTCGCGTCAATCGTCTCCCCACTCTGGTTTGTCACAGTCACTGTACCGCCGTAGTACCCCATCTCAGACTGCAATGCCTCCACCTGTACACTCAATCCCTCGTGGTTCACATACGGGATAAACACAGGTACATCGGTATAGCTCTGCGAGAAGTAAAACGACAGCACCTGCGTCGTATCTGCGCTGTACGCTAAAGTACCATACTCAATGCAATACGGCACTTCGGGCGCACTAGGTGTACTCGGCGCGCCCATGCCACCGCCATTTTCCAACAGTTTCTTGATTTCCTCCAGTGCCTCTGTTGCGTTCACGGCACTCTCACTCGCCAACTGTGCGGCTGTTTCTGTGCGCTGTACCAACGCTTGCATCCCGTCATCGTAGATGCCAAGTGCCTCATAGATACGCTGTAGCTTTGCCATAATCTGCTCATAGATACCATCGGCAGGATTTCTCGCATCGCCCCCTGGCTCCGAACCCTCTCGCACCATGCCCAGTGTATCCCAAACACTCGTCATAATCTCGGTATCTGCGCTTACGCCGTACACGCCCACTTCCAACTGTCGTCCGATGTGTTTACGGGTCAGCAGTTCCCACGGTAACACACAGCAGTCATTCTCATCTACTAGCTCTGTATGGGTTGTTGCGCCCACACGAAACACAGCAGTTTTACTGAAGGACCGCCAACTGGCATCGAAAGTAAAGTGGCATTTCTGGATGTCTACCGCACCGACATACAGTGGCTCGGTGTTCTGTACGCTCACAATTTGACCGTCTACTTTAATTTCAATCATCTCGCGCCCCCCTTACAGTCCGAAGAAGACGATTTTCCCCGTATAGGGTTGCTCCGTAGCCAGTGTGATACTACCATCAGGGTTATAGGTAACACGGGTGGTTGCCGCGCCCCATGTACCGCTTCGATAGATATTGTTCACTAGCTGATAGATGTTATAGCCAAAAGCAGAGCGACTTCTCTTGTGTTCATTCTGCGCGATGGTCAGCGTCACACCGCCTGCCACAGTCAACCAACTCGACTTTTGGAATTTTACCTCCACGCTCTGCACTGACACTGGCACACCACCACCTGCCATCGTATGGACTTCATCCTGCAACAGTGCGAGCGTTGCCGCATGGGTGTCCAGTACACTCTGCATCGTTGTCGCCAGACCATTTTCATCCGACGCACCGAGGGAGGCGGCGGCAGTCTGTCCCTCCAATGTCGTCAGCAGTGTGTTGATAAACTCCTTGACGGCATTCGGGTGATACTGCATATCTGCTCGTACTTGCACCTCGCTGCTCTCATAGGTCGGAAAATCCTCCGCCTTCGTCCAATCTCGTTCATAGGTCAGTCTTGTAAATGCCATTCTTTATCTTTCCCTCCCGTGATAGCGGTAGAATACCTGTGCGGAGATAACCGCCATATCCATACCAATTTCGTGATTACTCAACTCCATCGTAAAGTGGCGCACATGGCGACAGTTTGGTTTTCTCCGCGCCACGGTCGTAAATGCGTTCACACGCAAATCGCGGAAAGAGAGGTCACTGGGACACAGTCGCCAACTGGTTGACCGCACTGGGGTCAAATCTTTTCGATTCTCATAATCCGTCATATAGGTGACATCCAAACTGGTATTCGTATCGCCACGCACCGCAAAAATTACGCTCACGATATCCTTCAAGCGGTCATAGTCGCCCAAATACTGTGCCGCAAAGCGATATTTTTTTTCAATGGCCGTATCATAATCCTGAAAATTACGACACATCGCACTCACTTTTCCCTCTCCATCCAGATGCACGGTCGTTCTTCCTGCATTCAAAAAGGACTTCGCAGGGATATTCGTAAAGTAAAACCACACTGGATTTGTGTAATTACTCAGTGCGTAATCCCAACAATACACTTCCCCATCTGCCACCAACCAGTACCGTTCTCCGTCATCGTGACTGCACACCTGCTCTGCTTTCCGCAACAGTGGCAACAGACCATTATCCACTTTTCGACTCATTGGTGTAATATTATTCTCATAGGCTGATGAACTATCCCGCACGATACAAATACCAGTTCTCGTACTGGCAAACACCAGATTATTCTCAATCAGCTGAATACTCCTCGGTAGGTCACAACCAATCGCCGCGTTAATCGCCGTATAGTTCATGGTCAGCATCGTGCGCCCATTCGCCATCTCTGTCATGCTCAGGGTACTGCGCCCAATACTGCGCTCTTTGAAAATCACCAGCATATTCTGCTGTTTACCAAAGCCTGTAATAGCATCTTGGGCATCCCCTGCCAAATTGTACTGCTCCATGGGGAAGTACCCAGGGTCCATCACCGCATGGTTGCCACACCAGAAGTAGGCATTCGGCTGCGTTGCACCACCGCCCAGCACCACACATACATTCTGGTCGCCACCGTACACCGTGGCACAGGGGCAGTCCATAATACTGCGATATGCTGTGGGGTTCGCCTTGGTATAAGTAATCTGTACCGTATTTACACGAATGGGTGTGTGGTGCGATGGCTCTACAGCAAAAGTCACCGTTCCTGCGCCACGATTTACCGTATACCCTTCGCCTTCGGTCAAAACAGTGTCATCCACACGCACCTCGTCCACGCTTTCGATTTCCTGCACGGGCAGATGGTACTCGTTCACTCCTGCGACTGTGGAATACCACACCGTTTTCTGACTACTCAGCCGATTTTCACTCTGGTATTCATCCCCCTTCGCTGTGGTAGGGTCTGTATTGATGAGAATAATGGGAGTATAGGCTACTACTTCCTCACAGGTAACAGTCGTACCGTCCACAGCAATGCCGTAGTAACCACCTCGATTTTTGTAATACAGTTTTTCCCCATAGCGGAACCAAGTCCCTGCACTCTCCCCTACATCACTGCGAATCTCCTGTAACACCACGCCGTTTTTCAGCATCGTCACCACATCCGTATGGGGAATATACGCACTATACAGCTTGTCCCCACTGTGGAAAAATGCGTGGTCATGGAACAATCCCTCATAGACGGTGCGCCCGATTCCGCGCCCCTCGTCGTTCAGGTACACCTGCCCATCTCGTGAGCACAGCGCACCATTCTGCCACCAAAGATTCTTCATCTCTGGACTTTCATTCGCATCCAGTCGATAGCCCAGTTCCCAAGTATTCAGTCCGCCGTCCAGTCTGGGAAAGCGTATTGTGTACTCTCTACTCGGCAAATCGGAAACTTTTACGCGCGCCATACGCTCCCCTCCTTACGATTCATACGCATCTTCCACCACGCAACATTCTGTATGGGGACGGTTTTGCAACTGTTCCAATCGTGTCTGATACTCCGTCTGGAGGGCAGAAAATAGGAAAGTATCCTCCTGCATCACCAGACAAGACGCGACATAGTACGGCAGAGCCATCTGTACAGCTGGAATGTTGTCCAGTTCATCCGCATCACGGGGCGCACTGCCCAACAGTCTGGGATAGCGGAAATACTCCACATACACCTCCCCAGACAACCCTTTCGGCACGGCAAATTGCTGATTCCCTACTAAATGATAGCGGTGGAACCGCTGAAAGGTTTCGCCCTCATAGCGAATCAGTCCTGTACTACACATCTGCCAACAGTCTTTCGGCAGGGTATACACCAGCCACGCCCCATTTTCATCACAGCGCAGGGCGGTCAATGGCTCCATATGTCGAATCGGTGCAACGGTCGTTGCTACCTGCATCTGTGCATCATCTAACAACTTTGGAATCCGCGCCAGTGCATCCGCCTGATTGTTATAATGGACTGGCACAGGTGTGCCTGCCACACTATACTGACCAATCAGCTGTAGCACAAAATCTCTTGCCCATTGATAAGTCATGCCCTACCTCCCTATCTATCCTGTTGTTGGAACTGCTGTAAGGCGTTTTGCGCGACTGTAGGCAAATCGCTATATTTGGTCTGCATCCCAACTGGCAGTGTCGCCATCGCTTTATCCTCGCTCAGGGGACCGCCAATCAGGGGAGATGGTTCTCCGTGTTTCCGCACGGCGGACTGCTTTTTTTCCACTGTATTCTGTTCAATTCTCTGTCGCATCTCCTGCACCAATTCCGCCTTGCGCGGAATCAGTTTGTCGGGGATACGCTCCAGATAGTCGATAATCTCCAGAGTACCATCGCGACGCAGATTATCCAAAGTCTGCACCATTGCAATTTCACTGTAATAGGTGGTTGCACCTGCGTTCACGCGCACATTAAACCACAGATTTTTGAATTGGCTAAAATCATACGACTGTGCCACACGGCGCATCACGCTGTTCGTTTTCATGCGCCCAGTTGCGCTGTCGATAACAGGCATCTGCTGTCCATTGGTTGCCAATTCCTCGAATTTACGGTCGTGCACCACGGTACGCACACCATAATAAGTCCCCATCATATCCAGCAAAATCGCACCGATATCCTCCAACCACTCGTACAACCCTGCACGAATGTTTTCCAACGGTACTTCCGCACTGGACTGTAGCACCATCAGCGCACTGGTATTGTCGGGTTTGACATTACCCAACTGTGCATCCGTTGCGCCTAGGCAGTCCTTCGTATAGCTCACCGCCTTGTCGATGGCCATAATAATCTGGTTCGACATATCCGCTGGTTGCAGGTTATATGCCACCTGCGAAATACTCTGTCCGGGCATCAACCCACGCACACCAATCGCCTGTCCCACCTCATTACTCCACTGACCGATGAGGTCTGCGTTATAGACTGTCTTGGGGAAGCCCATCAGCTGTAGGTGGCGCATCACCATCGCAAACATGGTGTTAATAAAAATCTGATTTGGGATAATTCCTGTGACAAGGGCACGGCCGTGGTACTGATTTTTCTGTCGTTCCCAGTTGCCCCATGCAATTGGATAGCGACGCAGACCCGTATCAATCTCCTCATAGATGACACAATTCTTTGTGGCTTTTGTGACACGAACCGTACCATCCTTCTTTTCATACAGATACACATACAACGCCTTGCCGTTTTCATCGTCACTATTCAGTTCGGTTCTACCGCCAATGCCCACCTGTTCCAACACATCACTATCCGCGTCAATGACAGTCCAACGCTCTTTCGTTTCGTGTGTTCTCCGTTCTGCCTCCAGATTCTCCACACTGTCACGACCCACAATCAGGATATACGGCTGTTTTTCCACATCAGCGACATTCGGATTGCCAAACATCACATTGATGCCGTCCACCAATTCCATGCAGATTTCTCCGCGCTGTTTTCCAAACGCACCGCCGTAGGGAATCGCATTCGCATCCCAGTAAAAATGAGCGCAGTAGTCGCCCGTCTGTGCGCCGTCAAACAGTGCCTCACGGATACGGTAGTCCATTTTGAACTTTTCCAACAGGTTCTGAACTTCTGCGGTTGCAATCGCCGCCGCATTTTCGCCCTCTTTTCCACCGTGGGAAGTATCTGAACTGGCATAATAGCTCAATTCATCGAAACTAATGGACGCGGCACTACTGGTCAGACTGGCAACGAACAGGCTCGCCACACGCTTCACAATATTAAAAGTGGGCTTGGGTAACTTCTGCATCGCCCCTGTGTGTGGCAAATTTATCCACTGATTTCCCGAAAAAAATTCAACATTCGTATTCACGAGGTCATACTGGTTCGGGACAAGGCGCGTGTTATAGGTACGCCCCTGTTCATACCGTTCCCATGCCTTTGTCATTTTTTCGCTCACTCCGCCTCACCTCCCTGTAGGATATCCATGTTTGCCATGCCATACGCCGTATCTTGGTTGTAACGAAGCATCTCCTCAAACGCCTGTTGCTGTGCCACCAGCTGTCTGTTCTGTTCCTGCGTCCATTCTTCCGCCGTCTTTCTTCTGCTATAGTGGCGGAACATCTCATGCGCTTTCCAGCCCCAATATCCGCCGAGCAAGAGCAGTCCGAGGACAGCTACCATACCGCCTGCGCCATATATCAGGTACATCATAGTCTTTCCTCCCTTTTTCTCTTTTTTATCCCCTCCGCCCCTTTCGGGGCACCTCCCCTTGCGACAGCAAAGGGAGGCTTTCCGAGTTCATACGGGGAGGGTTCTCATATCAACCGATATGCAGAACAGCATCACCGACGGCGATGGGCATACCCTCTGCATCGACCTCAACCACACGCACAATGGCATGGCCCTCAGAGGGAGCAATTTCCTTGCTGTTGCCATTCAGCTCTGTCCAAGCAGAAGTGGCAATTGCACTGCCGTAGGTAACAGCGGTCAGTTCGGACGCATCCGTAGCGGTCACATAGTAACGCTTATCGCCCTCCTTCTCACTGCTCACGATAATGGTACTCTTCCCGTTGGCAGAGGCGGCACTTCCCACAATCAGGTCCTTCAGCACAGGCTGAGAGCCGTGGTAATAGATGGCATCCGCCTTTTCGCTCAACACAAAGCAGTCATAGATGAGGCGACCCTCGACCAACCAGCCAGAGATGCCGGGAGGATTGTCGTGAATCTTGTAGTCGCTCAACTGCTTGGGGGCGGTCGACGCAATTTTATGGGTAATCAGGAACGCCGCACCAGCAGGCAGTCTGCTCGAAGGCACTTTCACAATCTTACAGCCGTCTACTTCACCAATCACGCCCTTTTCGAGCATCTCCTGTCGCTTATCGCCGTAGTTGACAAACGCGCTATCCTGCTTCAGGAAGTTGGCAAACTTATAGGAGCAGAAGCACACACGGCCCTTGTCGGGCACATTGTGGTTGCCCAGATACTCCATACCATTCAGGAACGCCTCATACGCATTGGTCTTGGTGATAGCCGTGGTCGCGTATGCGCCATGCTTCGTGGCGGCCGCCGCGAGGGTCTTAAACACATAGGTATCGAACTCAGGTACGCACACCTCACGAATCTGGCGATTCAGTGCCTTACCCGCATCGCTCACCATCTCGCTCTGGAGCTTATCACCCTTGTCGATGATAAAGGTAAACGCTCTGTCGCGTCTGACCGTCAGCTCCTGCACATTGCGCGTCAAATCGCTCGCACTGCCGTAGCGGTTCGCGCCACTGCGCTGGTAGTCGCCCATCGGAACAATGGGCACGGAATACACCTTGACGGTCTGCACACCTGTAAACTGGTGGTCGTTGCTCAGGGCCAGCACCGCCTGACTTTCACGGTGGAAACGCTCGTCCACCTGCTTGCTGTACTTACTTGCGAGGTTAATCATAGGCATGATACTATCTCTCCTTACTTGTTTTTAGTCCTCGGCAAAGAGGCCCTCAAGGAAAGGGTCTTTGCCCTTGGCATTGGTACTACCGCCCAGCATCGTACCCTTGACAGGTGCCTTGTTTGCGGCGGTCATATTCTGCTTGAGAATTTCATTCTCTCGACGCATCTGCTCCAGTTCCTCCTGCGCCTGTCGCATTGCGTACTCGGCATAGGCAACCTGCAAGGGAATCTGCTCCTTGATACAGGTGGCAATCACTGCCTTGGGCAGTCCTTCGCCCTGTGCAAACCCCTGACGCAGATGGGGATGGCGTTCCAGCAGGGCAGTCACCTCACGGCGAAACTCCTCCGCCGTCATGCCATTCTTCTGCTCGGCATAGGACAGCTTTTCTCTGCCGTCCTCCTCATACGCCTGTGCCGTGCCAATCCAACTCTTTTCGCACACAGGCATGGTCATCATTTCTTTCTGTTTGTTCTTCATACTTCCTCCTTAGAAATAACAGGTTGAATAGGTATCATACAGGGCATCTCCGTCCAGTGTGATTCGGGTCAACTCGTCCTCCTCATCACTGGATGCCACTATATTTTCTTGGTATTCTCCCGAGGCATGGAGCAGATAACTGATAGCCTGTGTCGCACTGTCTACCATGTCATCATGTTTCCCAACAGGAAATGCTGTAAACTGGTCCACAAACGCACCCACCCACTCCTCTCCTCGGGGCAGATAGATATGTCCCGATTCAATCGCTGGGGACACCGCATTGACACGCGCCTCTTTTCCACCCAGCGGTGTCACTGGCACGCAGAACATCTCTTTCTGTAAAGTTTGTATGATGGCACTGCCGTTCGCCTTATCCTCAATCAGGACGGTCAACGCCTGTGGATACAGCGTACGCACCATACGAATTGCGTGAATTGTCTGGGGAAAATCCATATGTCTATTCAGGCAGTAGCGCAAGTAGTAATCATTTCCTATCTTGCCCCACACCTCAATCGCAACAAAGTCATTCCGTTCTCCGCCTTTGAAGGCGGCATCCACGGAGATAACCTCTCTGGCAAAGCGTGTGATTTGTTCGGTATCGTAGTACCGCCACCAGCTCCGCTTTACCAGTCCCCCCTCCTCCACACGGGGCGCGCATTGATACAATGCCGTCCAAGCGCGCTCTCCCCCCTGTGCATCGCGCAGGTAACTCCGTTTGAACTGTTGTAGCCACTTATTATCTTTCCCCAGCTCTGGGCACAGTGCCTCTCCCACTGTGCGCCCCAACGGGTCATTTTCCTCCGCCTCCACTGGCAGACGCACCAGACGAATATTCTCCTCTGCCGCCAGCAATCTAGCCGCCAAATCATCCTCGTGCCATGGAGTCATAATCACGACCACCTTCGCACCAGCCGCCAGACGCGACTTCAGCGAACTCAGCCACTCATTCCAAATCTGGGCACGGCGCGACTCACTATCCGCCTCAGTACGATTTTTAATCGGGTCGTCAATAATCAGGAGATTCGCACTATTGCCAGTAATGCCAGCGAGCATACCACGGCTAATCAGCCGCCCAGGTACGCATCCCTTTTTTGCTTTCAGTTCAAACTCCGTCGCACGGTTAATCGAACCAATGGTAACACCAAACAAAATTTCACCAAAGGCACTCACTTTTTCCTTGTTTCGTCTGGCAAATCGCTCTGCACTGTCGTCGTTGTAACTTGCGAGAATCACGCGCCAGTTCGGATGGCGACCCATGCACCAGCTTGGGAGAGCTTCCGTGACATTCATGCTCTTTCCATGTTGTGGCGGGGTTTCGAGAATCAGGATATCGTATGCGTTGCCCGTATCCGTTTCTACAAACTTCTGCAGTTCCTGCGCCACATAGCACACGAATCGGGTGCGTTTCCATCCCTCCCCATTGACATAGGCGAGGTAGTCTATGTAATTTCGTCTGGCTAATTCGCGCCGTGCCAGTTCTACACGGATACTCTGCGTCGCGCTCATGTCTCCTTCACCACCTGTGCGGCAATGGCACGCAATGCATCGTCGCTCAGTTCCGACAGGTCCAACTCCGCCAGTTGCACCGCTGTGTTCTCCTTGTCGCACGCCTGCGCCAACGCAGTATCGCGCAGATACTTCGCCGCCTGCACATCCCCCGAAGCCGCTTTCTCTCCCAATTCCAGATGGATGGCATTCAACAGCGTATTCTCCACGCCTAATTTTTTCAGATGGGCGCGTCGCTCTTTATCGGACACTGGCAACTCCAACACCGCGCGGATACTGGTATAAAACGGACATTCCCCATTTGCCATCGGCAATCACCTCCTCTCTGTCCCCTCCTCCCACTTTTTTTCCTCATGCCACAGCTTCTGTGCCGCTTCTAAGGCCTCTGCGTGCAGGCGGAGCAGATGCCTGTGGGAGTAAAACAGGCCGTCATCCGCCAAAGCATCCTGAATTTCTGTCCAGCTTTTCCCCACATCCAGATACCTGCGTTGCAGGATGGTACGGTGTACGCGTTTCGGTACACGGGCTACGAAGGCCTCCACGCGCCGATAGCTCTCCAACTCCTCATTCACCACAGTCAACTCGCGCTTATGCTCATCGTCAATCAAGCGCGACAGTTTTCGGGCTACTGCTCCTTTTTCCAGGCGTAGATTCTTACGCCGTTCATCCAGTGCATCCAAACGCCGATGCAGTCGCTGTACTTCCAGCGTTGCCGACGCGGCAGACTCCAGAAACTGTACCATCGCACACATTTCATTCGTCGCGTTTCTCATACGGTATCCACTCCTCACTTGCATAAGTTCCGCCCCAGCACCGTTCGCATTGGGTTCGCGCAATGTTCTGGCAGTTTTGCACTGGTGCGCCACGGAAATACTCCCCTGGGCAACCATATGCACCGCCGTAAAATGCATCGTTCACCGCTTGCGGTTGACGCATCTGCAATTCCTCCCGATAACTCTGTTTCATCGTTACTTCCCACCCTGAATCTTTCGTATCTGTCGGTATCGAGATGTGTCTGTGCATGGCCAAACAGCTCGTCCGCTGTGCCCCCATAATAGATGGCTCATTCTGCCGCGTCAATAGTTTTCCTTAACCTTGGCTTGAATTGGCACATTTATATAAAGTTTTTCTTTACATTCTAAAGAAATAAAAAATCCTCTCTTTTCGTACAAAGAGAGGTAAAAAAAAGGGTGTATTGCAACAAAAATCCCATACAACACACCCTTTTTCTTCTTTATTGCATCACAGCCCCAATCGCAAGGAAACCGACCGTAATCAGTGCGAGGAGTGCGATAATCTTCCAAGAAAATCGTACCCATCTATCATACGGCACATTCCCTAGTGCGAGTGCGCCCATCACGACAGCGGCAGTGGGGGTAATCAGGTTGACCAACCCCGAAGCCGCCTGAAACGCTGTCACAATCATCTCGCCATTCACACCTGCAAACTGTCCTAACGGTGCAAGAATCGGGACAGACAATGTCGCCAATCCCGACGATGAGGGAATCAGCACCGACAGGGGCAAATAGATGAGATACACGAGAATAATAAACAGCAGAGAGGAAGTCCCTTCCAGAGCCACTTCGCCCCAGTGCAGGATGGTATCGGTAATCGCACCGCTGTCCATCAGCACGGTAATTCCTCGGCTAATGCCGATGATAAATGCCACGCCTAACAGTTCTGCGGCACCACCGACGAACGCATCGACAATCTTTTCCTCACCCAGTCCATACAGCAGGCCAATCACCACACCGCCGACTAAAAACAAGCCACTCAGCTCGCTAAACCACCAGCCCAGTGTCGGCAACGGTAACCCGATTTCATCAAACGGAATCACCGCATAAATCATAATCAGGAACACGGTGGCAAACAGCAACAGTGCAATCTTTCGCCGTCCATCCAAGGTAGGTGTTTCCCCATCCGAAGCAAAGTTCAGCTTGGCGGTATTGTCCCCTGCGAGGGAACACGCTGGATTCTTCTTCACCTTTGCGGCATACCGCATCACAAACACGATAGCCGCCGTATCACACACAATCAGCAGTAAGAGGCGCAATACCAAACCATCTCCGAGCGATACCCCAGCAAATCCAGACGCAATGCCAGTCGCAAACGGGTTCACCGTTCCTGCAATCACGCCTGCACCACTCCCCAGCAAGACCACGGCAATGCCTACCAGCGTGTCGTATCCCGCCGCGAGAAACACAGGAATCAGCAGAGGGAAGAATGCCATCGTTTCCTCCCACATACCAAACGATGTGCCGCCCAAGCTAAACACAATCATCAGCACAGGAATCAGCAAAATCTCTTTTCCGTTCAACCGTTTCACGACGGCGGCCACGCCTGCGTCAATCGCGCCTGTTTTCATTACTATGCCTAGGAAACCGCCGACCATCAAGATAAAGACAGCGACATCCACAGCATCAAAGAATCCTTCAAAGGCGGCCAGTATAATCGCCCCGACACCTTGTCCCTGTTGGGGTACGCCGTGGTAGCTCCCTGCGACAGGCAATCCATCCACGCGGACATATTCTCCTGCTGGAATCACCCAAGTTGCCGCGGCCACCACCACCAACAGGGCAAACAGGATGGTATAGGCCGTCGGCATCCGAAATTTATTCATTGCAATCAACAACCAATCGTTGCGACCAGCACCGCCTTGATGCTGTGCATACGGTTTTCCGCCTCGTCAAACACGACGCTGTGCGGTCCACGGAACACCTCGTCGGTCACTTCGCGGATGTCAATGCCTTTGTCCATCCACTCCTTCGCCATTTTGGTTTCAAAGTCGTGGAATGAGGGCAGGCAGTGCATATACAGTACCTTGGGGTTGCCCGTTTTCTCCAGCATCTCCTTGGTGGCGCGGAACGGGGTCAACAGCTTGGTACGCTCAGGAATCAGTGCTTCCTCACCCATCGAGGCCCAGATATCACCGTAGATAACATCCGCGCCAATCAGGGTATTCATATCACTGGTAATCTCAATGGTAGCACCCGTCTGTGCCGCAATCGCCTGTACTTTCTGCATCACTTCGCGGTCCACACCATCCACCAGTTCCTTGGGGCCAAGACCGACAAAGTGCATTCCCATTTTCGCACAGCCATACATCCATGCGTAGCACATATTATTTCTGACATCGCCGGGGAAGACCACCTTGACATCGCGTAAGGGCTTGGCGCAGTGTTCCTCAATGGTCATCATATCCGCGAGAATCTGGGTGGGGTGGTCCACATCCGTCAGGCCATTCCAGACACTCACACCGCTAAATTTGGCGAGGTCCTCGACTACTTTCTGGTCGTAGCCACGGTACTCGATACCGTCAAAGAAGCGTCCCAGCACCTTTGCGCTGTCCTCCAACGACTCCTTTTTGCCCATCTGACTGCTTCCTGCGTCCAGATAGGTCACATGCGCCCCTTCCTGCGTCGCCGCGACCTCAAACGAACAGCGCGTACGGGTGGAGGTCTTTTCAAACAACAGGACAATATGCTTCCCCTTCAGTGCCTGTCCTTTGCCGTGGGCACGACGCTTTGCTTTCAAGTCATGCCCCAAGTCCAACAGATAACGGATTTCCTCCGTGGTCAGGTCCATCAGTGTGAGAAAACTTTTCCCTTTCAGATTAACAGCCATGCGTTTCTTCCTTTCTTATCATCCGATTACTCCACATCATCGCGCACAAAGGGCATACTCATACACCGTGGGCCACCGCGCCCTCGGCTGAGTTCGCTACATGGAATGGTGTGAATTTTGATGTCATTCTCTTCCAAAATTCGATTTGTGACATAGTTTCTGCCGTAGACGACCACCTCACCGGGGGCAATCGCGAGGGTATTGCTCCCATCGCTCCACTGCTCTCGTGCCGCATCAATCGGACTATCATTGCCACACTTAATCAGCGTCACATTGCTCAGTCCCAGATGTTCCTTCAGGATATCCTCCAGTCGTCCCTGTTCCTCTTTCACGCGCACTTTTCCGTCCACCAGTTCCAGAACAAACACGGTAATCTCATGGAGGATATTAGGGTGTACGGTAAATTTATCCCTATCGACCATCGTAAACACGGTATCAAGGTGCATGAAACTTCTGGTTTTCGGGATATCAAACGCCAGAATCTTTTTGAAAGTCTTACTAATCGACAGTACGGTATGGGCAAACTTATCAATACTATCCTCTTGGGTACGCTGGGAGATACCCACGGCAATGACCTCTTTGGACAGCACCAGAATATCACCGCCTTCGATGGACGAAGTTTCGCCTCGGTCGTACCACTTCGGCACATCCTTGTACTTCGGGTGGTATTGGAAGATAAATTTACCAAACAGCGTTTCTCTGTTTCGTGTCACCGTGTGCATACGGTGTAGGGATACCCCTGTACCAATGGTGGCAAATGGGTCGCGTGTAAAATACAGGTTGGGCATGGGGTCAATCAAGAAGGGATAGTCGTCACTGCGGAAACGCATATAGTCTGCGAGTTTTCCTGTTTCAAAGCTCCTGACATCGCTCTTTCTGACACCAGCCATCATGGTATCCACCAAGGTTCGGTTGTCCATCTCTGCAAAATAGTCGCGCAAAATTTCGCGGATGCGGTGTTTGTTCAGGTCCGCTTCATCGAGGAACTGTTCCATCAATTCCTCTCGGACGGACGGCTCCTCCATCGTCTGTGCCACAAGGTCAGCGAGGTACAGGACTTCCACGCCGTTGTTACGGAGGCATTGTGCAAAAGCGTCATGCTCCTCCTGTGCCACTTTCAGGTAGGGGATATCATCAAACAGCAGTCTTTCGAGATATTCGGGCATCAGGTTTTCGAGTTCTCTGCCTGGACGGTGTAGCATGACCGTACGCAGTCGCCCGATTTCGCTCGTGTTGTGCAGCGCGCTTGTATGTTCCCGCGCCATAGTGCATCACTCCTTTTCTTTCTCTAGGATGACCGTTCTGTCCAAAATCATACATCTGTTATCAGGACGGAAAGTAATTTTTAGAAACAAAAAACGGATAGACAACCCATTTTTCAGGATTGCTACCCGTCTTTTTATTTTTGCTACTCTGTAACGCGCTATTCTTCCTCCACTTTATATTCTATCTACAAGGTGGAGTTCATTTCTATTCCCTAAGCTATACAGCGCGTTACTCATTTTTTGTGCATCTTTCATATGAGAGAAAATAAAACGACCTACGCCAGCAGATTCTATAATAACCGTATCGCTTCCGAGGCTGTGCATAATGACATTACTATCGGTCTTAAAGTTACCTACAAAATAAGATGCTTTGTTTTCAACGGTTCGGATGTGAAATACACCTTGCTTACCGCGAAGTCGCACGGTTGTCAAAACAAGTTCTGTATTCAGATACTCCAATACCGTCGGGACAAGTGCCACCACTAGAGCAATCACCGAGATAACAGGTAAAAATGACAGAAAAATCAAGGCAACTGCAATTCCGATTAGCACGCGTCGATTCAAGAAAAAAGTCCAATTTTTCCTTGAAACCGCCAAAATTTTTTCCCCCGGCAGCAAATCTGTTGTAAAAGTACTCATGCCTAACCTTCCTTATTAAACAAATATTAAATCCCCCAGAAAGTATCAAATACCTATCCGAAGCTGTCTCGTATTATAAAGATTATTTCGTCGTTTGTCAAGTATAAATATCATTTTGATAATGCAATATCCATTTGATTATTTTATCGTATATACGAGGTGTTATCCATGATAGCTGAAAAAATAAGATATCTTAGAGAAAAAAATCATCTGACACAGAGTGCGCTTGCCAAAAAATTAAATGTTACCAGAAGTTCAATCAATGCTTGGGAAATGGGTATTTCCGCACCATCCACAGCGTTAATCGTAGATTTGGCAACTAATTTTGATGTTTCCACAGATTATTTGCTTGGCGTAAACGCAACTGCAACATTAGATGTTTCATCACTCAATGATAAAGAAATCATGTTAATTTACGAGATGATTCAATACTTCAAGGAATTAAAATTACACGAAAATAATAAATAGTTCGGTCATCGTAAAATACGGAATGAATTTCCATCTGTTATCTGTTTTTCCTCTGGACATTTATCTGAACATCGTATAAACTGAGTCTATCAAATTTTTAATCAGATATTTGTCCATACTGAAGAAGATAGGAGTATTGTTACCATGAGTAATTTGTATGATGTTATCATTCTCGGTGCAGGTCCCGCTGGTCTGACCGCCGGTCTGTACGCAGGTCGCAGTCGTCTGCGCACCCTGATTATCGAAAAAGGACAAGACGGTGGCCAGATTGCCCAGACTGACGAAATTGAGAACTACCCTGGCCAGACGGTTGAGGGTGAGAGCGGCCGTAGTCTGGTGGCACGCATGAGCCAGCAGGCGGCCAAGTTCGGTGCAGAACGCTGTAGCGATGTCATTAAGAGCGTGGAACTGCACGGCGATGTCAAGAAGCTCATCGGCAATAAGGGTGAGTATGAGGCAAAGTGCGTCATCATCGCCACAGGTGCTTTCCCCCGCCCCATCGGTTGTGAGAACGAGGGCAAATTCACGGGTCGCGGTATTTCTTTCTGCGCCACCTGTGATGGCTCTTTCTTTGAGGACTACGAGGTGTATGTTGTCGGTGGTGGCGACAGTGCGGTTGAGGAATCCATGTATCTGACCAAGTTTGCGCGCAAGGTGACTATCATCCACCGCCGTGACGAATTGCGTGCGGCGAAGTCCATTCAGGAAAAGGCATTTGCCAACCCCAAGATTTCTTTCCTGTGGGATAGCGTGGTGACTCGCGTTGATGGCAAGGGTCTTCTGAATACCATGACCGTCAAGAATGTTAAGACAGGGGAGGAAACCGTCATCCACGCCGACCCGAAAGACGGCGTATTTGGTCTATTTGGCTTCATCGGCTATCAGCCCAACTCCCAGCTCTTTGACGGTATCTTGGAGTTGGAGAACGGCTACATCGTCACCGATGCCGATATGCACACCAACATTCCTGGTGTCTTTGCCGCAGGCGATATCCGCGTCAAGAGCTTGCGTCAGGTCATTACCGCCGCCGCCGATGGTGCTATCGCCGCTGTGCAGGCCGAGCACTATATCAGCAACCACTAAAATCAAACAACAAAAAAGCGGAGTGTTGCAACCAAAATTGCGACACTCCGTTCTCTTTTTATTTTTAATAATAGCCTTTTATTTCGCGCTCGGAACTGTCCTTACACAACAAGACTATGGCTCTTTGATGCGTCTGCACCGCGTCCCCGACTTTCAAAAACACGATATGACTACAATAGATTTGATTTCCCACGCGGAACATATTCATGGGGTCATACCCACAGATGATACCGTCACATTCCGTATACGATGTATGGGCGATATGCTCGGCGATGGTTCGTTTTCTGTCCTCAACCAGTTTTTCGTAGGTCGTTTTGAGAGATAGGCACGGTTGTACAGTTACCCCACACGCCAAATCAATCGGATTTTGCTCATAGGCAGTCAAGTCACTGTCGATTTTATTTTGCACACTGCGCCCCAGTCTTTCCAGGCACAGGAAAAATACCGCACCGCTGTCATACGACATCCGCCGAACATCAAACTGCCGTTCCGTTTCCGCACGCAGTCGTTGCAGATAGCTCGCCATCTTTTTCTCAAACTTCTTTGGCGCAATCTGACACAGTGCTTTCAGTCCAACATACTCCGCCATGCCCTCCAGCGTTTCCGCTTTCAGTTCCTCCTGCACCATATCGGGATACCGTTCCATCCGCATGGCACGGATTGTCGCAAACTTCGCCAGTGCCTCCGCATCCGTATTCTCATACGCGTCTGCCAAACAGCAATTTTCGCAATACTTTTGGAGATAATTTTCCATATCGCTCGGATAACAGAGCAACTTCAAATCCGACGGAAACCGCTTTTCACCCAGTGTATGTTGGTGACAGTGAAACATCTCATGCACGATGGAGGCGGCAAGTTCCTCCGTATCTTCCACAGGCGAAAACGCCACATTCCAGATGGCAATATATTCTCCCTCGTAGCAGAGCGCAGTATTGCCCATAAACTGCTCCGTATACGGCATCAGCTCTCCATCCAGACAGACAGTTTCCTGTGTATACAGTGCAAATCGATAGCGATGAAAGGTAGGAAACAATGTTGCAAAATCAATTTTTTGCAGAATCGCATCTATTTCCCCATATAAGTTTTGTATATCCATTCGTATCATTCTCCCATGATATCCAGCACCGTGCAGGTAAACACTTCTACGCCAACCGGCAGGATAGTTTCTACAAAATCAAAGCGGTCATTGTGGTTAATCGCGGCACACGGGGTCAACAAGCTAAAGAAAGTCGCCTCACCACTGCGTCCAATGACGCGCTGTGCCATATAGCTGAAATCCTCACTCCCACCGTCCATACTGGACAGTGCGGTGGCGCGATACCCCTGTTTCCGTGCAATAGTCTGCACACGCTGTGCCAGTGACCAACTGCTCTCCATCGCTGGTGCGCCACCCATCGGCACAATCTCCACGCTACACCCGTACATCTGCGCCGCCGCCTCTACAATCGCGGTGGCGCGTTCCTCCATGTAGGTATTCGCCTCCGAGGTCGCCGCGCGCACTTCTATCTCCAACTTCGCTGTTTCACACACCACATTTCGCCCCGTTCCAGCGGTAAACCGCCCCACATTCACATGGGTCGGGACACTGCTATAGCGTGGAATTGCGTGAAGATTCAGCGTTGCTGTTGCGGCGGCAAGCATTGCATTGTTACCCTCCTGCGGTGCAATCGCGGCATGAACCGCCTTTCCGCGGAAGATAACATCCCACTTCGTCGTGGCAAGTGCGCCCCGGCCACCCTCCGCAAACACAGCTACCGTATTATTGGGAGCTTTATCCGTGGGGAAGATATGTGCGCCCAGTGCAACATCCACATCATCGAGGTGTCCACGCTCGACAATTGCACGCGCACCACGCACCCCTTCCTCCGCAGGTTGGAAAATCAGCTTCACCGTACCGTGTAGTTGGTCGCGGTGTTGCATCAGCAATTTTGCCGTACCAAGACCAATCGCAATATGGCCATCGTGGGCACAGGCGTGCATCACCCCCGACACCACGGAAGAAAATTCCTCATCATAGGGGCGGTGTCCCTCGCTCGTACACTCACACACACCGAGCGCGTCAATGTCAAACCGCAGTGCTACCGTCGGACCTTCCCCACAGCGCAGGTATGCGACAACGCCTGTCAAGCCACCTGCCGTATACGGCAAATATTCCGCATCCGCCCCATGTTCCTCTGCCCAACGGTAGTGGGTATCTAGCATTGCACAGTCGGGTACCCCCATCCGTGCGGATGGCAGACACACCTCGTCCCCCAGCAGGACTTCCTCATACCCCATCTGTTTCAGTTTTCGTGCAATCCGAGAGGTAGTACGCATCTCCATCCACGCCGGTTCCGCATACCGATGAAACTCCCTCCGCAGTGCGGTCAATTCGGCAGACAGGCTCTGCGCCTCCGCTTTTATCTGTTCTTGCATCAATTTACTCCTCTCTGCTCCACCTTCGTCAATCCTGCTTTTTTCAACAGCTTTTCCAGCAGTGTCCGCAGTGGCACAAACAATACCAACGCCATGATAAAGTTGCCTGCCGCGTGGATGGCATCAAATGGGACACCACTCACCCACCATGACAGCGCATAGGCGACACCACCAATCGGGATATAGATGGGCGCGCATAGCACCCCGAAGAATAGACCAAACGCGCCACACAGCACTGCCCAGCCCAGTTTCGACTCCATTTTTCGCAGGAACCACGATAACAACCACAAAATTGCCCAGATATACAGGTAGCAAAGCGACCAGGTATTCAGTCCCCAGATAGCCCACTCCAAAAACACATACAGGTAAATCGGGGCAAGTGCCCACGGCCCCAATGTTACGGCATACACCATAACCAGTAGGGACACTGGCTCAATATTCGGCAGGGATGCCATCGCCATTTTCAACACAAACATCAGCACGCCGAGCTGAGAGAGAATAACCATGCCCAAAGTGCGCTGTCTACGACTTTTTGTTACCATTTCGTCAGCACCAACTCATAGTGTTCGCCATCTGCGATAGGCTGTTGGTCAGCACCTACCAGCAAGGACTCCCCATCCTGGCTCACGCTCCAGAAAGTCTGGTCAGCATCCGATGCCTGCTCGCCGTCCACCTCTTTGATGTACAAACCGTAGGGGCCATCCTCACCGACCACGCCCAGTTCCTCATGCTCCAGCAGGGCCTCGCCCAAATACTCCGCATCGGTGCGGACCGTATACTCTTGTGCATCGCCATTTCCATGGACAATTTCAATCGTCAGTGTCTTACTGCCCTCTGTCGTTGCACCGCGTGTGGCAAAATATGCCCCCACAAATACCACGGCAACACACACCAATGCCACCAATCCAATCATCGCGCCCTTGTTCTTTTTCATTTCTTTTTTCTCCTTTTTTGTTTTTTAATGGTGGCTCCCCTTGGGAGTAAGGGGAGCTGTCAGCCATTCGGCTGATGGAGGGGATGGACAACAAATAAAAAAATGCCCGATGCCAAATCGCACCGAGCATAAACCACCTGCTAACAGGCGGTATCTATCACATGGCATGGTCCGGTTTCGGCAGAACATTTTCACAGACCGCCCATGTATCTGACTTATCCTCACAACGGAGGTATCACAGTGACCGACTCGCAGGGACTCTCACCCTATTCCATGTGTCGCGCAAACGACCGCAATCTGTTCTATTCAATTGAGATACCCCTGACGAACTTCTCATTCATCAGGGGTATGGTAGCACAGTGTTCAGGAAAAGTCAAGGCAAAAAACAGGCAGTTTTTACTTCTGTGCCTGCATAGCCTCCTCCAATGCGATGGACAGCTGGTCGGGGCAGCTGGTGGGCTTGCTACCACAGCAGATACCACGCAGACGCTTGATAGCCTCCTCTGCGCTCATACCCTCGACGAGCTTAGAAATACCCTGCAGATTGCCGTGGCAACCGCCGAGGAACACGACGGACTTAATGATGTTGCCCTCCAGCTCCACATCAATGCTTCTGGAGCAAGTACCCTTGGTGGTGTAAGTATATGTCATTTTCGTATCTCCCTATCTTTCAAATAAATTCCTGTCGCCAATGTCTGCAACAGCGTTGTATTATAACAGGAACTTCCACAAAATGCAACCCCTTGTGGTGGAAGCGTAGACATTTGCACAAAAAATTGCAAAAAGATGAAAAAACACCTTGAAACACAGGAATACTTGTAATATACTGTTTAGTTGTTTTTTTGTTATTTAGATAGGAGATGTGTGTACTATGCAGAATAATAAACTCAGAAATATCGCCATCATCGCCCATGTTGACCACGGTAAAACCACTTTGGTGGACGAAATGCTCAAACAGGGCGGTGCCTACCGCGAAAATCAGGAAGTTGTGGACCGCGTCATGGACAGTGGCGACTTGGAGCGCGAGCGTGGCATTACCATCCTTGCAAAGAACACCGCCATTCAGTACGGCGACACCAAGATTAACATTGTTGACACCCCTGGCCACGCCGACTTCGGCGGCGAGGTCGAGCGTATTCTCAAGATGGTCAACGGTGTCATTCTGTTGGTCGATGCTGCCGAAGGTCCCATGCCCCAGACCCGTTTCGTTTTGAGCAAGGCACTTTCTCTGGGACACCGCGTTATCGTTGTTGTCAATAAGATTGACCGCCCCGACCAGCGTATCCACGAGGTTGTGGACGAGGTGTTGGAACTGCTCATTGAGTTGGATGCCACCGACGACCAGCTCGACAGCCCCATGCTCTTCTGCTCTGGCCGTCAGGGTACAGCCGCCTACAGCCCCGACGATATAGGCGTGGACCTCAAGCCTCTCTTTGACACCATTTTGGAGTATATCCCTGGCCCCGAGGCAAACGAGGATGCCCCCTTCCAGATGTTGGTCAGCTCCATCGACTACAACGAGTTTGTAGGCCGTATCGCCATCGGCCGTATCGAGCGCGGTGTGATTAAGCAGAATCAGGAGATTGCTGTCTGTAACTACCACAATGCCGATGTTGCCCCCAAAAAGGCAAAGGCAGTCAGCATCTACGAATTTGACGGTCTGGGCAAAAAGACCGTAACCCAATCAACCGCTGGCAACATCATCGCCATGAGTGGTATCGGTGACATCACCATCGGTGATACCATCTGCGCCGTTGCCTCTCCCGAACCTCTGCCCTTTATTCAGATTTCCGCCCCCACCATGGAGATGACTTTCTCCATCAACGACTCTCCCTTTGCAGGACGCGAGGGTAAGTTCGTCACCTCCCGTCAGATTCGTGACCGTCTGATGCGCGAAACCCTCAAGGATGTTTCTCTGCGCGTCACCGAGTTGGAGGGGGCGATGGATGCGTTCAATGTTGCAGGACGCGGTGAAATGCACCTCTCTATTCTCATCGAAACTATGCGTCGTGAGGGATACGAGTTTCAAGTTTCTCCCCCCCGTGTGTTGTACCGCGAGATGGACGGTGTCCTCTGCGAGCCTATCGAGCGTCTGGTCGTCGATGTTCCCTCCGACAATGTTGGTGCTGTTATCGAGAAAATTGGTTCCCGCAAGGGCGATTTGTTGGAGATGAACCCCGTTGGTGAGCGCATGAAGATTGAGTTTTTGGTGCCTGCACGCGGTCTGTTCGGCTATCGCAATGAATTTTTGACCGACACCAAGGGCGAAGGTATCATGGCAAGCGTGTTCGACAGCTATGCCCCCTTCAAGGGCGAACTCAGCCGTCGCAATACTGGTTCCCTCATTGCCTTTGAAACTGGCGAGAGTGTCACCTACGGTCTGTTCAACGCACAGGAGCGCGGTGCGCTCTTCATCGGTGCTGGTGTACCTGTCTATGCTGGCATGGTGGTCGGTGTCAGCCCCAAGATGGAGGATATCTCCGTCAATGTCTGCAAGAAGAAGCAGTTGACCAATATGCGCGCCAGTGGCAGTGATGATGCCCTGCGCCTCGTACCGCCCAGACATCTGAGTTTGGAGCAGTGCCTGGAATTTTTGGCAGACGACGAGCTGTTGGAAGTCACCCCCAAGACGCTCCGCATCCGTAAGCGTATTCTCGACCATGAAAAGCGCATGAAGGCCCTCAAGGGTGGCAAAAAGTAAGTAGGAATCCACGGATGAATCATCAGATAACCTTTCTCTATCTCGCCTGTCAGACCTGCCAAGCGAAAATTCACTGTGAACAATGTGGCGCAGATGTCACAAATGCTTTGCTACAGATGGATGGTGTCGACCATGTAGCAATCAATATGGTCGCCAAAACTCTCTCGGTCAGCGGAAACATTTCCAGTGACGCGGTAGAGATAAAACTGGAGGACCTCGGTTTTCTGATAGACTAAAACAAAGTAAGGGAGTGTTGCCCATGAAGGTAACACTCCCATTTTCTATACAATTACATCTGTACCAACTCTTGCGCTGGCTTTTCGCAGGGCGCGATATGGGTGACATGGAGTACAGGGCCATCGTCCTCGCCGTAGGGGTCAAAGTGTTCGGTGTGGCATACGGCAGTAATTTCCACCCAACACGCCTCAGGGATATGGCTCACATCCGCGCCGACACAGGCGACTGCCAGAAAGCTCATATCATCCTCACAGCACACCATCGCGAAGCGTCCGGGGGTGAAATAGTCCCCGTACTGGGGCGGTTTGAGCATCTGTGCCTTATACCGCACCGTTTTCCCCTCATACATCTCAGGGTTGTCCATAATTTCCACGAACCAGAACCCATATTCCTCATCCTTAACCGTAATCACAGGGGCGGTCAGGTCAAAGGCGGACACCGTGCCGTCCATATAGTCCTCACTGGTCCCATCCTCGTTTTCAAGATAGATGTCCGCCTGCCGATTCACCAGCCGAAGATTCTTTTTGCGTAGCGCGAGGCGCAGAGCCTCGTCACAGTGCTTTATTACAATCATATCGGCATTCCGCAGTTTATCCATCATCTGTGCAGTCATATTGCGACTGTACATCTCAAAGGTTCTGGCATCTGCCAAGGCGACAATCTGATACAAAATCCAACTCTCTGGCATGACGGAATAGAAATCGTCAATATTCCACATTCCGTTGAGTTCCACGACCATCTGTGTCGCACCGCACTTTTTCTGTTCCGTGAGGAGAACTTCCGGGGACAGTTCCTCCACATCGTCAACGGACAGAACGGTGACATTGTGCAGGTTTTCATACGCCACTTCGCCCTCCTCGCAGGAGATAAGGAGGGTTTTATCCTCATTGGCAAACCCGTCTGCGAGGATATTGTTAATAAAGGTCGTCTTTCCGCTGTCCAGAAAACCGGCCAACAGATACACGGGATACACTTGATTCGGCTGTTGCATCCCTTATACCTCAAACAACGCTTTCAGCGCACACTCGTCCAGCTTGCTACCGATGACACACAGGCGACCCGTATAATCCGCACTGCCGAAACGCACCTCATGCTCCTCAGGCACATAGTCAAAGTGCAACCACTGTCCCTCACCGTTCGCTACGATACCCTTGGCACGCAGAACCACACCATACTTTCCGCTGTCCAGTTCCGTCAAGATAGCACGCAGGGCATCCTCGCTATAGGTGTGTGTCGTTTCCACGCCCCAACTGGTAAACACCTCGTCGGCGTGGTGGTCGTGGTGATGATGGTGGTCGTGACCACAGTTGCAATGTTCGCCGTGCTCGTGATGATGTTCATGCGCATGGTCATCGTGATGATGGTGCTCATGGTGTTCGTGATGGTCGTGACCGCAGTTGCAGTGTTCCCCATGCTCGTGGTGGTACTCATGCTCACATTCATGGTGGTGATGGCCACAGCACTCATGCCCATCATGGTGATGCTCGTGATGGTCGTGTCCACAGCCACAATGCTCTCCATGCTCGTGATGGTGGTGGTTGTGATGCTCGTGACCGCACCCACAATGTTCTCCATGCGTATGCTCGTGATGGTGACCACCACAGGTCGGGCACACCTCCTCCGCCATCAAATCAGCGGCAAAGGTATTCCCCTGCTCCATAGCAGTCAGCAGTTGTGCGCCAGTCAACTCCTCCCACGGGGTGGTCACAATAACGGCGGTTTCATTATGCTCGCGCAGGAGCGCAACCGCAGTTGCCAGTTTCTCCTCAGAGAGCTTCTGGGTACGGCTCATCACAATTGCACCAGCGTGTGCAATTTGGTTCTCGTAAAACTCACCGAAGTTCTTCAGATAGACTTTACACTTCGTTGCATCGGCAACGGTCACGGCACTCACCAGCTCCATCGTGGGGATTTCCTGCATGACACCTTCCACCGCTTTTACCACATCGCTCAGCTTACCCACGCCAGACGGCTCAATGATAATACGGTCGGGACGGAACTGCTCCATCACTTTCTTCAGAGCTTCTCCGAAGTCACCCACCAGAGAACAGCAGATACAACCAGAATTCATCTCAGAGATTTCGACACCAGCCTCCTGCAAGAAGCCACTGTCAATGCCGATTTCTCCGAACTCATTTTCAATCAGAACGACTTTCTCGCCCTGCAACGCTTCCGCGAGCAATTTTTTGATAAAAGTCGTCTTACCTGCGCCGAGAAATCCAGAGATAACGCTAACCTTTGTCATTTCCATTCTTCTTTCCTGTTTGAATTTGTGTCAAAACCTCCGGCAAAGCCGGAGGTTTTGCATACGAACTACAATCGTGATTAGTTGTGCTGATTGGATGCGCCGTGGGTCTTGAGGACAACATCGTGGTAGCCGCCCTCGATGATAGAGGTAGCGGAAACCAGCGTCAGACGCGCATTCTTCTGCAAATCAGGGATGTTAATGACACCACAGTTGCACATGGTGGACTTCACCTTATACAGGCTCTTAGCAACATTGTCCTTCAGGGAGCCAGCATAGGTAACATAGGAGTCAACACCCTCCTCGAATGCGAGGTTGCCAGTACCACCCAAGTCGTAACGCTGCCAGTTACGAGCGCGGTTGGAGCCTTCGCCCCAGTACTCCTTCATATACTGACCATTGACGAACACCTTGTTGGTGGGGCTCTCGTCGAAGCGAGCAAAGTAACGGCCAAGCATAATAAAGTCAGCACCCATGGCGAGTGCGAGGGTCATGTGGTAGTCGTGGACAATACCACCATCGGAGCAGATGGGGATATAGATACCAGTCTTTTCAAAATATTCGTCACGCGCTGCGGCAACCTCGATAATAGCAGTAGCCTGTCCACGACCGATACCCTTGGTTTCACGGGTAATGCAGATAGAACCGCCGCCGATACCGACCTTGATAAAGTCTGCACCAGCTTCTGCGAGGAACATAAAGCCGTCGCGGTCAACGACATTACCAGCACCGACCTTGACGCTATCGCCGTAACGCTCGCGGATAAATGCGATGGTCTTTGCCTGCCAGCAGGAGTAACCCTCGCTGGAGTCAATGCACAGGACATCGGCACCAGCCTCGACCAGCGCAGGTACACGGGCTTCATAGTCCTTGGTGTTGATACCAGCACCGACCATGTAACGCTTCTGGCTGTCCAACAACTCATTGGGGTTGGACTTGTGCTGTTCGTAGTCCTTACGGAACACGAAATACTTCAATCTGCCATCCTCGGTGAGAATGGGCAAGGAGTTCAGCTTATGGTCCCAGATGATGTCGTTTGCTTCCTTCAGGGTCGTTCCCTCAGGGGCAGTGACCAGACGCTCCAGAGGGGTCATAAAATCACAAACAGGGGTACTGGGGTCCATACGGCTCACGCGGTAATCGCGACCCGTCACGATACCCACCAACTTGCCCTGCTCCGTACCGTCAGAGGTAACGGCAACGGTAGAATGTCCCTTCTGTGCTTTCAGTGCCAACACATCCTGCAAGGTAGCATCGGGTGCGAGGTTGGAGTCACTGGTGACAAAGCCCGCCTTGTGACCCTTGACACGGGCAACCATCGCTGCCTCACTCTCGATGGACTGGGAGCCGTAGATAAAGGACATACCGCCTTCCTTGGCCAGAGCGACAGCCAGCGTGTCGTTGGACACGGACTGCATGATAGCAGAGACCAACGGAATACTCAGAGTGATAGGGCAATCTTCCTGTCCCTTGCGGTACTTAATTAAGGGCGTGCGAAGGGAAACATTGGCGGGAATACACTCGGGAGAGGTATAGCCGGGAACCAGCAGATATTCGCTGAAAGTGTGGGACGGTTCGCTGTAATAATAGGCCATGACTGTACGCTCCTTTTATATTTATACTGTATCAGTTTCATCGTACCACCAAGTTTTCCGTTTGTAAAGATGAAAATGGGAGAAGAAAAAATTCTTGGATAAATTGCAAAAAAAACAGTAGTTTTTTGACAGTGGTATGCTATAATCGTACTGATATCCTATCCCACAGATGAAATGATAAGGAGGAAACACGATGAAAAAACGAACCATGCGGCGCAGTATCCTTGCCATGTTATTGGCTTTGACATTGCTCCTGCCCACAGTGCCCGTCGTTCATGCCGCACACGACGACAAATGTGAGGTCTGCGGAACTGTATGCACCCAGATTGTACTCAAGCAGGCCAATTGCCACGAGCAGGGTGTCATTGAGTACATCTGCGTCAACAGCAAATGCCAAGCCTACAAGGTATCTGTCCTCGAAAAGACGGACATCGACCCAAACAACCACGATGCGATTTGCCACGACAACGAGGACGGTCTGACTCATACGGCACACTGCATCTACCACCCCGAGTACAAGAACGACAAAGAAGCCCATGTCTTCGTCAACGCCTACTGTGCGAAGTGTGCGGCGGCCGACTACTCGCAGGCAACCATCGTCATGGACAACGAAGTGACGATATATGCCGACCTCAATGACCTGCAAACCCAGCTTTCTGTGGGCAAGGTTGCTATTATGGTCGGTAGTGTGGATATTACACGCAACTACACCATCTCCTACAGTTGGGCGGACAGCACAGGAAAGGTCGTTGGCACAGGGGAAACCTACCAGCTTCCTGCCAATGTGACTGCTCAAGAGGGTGACACAGTCTACGGCTGTTATGTGATGGCTATGCCCAAGAGTAGTTCCGTCGGCAAACACATCACCGCCTCCTGCATGGTGACGGTTCGTGTGCGCGACATGGTTTCCGCCAATGCCATTGTGGGCAACAAGGATACCGACTTTACGCTGGGTAGCACCAACGCAACTACCACGGTTTCCGTATGGGACCAGCTCCATCAGGCTATCTACAACGGTTCCACTGGCTATCCGTCCTACATTGTCTTTGAGTCTGCCCCCAAGACCGAGGTAGGCCAGCTCATTGTAGACGGTAACAAGTACTATTTTAACGCAAAAAGTGGTCAAAATAAACTGAGCGATGTAAAATTTATTCCCGAGTCCTCTGGCTCTGGCATTTACACCGTCAGTTTTTCCGCCTATGACGACCAAGGCAAGGTATTTCCTGGTGTACTGACCATCATTGTCGAGCGCGAGTTAGGCTCTCTGGATGTCGCCTACTTCACCGAGCAAGGCGAGCCTATCTCCCTCAACAGCGACGATTTTGCCGATTTCTGGTTGGAGAAGAACCCAGGCGGTGTGCTGAAACAGCTGTATCTCAAGCAGTTGCCCGACAGCAGCGAGGGTACTTTCTACTACAACTACAATCCTGCATCCAACAACAATACACCGCTTCGTCAGTCTGACCTGCTCCATCTGGTTCTCAGCCACAACAACCAGTACATCATCGACGGTGTCACCTTTGTCCCTGCCGGAAAGTTTAGCGGTCAGCTCATTATCCCCTTTGATATGTACGGTCTGACCTCTGGTGGCTTCTATGTACAGGAGAGTGGCGAGCTGTCTATCTTCGTCAACTCTGGCGCAGTGGACAATATCGAAGTTTCCATGACCAACGGAACTGCCCAGCCCTTCCCTGCCGACGACTTCCGCACGGTCTACGAGACGGTCACAGGCAGAAAAGACGGCGCATTCTCCATCAAGCTGTTGGATGTCCCTGAGAACGGCGCACTCTATGTGGACTACACCAGTACGGCAAACAATAAAGCTCTGACGGCAGACACGATTTCGGACTACACTTTCTACTGGCGCAACGAATTTAGCCGTGAGATTACCGATTTAACCTATGTCAGCAACAAGAGCAACAAGACCTTGACCGACACCCTCCGCTATATCGCCTGCGACGATAAGGGTGAGTTCCTGTATATGGGTGAGGTCGTATTCACCTGCAAGAGTGCGGTTGTGGTGTACACCAAGAGCTTCACCGATGTCAAGAAGGAGAATTGGTTCTACACCTATGTCATGGACTTGGCAGAGGAAGGTGTCATCGACGGCTTTGAAGAGAAGGTCGATGGAAAGACCGTATTCAGCTACCGTCCCCAGCAAAATGTGACCTACGCACAGGCACTCAAGCTCATCATGCTCGCTGTCGGCTATCCGACACAGGACCCCACAGGCAAGCACTGGGCCAGTGGCTATCTGCAAACTGCCATCGACGAGCAGCTAGTCAGCAATGTTCTCACCGAGTCCCGTCTGGACGACCAGATTAGTCGTAACATGGTGGCACAAATTGCGGCGCGCGCCATGAAACTTCCTAGGTCCAACCGAACAGAATCTCCTCTCAAAGATGTTTTTATGAATGACACTAAGTATACCGCATACATCCTCTCCCTCTATGATGCTGGTATCATCGAGGGAGACCAGAACGGCAACTTCAACGGAACCAGTAAGATTACCCGTGCGGAAATGGCAACCATTGTCTGGCGCATCAACAACTACGCAGTCGGCTAAAAAACAGAAAAAACGGCGTGACCTTTCGGGGTCACGCCGTTCCTCTTTGCCAGTTGGATTACATGTACTTACGCATAACATCCGTTGCAGAGTCAGCGGATGCGCTGATGGTGATGGTTGCCTTCATGTTCAGGGGAGAGGTGAAGTGGTCCAGCCAAGTCAGGAACTCACCGATTTCCTGCTCGCTGTTGGTCTGAGCAATCTTGCACAGATTATCGATAAACACATGGGAGATATCGTAATTGCCGGCATACAGACCGCTGACGAAACCACGCAGAGCCTCGAAGCTGCCGATAGAAAACTCAGATGCATCAACCAAACGAATCTGATGGCGCAGGTTGAAGCTCATATTGCGCTTAGGCTCGATACACACCATGCAACCACTCTCGGTGTCTGCTGCGGCGTTCATCAAATCCAGAAGCTGCTTAGTCTTGCCCTCGCCGGACTCGCTCATGATAAGTCTAACCATAAGAAATCACTCCTTTTCGGTAATTGGTGGGACCTATTAACGGTATCAGCATACCACAGTCCCAGAAAAAACACAATGGGAAAAAACAACTTTTCCAAAAATTTCATCATAATTTATAGGGAAAACTTGGTTACGCCACCCTGTTGTCAGTTCCCCCACAGGTTATCGGGGTACAACCCCTCCGCCGTCAGTCTGGCGATGGACTGGACGACCATCGGCTTATCCTCTTGGAAAGTGACACCGAACCACTGCTCACTGCTTTTCAGCACCTTAACCCGTGCGTTCTTTTCATCCAACAGCTGACCGATGGCGGTGGGGAGATAGAACTCCCCTTTCATCGCATCCGCCTGTAAGGTCTGCTTCAGGAACTCGGGGAACATCCGCTTGGCATGGTTGATAAATGCGCCTGTGAAGCCCCAGAAGTTCATGGACACCACAGTAGAGCCAGGGAGCGTGGTATAGGTCTGGCCATCCGTGGTAATCCGACCGCCATCGCCATCTTTCTCAATGCCAGTCTGCTCCACGATACCCTGCAAATAGCCCTCGTCATTGGTCTGGCAGATACCGCGTGTGACTGCGCCGTTCTCCGAAACCGTCTTTCCCAACAGATAGGACACCATCGCGTACTCATCGCCCTCGGGATGGGTGGAGAGGTGCTCATAAATCAGGCGGAACGCCTCTGGGCCGTAGTAATCGTCCGCATTGATAACGGCAAAGGGGCCGTCGAGAATCTCTCTGGCAGCCAGTACCGCGTGGGTCGTACCCCAAGGCTTGATGCGCCCCTCTGGGACAGTGAATCCCGCAGGCAGGTCGGTCAAGTCCTGATAGGCATACGCCACCTGCACATGGTTCGCCAGACGGTCACCGATGGCGGCGCGGAAATCCACCTCATTCTCACGCTTGATGATAAACACCACGCGCTCAAATCCAGCGCGCACCGCATCATAGATGGAATAGTCAATGATAAGCTGACCGTGGTTGCCAACGGGGTCAATCTGCTTCAAACTACCGTAGCGACTGCTCATACCAGCCGCCATTACCACCAGTGTAGGCTTTTTCATTATTTCTTCTCCTTGTTGTCCACCACGCGCTGAATCAGTGTAGCGAACTCCTCGAAAGGCATGGCACCCAAATCACCATCGGCACGGTGACGGGGAGAAACGGTCCCGTTCTCCATATCGCGGTCGCCAACAACCAGCATATAGGGGATTTTTTCGAGCTGTGCATCGCGGATTTTCTTACCGATTTTCTCGTTGCGGTAGTCCACCTCGACGCGCAGGCCCATGCTCTCCAACATCTTTGCCTTTTCGGCGCAGTAGTCGGCGGCACGGTCGGTAACAGGCAGGAAACGCACCTGTTCGGGGGCCATCCAAGTAGGCAGAGCACCAGCGTACTCCTCGATGAGGTAGGCGAGCGTACGCTCGTAGCAACCCAAGGAAGTACGGTGGATGATATAGGGCATCGCCTTCTCGCCGTTCTCGTCGATATAGTACATACCGAACTTCTCCGCCAACAGCATATCAATCTGGATGGTAACGATGGTATCTTCCTTACCAAAGACATTCTTATACTGAATATCCAGCTTGGGACCATAGAACGCGGCCTCGTCAATACCGACCTCGTACTTCACGCCCAGGTCATCCAGAATCTCGCCCATGACTTTCTGCGCCTCATTCCACTGCTCGGCAGTACCCTCATACTTTGCGGTATTGGCAGGGTCCCACTGGGAGAAGCGGAAGGTGCAATTATCCAACATACCCACGGTATCCAGCATATACTTGGCCAAGTCCAGACAGCCCTTGAACTCCTCGCGCAACTGGTCGGGACGCAGGACCAGATGGCCCTCGGAAATGGTAAACTGGCGCACACGAATCAGACCGTGCATCTCACCACTGTCCTCGTTACGGAACAGGGTGGAAGTTTCGCCCAGACGCATGGGCAGGTCACGGTAGGAACGCTGGCGGTTCAGATACACCTGATACTGGAAGGGACAAGTCATGGGACGCATTGCGAAACATTCCTTGCTCTCGTCCTCGGCATCGCCCAGAATAAACATACCATCGCGGTAGTGGTCCCAGTGGCCAGAGATACGGTACAGGTCACGCTTTGCCATCAAGGGAGTCTTGGTCAGCAGATAACCAGCCTTCTGCTCGGTATCCTCGACCCAACGCTGCAACACCTGAATGGTGCGCGCGCCCTTGGGCAACAGGATAGGCAGACCCTGTCCGATGACATCGACTGTGGTGAAGTACTCCAACTCACGACCGAGCTTGTTGTGGTCGCGCTTCAGAGCTTCCTCACGCTGTTTGATATACTCGTCCAGCTCGTCCTTCTTGGAAAACGCCACACCGTAGATACGCTGTAACATCTTACGGTTGGAATCGCCACGCCAGTATGCACCGGTGGCGGAGGTCAGCTTAATGGCATTGCCTTTAATACGGCCCGTGCTATCCACATGGGGGCCAGCACACAGGTCGACAAACTCGCCCTGCTTATAGAAAGAGATAACAGCATCTTCGGGCAGGTCGTTGATGAGTTCGACCTTATAGGGCTCGTCCTTATCTTTCATATACTGGATTGCCTCCGCACGGGGCAGTTCAAAACGCTCCAACTTCAGCTTTTCCTTACAGATTTTACGCATCTCGGCTTCGAGAGCCTCCAAATCTTCGGGAGTAAAGGGGGTGGGGGTATCAAAGTCATAGTAGAAACCGTTGTCGATACTGGGACCGATAGCCAGTTTCACTTCGGGGTGCAGACGCTTCATCGCCTGCGCCAGAATATGGGAGCAGGTATGCCAATAGGTACTGCGATATTCTGGATTTTCAAAGCTATACAGATTTTCCTCGCTCATGGGGTCATTCTCCTTTCATGTTCGGGGCAAAGAAAACACGCTTCACCCCTGCTATCAGGGATGAAGCGCAACAAGTACACTCCACGGTTCCACCCTGCTTGCATCCCTGTGGGATGCCGCTTGTGACCTCTGTAACGGGAGGACCCGTCCCAGTCTACTCCCCTGCCAAGGGTTTCGGTGGGCGGCTCAGGGGTGGTCAGCGTTCCACAGTCTGCCGCAGGAACACTTTCAGCCACGGTGTTCCCTCTCTAATCGGTTTCTTGTAGGGCAATCCCCATCTTCGCCAGTTTTGTGGTGTCATTTTATCACTCTGTCGCGATACTGTCAACCGTTACTTTTCGGCTTCAAAAACAGAATTTCACAGATGTGACCGTTTCTGTAACCGCACTGTGGTATGCTTTTGGCAATACGATTCCAAAAAGTGAACGGAGTGATGCTATGGAGCAGACCAGAAAATCTTTCTTTATTGTTCTCTGTGTGGATGCCGTCGAAAACGGCAGGTGGCAGGGACGCTACTATTACGACGACCTCGCGGACGAGTATCGCTTTCACAATATGGATACCTTTATTTTGGAGAATAACAAGTTTTTTTGTGGTATGCCGTACTGCACCAATCGTACGCCACGCGACCGCCGAGCGATTCTTCGCAATGGAACTATTGCCACTTTCAAGTTGCGTATTTTGTACCGCCACAACAACGACTGGCAGGGTAGTCTTTTATGGTTGGAAACACGACACGAGGAGCATTTCCGCAGTGTACTGGAGCTGTTGTCCATTCTACATCAGGCAATATCTCTCTCCCAAAAACAGCGAATGTCCCCTTCTAATCTAAAAAAGCAATACCATGAACGCTAGGCAATCATCTCAAAGCACCCTTTATCTATTTTTACCAAAAGGTCGGTTCATATATTTTGGATTGATGTAAAGTAGATAGACCAATAGACCCGCAATCATCAAAGACAACCCCGCAATGCCCATTTTGAAATAAAATGTACACAGGGCAATAATGAGTTGAAGGAAACAGTACAACAATTCAATCCACATGTTTTTCTTTCTCTGTGCCATATCCTTTTCCAACATTAAATTTCTTACCATACACAGCGAGCAGATACCAAGCAAAATTACTTTAATAATGCTTAAACGGTAATCCGGCACTTCCGTTCCATCCACGATATTATACGAAATTTGCGTATAAGAGTACAGAAAGCCTGTTTGCATCGCTATTGTCAACATCGAAAGATTGGTATGCGAAATCATATTCGGTTGTCTTTTCTCTTCCTTCTTCTCATTTGCGTCTAGTTCCGCGGTGTGCTTCATCGGGTCAACCAGTTCCGAAAGGCTCATTTCAAAAAGGGTTGCCAACTCTGCGAGATTGCCTGCGGTTGGTTCCGATTGCCCAGTTTCCCACTTTGATACCGCTTGCCTACTCACACCAAGTTGGTCAGCAACATACTCTTGTGACAGTTTCAATTCCTGTCGTTTATTTTTAATGTTTTCACTTAGCTTCATATTCGTCACCTCCTGCCCAAATTATACGAAAAAGGGCAGTTGCAATCCACCAACTATATGTCAACTGTTAGTTGCAATTAAGATTTGCGGTAATCTCTCTATATAACAACAATCTACCATGTGAAAGTAATAGGCGCAAAAATGGAACAGAATCTGTATTATTCTCTATCTTCGGCAAGGATACCGTAGAGGTACAAATCTGCCCAGTTACCTAGAGTATCCTTTACATGACTTCTTTGTATGCCCTCTAATTTCATGCCGAGTTTTTTCATCAGATGAACGGATTTTATTTCATCAATCGTTTCAGCGAATATCTTATGTACATTCATGCTATCAAACGCATAGTCAATCATCGCTTTGCAAGCTTCAAAGGCATATCCTTGTCCCCAGAATTCTCTGTTGAAAATCCATCCCATTTCATACATATCTTCCTCAAATTTATGGAAAAGAATATAGCCAATCACTTTGTTGGTTTCCTCTTCCACCGCTGCAACTGCACCCTTTTTGTCTATGCAAAATTTCTGCAAAAATTCCGTTGTCTTCTCCATCGTATACGCTGGCTCACAATTCCGCATGGTTTCATCATCGCCTAAAATGTCATACATATCATTCACATCATTTACATGGAAATCACGAATGACCATTCTATTGGTTTTAATGTACATTGTTCTATTTCTCCGAATTCAAATTTTATCAGTCTATCACATAACAGAACCACCAAAAAGGGAGCTGTCGCAGAAAAGAAAAGTTCTGCGACAGCTTTTTTTGGACTTAAGCTGCGGCACGGGACAAAAAATGTGGAAAACTTTTCAAATTATCTGTGTTTAGGGTACAGTAAACCAGGCCCTACTCAAAACGCA
>JAZOVU010000015.1:0-57728 GCA_045658885.1 Candidatus Pelethomonas sp. | reverse complement strand
GATCTCCTCTACCGTTCCCTGCTGACGGGCAGATGCTTCCAAAATCTCACCTGTAAGTTTACCGGCTTGCTCGGACTTCTCCATCGCCTCGCGGATCACCGCCACCGCCCGCGCAGACAGTGCTTGACCAGACTGCATGGTGCTGATCGTATTGCCGATCATCGTGGCGGTCTGATGTGCAGATTCCGCAGACTTGCCAGCCAGAGATCGCACCTCATCGGCAACCACCGAGAAGCCCTTGCCGGCTGCACCGGCACGAGCCGCTTCGACAGCGGCGTTCAGCGCAAGAATGTTGGTTTGGAAGGAAATGTCATCAATAGCTTTAACAACCTTTTGGATCTCACCAGACATCTGGTTGAGCTCATCCATGACTGCGGAAAGTTCAGACAAAAGATCCACACCGCAGGTAAGATGTTTGCCCGCCTCTGCCGAAGTGCGTCCAGCAAGCATGACATTCGCATTGTCTTTGCTCATCTGCTCCTCGAGCGCGTCAATGTTGCCGGTCAAACGCTCGATTGCCTCAGACTGACTGACAGCACCGTCCGCCAAGCGGTCGGCAGTGTCCATATTTTGAGCGGACAAGCTGCGCAGCGTATCGGAAATGGTGCTGATCTGGTGTGCTGCGCTGCGCTGCTGCACCAGCAGTCGCTCGCTCTCCTGCATCTTCTCGCCAATGCTGTCCACCATGGCGTTAATACCATCGGACAGGTGAGCAAATTCAGGACTGACGCGAACATCCACACGGGTATCCAATTCGCCCTTCTCAATTTTGCTCAGCTCGAAGCCAACCTCGGTAATGGGTTGAACAATCTGCTTCTTCAGCAGGATATTGAGAATCCAGACAGTAACCAGAACGATCATAATATCACTGAGCAGAAGAAGAATTGTCTGGGTGTTGCGGTTGGACAGGACGGAAGAGTGGGAAATGTAGGGAACAATCACATAGTCTCCAATGACACGGGCAGTCATGTAAGACTTTTCGCCGCCGACCGTATACGCATTGTAGTCCTCACAGAGTTCTTCCACGGAATCCTTTATACCAGCTTCTTCTGCGGTCAGACCGATCAAGGATTCATTGATGTGCCATGCCACTGTGCCATCCGAAACATTTAATGCAAAAACACCTTCATCCTGTTCGACATACTGATCCAGAACCAGACCGATCGCGTTGTTGGCAAGGGCCTCTTCCAGACGAGTAGGCTGCATACCGATCTGCACAATACCAGTCTTATCCTGACGGGCAACGCCGATGTACTGGAACAGAATGCCGAGCGTTCCGTTGGGCTGAGGATCCTGTGCAAGCTCAGCATTTTTATCTTTTAGAAGATCCATAAACGGAGCGGTCTGGTCGGATGTGGAAAAATCGAATCCGAAATACCCAGAAACTGTACCCCAGCGGATAACACCCTTTTCGTCGGTTACATGAAGCTCATCGACATCCAGCAGTGTCATGATCTCATTGAGCTTCTTGTCGGAATCCAGAATCGTAGGATCTTCCGCGATCATGAAAGCAAACGCACGGGTGCGGGCAAGGTAATCCTCACCAGTGGAGATGGTCAGCTGCTCGATCTCCTCCTCGTTAGCGAGCAAACTGCGTTCCACACTGTCCAGAAGATAGTCCAGACGTTCTCTTGCCGTATTGTACGCCACCAAATGCTGGAAGGTAAATACAACGATCAGGGCAAAAACCATTGCAACGGAGATAACAATTGCTGTACTCTTGATGAATTTCTTTTGCATAGGGATTACCTCCTCTTTAAATTACTAAGTGTATTATAGCATGGTTTTTTTCATTTTCCAGATAAATTTCTTTTTACTTTTACCTCATACCGCTTATCAGAGCATTCACTTTTCAGAGCATTCACTTTTATCACAGAGAGAAAAATTCTCTCCTTTGCGGAGAGAGCAAGCATCGCGTTTGGCTGGTCACCGGCAAAGCCGTTGACCGCCTTCCGCATCTCCTTTGCGGGAAACCCGCACCCCTTGCAGAGAACAAAACACTCCGCCGTGTTTCCGCCGATGAAGCGATTTGTGCGACTTTCTGAGAAGGGTAGGGAATAGGAGCCATACTGAAAACTGAGCCGCCGTTGACCCGTTTTTGAGCGAATTTTGCCCCAGCGTTATGACGAACAACGCTAAAATTTACCCGTTCGATAAGTGGGCAAGATAAAGACCCGACGGCGCTCACGCCGCCGGGTCGCTCACTTAGCCCCGCAATGCGGGGCTTTTTCGAGGTTGCACAAACGCAGTCGGTTTTAAGATTTTTCAAATTCTCCGCCGTCGGGACACTAAGAAACCGCCTGTTTTCAATGGGTTCCTCAATACCTACGCCCATGTCACCACCGCAGCGCAAAAAAAGCGGTCAATATGATGGGGAGTGTGCTATCTGGGGCGGTATAAAGCGAACGAGGGATGGCTACCGAAAATCGGTGACCATCCCTCGCAGTTTAAGACGGATCGACAAATTGGAATTTGACAGTATTACAACTGCTTTATCTCATTGGCAATCACAGCCACAGTTTTGGCGTTCGTATCAATTTTAATGGTATTGAGTGCTTGGTACATCGGTATTCTTGCTATGCTTCTCTCAATTACATCTTCAGAACGAATACCTCTTTCTACATCCATTGATAATCTTTCACACAGAGTCTTTTCATCCGCTACAAGTGAGACGCATTTCACATCACAGTTCTGTGCATCAAGCTTTTTAAGTATGAAATCGATAATACTCTGCTCGTGCATCACCCAACAAAAAATGATATTATCGTATGCAGAACACTTCAGAAAATTATTGAGCAAGTAACAAATATTATTCATCACCATTGCTTTTGTTTCATCGGTTACTTGGAACGGACTTGCATCCCAACACCAATCTCCGTCAAGAAATACGCTATTCGGTAAATCCTGTTTGAGCAGTTGGCACACAGTTGTTTTCCCAACTCCCATAGTGCCACCAATCAGATATAAAGTTTTCATCATTCACACCTACAAATTCTTATTTATCGGGCAGATTTATTTTAGCAAACCTCGGTCTAAAACGCAATATTGAGCGATTTTTTCACCAGAATGGGTCAAAACCTGGGTCTGTTCATCGGCTCAGATTTTGCGCCCTACTTTTTCCCGCGAAAAACGAAAGAAAAGACCTGAAATCTCTCGATTTCAGGTCTTTTATGGTTGCGGCGGCAGGACTCGAACCTGCGGCCTCCGGGTTATGAGCCCGACGAGCTGCCAACTGCTCCACGCCGCGATATCTCATTGTCATTCTCCGATGGTGCCGGTGACCGGACTCGAACCGGTACGCTGTCGCCAGCAGGGGATTTTAAGTCCCCAGTGTCTACCATTCCACCACACCGGCGCATATCGGCATAAACAAAGATACCATAGATAGTGCGTTTTGTCAAGCACTATTTTTTGTATTTTTTTCGCGAACAAAAATTATTCCGCCTGTGCGATAATTCCGCCACCCACGACCAAGTCATCCAGATAGCAGACAAGGGATTGTCCTGCGGTGACGGCGCGCTGTCCCTCATCAAATACGACACGCACCCGTCCATTTTCCTCTGGATACAGCAGGGCAGTCGCCTCGCGCTGACTATAGCGCGTCTTGGCGCACACACGCAACGGTTCAGAAACAGGGGGGAGGGACACCCAATTAAAATCCTCTGCCCACACAGTTTTGGTATATAAGTCCTCCTCATCGCCGAGTAGTACGGTATTATCCTGCCCATTTTTTCGCACAACATACAGAGGACGGTCTGCACTGACCCCTAAACCACGCCGTTGCCCACCTGTATAGCACACCTGTCCACGGTGCTTTCCCAATACTTTTCCCGTTTTGTCCACAAAGTCCCCAGGGACCAGTTCTACACCGTTTTGCTGTAGGAAGCTCACATAGTCCCCATTCGGGACAAAACAGATATCCTGACTATCGGGTTTATTGGCATGGTACAGACCACGCTGGGCAACCAAGGCGCGTACTTCGCTCTTGTGATAGCTCCCCAAGGGCAATTGCAGCCGACTTAATATCTCCTGTGTCAAGGGATAGAGGACATAACTCTGGTCCTTCGTGCGGTCCTCACCGCGCAACAACTGCCAGCGTCCCAGTGCCGCATCGTAGCGCACACGCGCATAGTGGCCTGTAGCAATATACGCAATGCCGAGCGTATCTGCCAGACGCAACAGCGCAGAAAATTTAATATGCTGATTACAGCGGATGCAGGGGTTAGGGGTGCGTCCCTCGCAGTAGGTACGGATAAAATCCTCCATCACACAGGTGCGAAAAGCCACACTCTCGTCGGGCGCATAAAAGGGCAAGCCCAGTGCAGTAGCCGCCGCGCGCGCGTCCTCCGCCTCTTTGGACGAGCCACAGCCACCGTCTACGCGGTCATATAGACGCAAGGTACAGCCTGTCGCAGTGTAGCCCTCCTGCTGTAACAACAACGCGGCGGCTACGCTATCCACACCACCACTCATGCCAATCAATACTGTTTTGTTCTGCTCCATATTCATCAATCCACCATCGTACTTTCAAACGCCTTGCGGGGGAGGGCATCGGACAACTCCAACAGCGTGCGGTTGAAACCGCCAGCGTAATCCACAACCCAAGTGTTCATTGCAATCATCCCCGTCTTTTTATGCTCTAAGGACACCGTCACCGTGGTCCCCTGTCCATCAGTAGATTGCACCAACAGCGTCCCCCCGTGGTCCTGTGCAATCTTGCGACAAATGGGGAGTCCCAACCCCAACCCACGGGGCGTACCGTCGGGATAATTCATACTGCGGTAGCGGTCAAAGAGGTGCTCCATCTTCTCTGGGCTGATACCGCATCCTGTGTCATGCACACGCAACTCCACCTGACGAGGCATAACGCGCACTTCTACCGTCACGACACCACCAGCCTGCGTAAACTTAAAGGCGTTGGACAGCAGGTTGAGCAACAGTCGCTCAATGCGCGTGGCATCCAAGGCGATGATACAGGAACTGCGCTCGCTTTTGAACTCCAGTCGTAAGCCTAACAGCTCCGCCGCGTGTTGGGCACGGTCTGTAACAGTCGCACACAGACCAACAATATCATCATTTTTTAACGGGGAGAGGGCAGGGGCATCTAAATTCGCCGCCTCCTCCAAGTTTGCCGACAAACGACGCAGACGAAAGAAGTTGCGCGTCAACATCGCCGCATTTTCATCGAGTGTTTTGTCCGCATCACGCGCCTCCGCTGGGACAATGCGTTGTAACGCGCTATACATGGTGTCCATCGTTTCTTTCATCTGATAGGCAACCTGCCCCAGTACATCGTGAAGGATGTCGTCTTGCTTGTTCTCTGTCATACTGTACCTCCGCGCCTATATTTTGTGCAACATACCAGAAAATCGCCATAGCAATTTATCCCACAAATGGGTTGGCAGGATTTTCAGCTTCGGTTTTATGAACGAATCTGCGAGTGAGTATATCAAATTTTTGTAGAAATTACAAGAAAATTATATTTTACTGAGCAATATGACAAAAAAGACTTTTCAATTTGGGATTTTCAGCGTATAATTTTGTACGATTCTTGTAAAGAATCGAAAGGAGTTTTTTATTTATGAGCATTAAAGTTGCTATTAACGGTTTTGGCCGCATTGGTCGTATGGTGTTCCGCGCCAGCATCAATCACCCCGAAATCGAAATCGTGGCTATCAATGACCTGTGCACCGCCGACTACCTCGCCTATATGCTGAAGTACGACACGATGCACGGTCAGTTCTCTGAGACCATCGGTCACACCGAGAACGCCATCATCGTCAACGGCAAGGAGATTCCCGTCTTCGCAGAGCGCAATCCTGCTGACCTGCCCTGGGGCAAAATCGGTGCGGAGTATGTTGTTGAGTCCACTGGTCTGTTCCTGACCAAGGAGAAGGCACAGGGCCATCTGGACGCTGGTGCCAAGAAGGTCGTTATGTCCGCCCCCTCCAAGGACGATACCCCCATGTTCGTGTGCGGTGTCAACTTCGACAAGTACACCAGCGACATGAACTTTGTTTCTAACGCTTCCTGCACCACCAACTGCCTTGCCCCCATCGCTAAGGTACTGAATGACAACTGGGGCATCACCGAGGGTCTGATGACCACCGTACACTCCGTTACCGCTACCCAGAAGACCGTCGACGGTCCTTCCGCCAAGGATTGGCGCGGTGGCCGTGCCGCTACTGGCAATATCATCCCCTCCTCCACTGGTGCTGCTAAGGCTGTCGGCAAGGTTATCCCTGAGCTGAACGGCAAGCTCACTGGTATGTCCATGCGTGTTCCCACCTTGGATGTGTCCGTAGTTGACCTGACCGTGAATCTGGCAAAGCCCGCTAAGTACGAGGAGATTTGTGCCGCTATGAAGGCTGCTTCCGAGAGCGAGCTGAAGGGCGTTCTGGGCTACACCGACGAGGCCGTTGTCTCCAGCGATTTCCTCGGTGATTCCCGTACCTCTATCTTTGACGCAGGTGCTGGTATCGCACTGACCGACACCTTCGTGAAGGTCGTTTCTTGGTACGACAACGAAATCGGCTACTCCCACAAGGTTCTGGAGCTGATTAAGCATATGTACTCTGTCGACCACAAGTAATCAGCGGTCGAACCAATCGCATACGCAACCCCCACAGACACTTGCTGTCCGTGGGGGTTTTCCATCTTTCTTAAGCAGTTTTCTGCCGTCTGTAGTGGTACATTGCCAGCAAGGTACTGGTCATTGTGACAAGCGTGGAGAATACAGAGGTCGAGCCAACTAGTGCGTAGTAGACCATAAAGGTCAAGGAGTTGAACAGCAGAAGTACACGAGTCTTTTGCACATCGCGCTGGAAAGTGGCGAGCATATGGAACACCGCACCGACAATGGGGATAACATCCAAAAAGGCGCGTAAATCCAGTGCCCCACAGAACACATAGAGGACTAGAAAGAGAACATTCTCCGCTTTCGTGACGGCGGTATCCTTTTTGAGATGCCACAGCGCAACAAGCGTCTGCACCACCGCCACCACATAGATGAAAATGACCGAGCCGACCTCGCCAATTAACACAAGATTGAGGGCGCAGAATACATTGACTAGCGCGGTTAAGGCGAGCATCTGCCACTTTTGTTTCATAAATGGCAGAATCAAACAGCAGAGTGTCCCCAACAGCCCCAATGCTTGACCGATGTAATAGTTCATAAATTTTCTCCTTATCAAATATCCAATCACTGCCTCCCCTTATGGTAAGGGGAGCCTTTTGATTATAGGGCAATAGGGGCGTAATGTCCACTGTTATGTTGGAAAATCTGCCGATTCTCTCTTGACGACTGCGCCCTTTTGGGTCACAATAGAGATGATTGGAACTCGTTTTCCACACTATGAAAGGTAAAGGTGTATAACTATGGATTACGCAAAGGAATCTCTCCGTCTGCATGGGGAGTGGAAGGGCAAAATCGAGGTAATTTCTACCGTCAGCGTGGCAAATAAGGAAGATTTGAGCCTTGCTTATACCCCTGGTGTCGCACAGCCCTGTCTGGAAATTCAAAAAGATGTCAACAAGAGCTATGATTTGACCCGTCGCCACAATCTCTGCGCCGTCATTACCGATGGCAGTGCCGTTCTCGGCTTGGGCGACATCGGCCCCGAGGCTGGTATGCCTGTGATGGAGGGAAAATGCGTCCTGTTCAAGGAATTCGGTGGTGTCGATGCGTTTCCCTTGTGCGTCAAGACACAAGATGTTGATAACTTTGTGGAAACTGTGTACAACATTTCGGGTAGCTTCGGTGGTATCAACCTTGAGGACATCGCCGCACCCCGTTGTTTCGAGATTGAGCGCAAGCTGAAAGAGAAGTGCGACATCCCCATTTTCCACGACGACCAGCACGGTACCGCCATCGTTACGCTGGCTGGTTTGACCAATGCACTCAAGGTTGTCGGCAAGACCAAGGAGGAAGTCCGCATCGTAACTTCCGGTGCTGGTGCCGCCGCCGTGTCCATCGTAAAGCTGTTGTTGTCCGCTGGATTCCAACACATTACCATGTGCGACCGCGCGGGTGCTATCTATGCAGGACGCGAGGGTTTGAACTGGATTAAGGCGGAGATGGCCGAAGTGACCAACCTCGAAAAGCGCAGTGGTAGTCTGGCAGATATGCTGGTGGGCGCAGATGTGTTCATCGGTGTCAGCGCACCTAACACGGTCACGACCGAGATGGTCAAGACCATGAACCGCGATGCGATTATTTTCGCCTGTGCTAACCCCACCCCCGAAATTTTCCCCGATGATGCCAAGGCAGGTGGCGCGGCTGTCATCGCTACGGGTCGCAGTGATTTCCCCAACCAGATTAACAATGTCCTCGCATTCCCCGGTATCTTCCGCGGTACTTTCGATGTCCGCGCCAGCGATATCAATGAGGAGATGAAAACCGCGGCGGCTATGGCTATCGCAGGTCTGATTGGTGACGACGAGCTGACCGCCGACTACATCATCCCCAGAGCGTTCGACGAGCGCGTGGGTAGCACCGTAGCTCAGGCAGTCGCAGAGGCCGCACGCAAGAGTGGTGTCGCCAGAATCTAACCCCATATCATACACTAAGGGAGTGCTGTCTAACCAACAACACTCCCTTATCTTCTTTCATTTCACACTTAAAATAACAACAAATCATCGAAAGAGATATGCAATACTTTTTGCAAGGCTAACAAATCGTCCAGATAAATATGCCTTGTCCCCGATTCCATTTTGGCGAGTGCCCCTCTGGTCGTGTCGTATCCTAGCAATTGCAATTTTGCTGTCATTTGTTCCTGCGTCCAGTTTCGTTCCATACGGAGGGCACGGAGATGTTGCCCAAACTGGCGGTCTGTTTCAAAATCCATATTTTCCGTTAAAGGGAAAGTTTGAACTGTTGCACCAGAGATTTCAGCTCTGCGGACTGTTCGGAGAGTTCTTGGCTTGCGGTAGCAGATTGCTCGGCGGTAGCAGAGTTGGTCTGTACCACGGCAGAAATCTGGTCGATACCTGTCGTGACCTGTGCGACAGATTCCGCCTGTCGCTGGGAAGCGGCGGCGATATTCATAACCATATCGGAAACTTCCTGTGCATCTGCGACAACATTGTTCAACTGCTTTGCCGTTTCTGTAGCGATTTTTGCACCGTTCTGCACCGCCAACATCGAGGCCTGAATCAGTGCCGAGGAATTTTGCGAAGCCTCCGCAGACTTTGCCGCCAAGGCGCGCACCTCGTCCGCGACCACGGCAAATCCCTTGCCCGCCGTACCTGCGCGCGCCGCCTCAACCGCCGCATTGAGGGCGAGAATATTGGTTTGGAAGGCAATATCCTCAATGGTCTTAATAATATTTCCAATCTCCTCACTGGTGTTGCTAATCTCATCCATTGCGCCGACCATATTCTGCATATGTACGGAACACTCGGACATTCTGGCACCTGCACTGGCTGTCTTGTCGCTCGCTTCATTGGCGTATGCACCAGCCTGCTGTACCTGTTGATTTATCATTTCCAGGGCAGAGGCCAACTGCTGTACGGCGGCAGCCTGTTCGGTTGCTCCCTGACTGAGCGTGTGCGCACCAGCGGCTACTTGCTCTGAACCGGTAGATACGCTCTCTGAGGCGATATGAATGCGCCGTAGCGTTCCACTCAGATGAGATGATAAATCACTCTGGGCTTGCAACAAGCCCTTAAACTGCCCCACATAGTATGCAGGGATGGTGCTGGCAACGGTGAAGTCGCCGTCAGACATACGGGCCAAGGTGTGCTCTACATCGCTGATAATCGCATGGAACTTGTTGCCCATTGCATTAAACGCTATACCCAACTGGCTCAACTCATCGTTGGTGTTAATATCCAAATCAATCTGTAAATCACCATTGCCCAACTGGTCGGCGGCTTTCACCAGCTCCCCAACAGGCTTAATAATACGACGGGAGAGGTAGTTGACAAAGAGAACGGTCATCACAACACCGATGCACAGAATCACACCACTGGCAATCATAGCACGGCTACCGATGGTATGTAGATACTCCGCACGCTCTGAACCTAGGGTTGTCTTGCAGTTCAGTAGAACCTCATGTGTCGCATGGAGAGTATCGTAGAGTGCGTCGATCTCCGTATTGAGTGCGGCACGCAAAGTCTCCCGATTAGATGTGTTCTCTAACTGTTCTACCCAGCGGTCCTGCGTAGTGAAAAAACCTCTCGCCTCGTTCTCCAACTGCGTTAAAATTGCCACTTCTTCGTCATCACTAACAGAGTGGTGTATCTGCTCCAGATGTACAGCGTATTCATCGCGCGCATCCATCAAACTTTTCTTGCGCTGTTGAAAATCCTGGTCTGTTCTTGCACTAATCATATCGCGCAGACAGGTGCGTGTATCCGTCAGTGAGAGCATTGCGCGCGCAATCTCGCCCTGTGCAAAACCATATTGCTCCAGAGCTTTCTCATATGCATTGGTGTTGAAGATGCTCTGGGAAGTTTGCAAAAAACTGGCAAGTGAGCAAACCACTGCCACTGCAATAAACAGTGACATCAATTTATTTCGCAGCTTTCCCTGCTTTTTCATGGAAAGATTCCCCCTATCTACCTCTGTATTTTACTCCTCTAAATGAGGAAAGTTTACACCGCCTATTATGCCATACTTTTCCTGCTATCGTCAAGAGAAATCCCATTTTTATGTGACCGATATCATAGAAAAATCCCCCAGAACTGGTAAGGACACCATCTGGGGGACTGCTGTATGATTTACTTCTTCTCCAGAGCCACAATTACACGGCGATTGGGCTCGGTACCCATAGAGTAGGTGGTGACACCTTCCACATCCTGCAAAGCGGTGTGAATCACATGACGCTCATAGGCGTTCATGGGCTCAAGGGTGACATTACGACGGTACTTCAGCACCTTGGCAGCCACTTTCTGCGCCAGATGCTCCAAGCTCTGCTCGCGCTTCAAACGATAATTCTCCGCATCAATATGGACACGCACACGCTTATCGTTGCCACGGTTGACAGAGTAGTTGGTCAACTGCTGAATGGCATCCAAGGTTTCACCACGGCGACCAATCAACTGGCCGAGTTTCTCACCCTCGAGAACGACCTTATAGCGGCCTTCCTCATCCAGATAGACCTTGATGGCGGCCTCGCTGTTCATGTGACGCAACAGACCATCGAGGAATTTCGTAATCTCCGTAGCTTTCTCATCGTTGCACTGTTCGCCCAGTGCAACACGCACGGTTGCACTACCCTCCTTGGGGGCTTCTACAGGCTCTACAGCGGCCTTCTTCGGCTCCTCGCGTTTTTCCTCATGCTTCTCGGCGCGCTTCTCAGAACGCTTCTCTACTTGCTTCTCGATAGGTTTTTCAGGCTTGCGCTTCTCCTCAACACGCTTCTCGACCTTTTCCACCTTGACAACGGGGACAGGGGTAGGGGTAGGGATGGGAGCAGGTTCTTCCTCCAGACCGTAGCTCACACGAACCTTGGCAGGACTGGCACCGAAGCCAAAGAATCCACTCTTGGCGCGCTCCAAAATCTCAACAGAAACATCATCACGCTCAAGACCAAGCTGGGCAAGTGCTTTGTTAATTGCCTCTTCCTCAGTCTTGCCCGTCATGTCAATAAACTTCATTGCCATATCGGGAAATTACTCCTTCTCATCGTAACGGTCGGCCTGATAACTGCGTCCCCGTGCATAGGGGCGTTCATCCACACGGCCGGCATCCGTTGTAGGTTGACGGTTTTCATCTCGCTTGGGTTGGGGCTTTTTGCCCTTGCGCTCGCCCTGCTCACGCTGTTCGGCTACACGCTGTCTGGACTCCTCCAGACGGGCGGCGCGTTCCGCAGCACGCGCGGCGGCGCGAGCATCCTCCTCGGCATTGAGTTTCTTGGTGTAGAACTTGCCCAGTAGGAACTCCTGTACCGTAGACAAAACGGTATTCACAATCCAGTACACACCCATAGCGGCAGGCATGATAAAGCAGAAATACAGAGACATCAGGGGCATCATCAGATTCATGGTACGCATCTGCTTGCGCTGTTCTTCGCTCTGGTTATTGCTCTTGGCCATAATGATGGTACTGATATACTGCAGACCAGTTGCCAAGAAGGGAATCAGCAGAATGCCGATCACTTCCCAACGGAATCCGAAGTCGCTAAATACGCCCTGTGGCTGCATACTCAAATCCAGATGCAGGAAAGAGAAGTCAACATTCAGCAGACCATCCATAGTCCCTTCAAAATCCGACCAATGCTTGGAGATGAAGTCCGTCAAACCAATCTGCTCATAGTTCGCGCTGTACTTCGTGGCATCATAACCGAGGTTGATGGCCATCTCACGCAGAGTATTCAAGCCATCCTCACCCAGACGCATAAAGTGGGTAATGGGGCGGTAAATAATAGAGTAAAGGGGGAAGATAATAAAGAGGGGCAGGAAGGACCACAGGCAACCGCCCATGGGGTTCACACCCTCCTCCTGATAGAGCTTGGCAAGCTCCTCCTGGTACTTCTGCTGATTATTGGCATACTGCTTTTGCAGTTCTGCCTGCTTGCCGGACAGACGACCCATACGCACCATATTGCGCTTGGATTTCATCTGGAACGGTAGAATCACCAACTTGACGACCACTGCAAACAGAATGATGGACAGACCGTAGGAACCAGTCAAATTGTACATCCAGCGCAGCAGTGCCGCAAAGGGAAGGGAAATAAGATTGCCCATTTGCTATGTTTTCCTCCGATATTTTTTCGGTTTGTGCCGTGGAAACTGCTCCGGCACAGGGTCGTACATGGGAACTCGCGAGAAGGGATGGCAGCGTAACAGGCGTTTACAGGCCAAAAAACCGCCCTTAACTGCGCCAAACCGTTCTATCGCCTCCACCGCATACTGGGAACAGGTGGGGAGAAAACGGCAACGCGCAGGCAGAGCAGGTGAGATTTGACGCTGATACCACCGAATGAGCGTAAGAAACAGTTGTTTCATGCCTGCAATAGCAACCCTAGTTCCGCCATGGCGCGGTTGAAATCGGCCTGTAGCTTATGATGGGCAATGGTGACAGCGCGTGTCCGCGCTACGATAACCACATCATACCCTTGCTTCAGACGCGGTTGTGCCAGACGAAACAGTTCGCGCAGTCGTCTGCGCGCGCGATTACGCTTCACAGCACAACCCAATTTTGTGCTGACTGTGATACCCAGACGGTTCTGCGGAAAGCGGCTCTTTCGGCAGTACACCACCATCGTCGGTGTTACTGCACTTTGCCCCTTATTGTACAATCGGCGAAATTCGTGATTTTGTTTAATCGTCACGGTTTTTTTCACCGTTCTGCACCTCATTTCTGATAACTGGTATCCTCTTTCAAAGGCTCTCCAGAAAGGGAGCCGGCACGACATTGCCGTGACTGAGGGGTATTGTCTATCCTTTTAGGGAAGCTACAAGGGGTCTATACGAAGCCAAAGGGACGGCAAAGACAAATACCTTCACCGTCCCCTTTGAACTATCTTCTCGCGATGCAAACTCCGCGGCCTTAGTGGGTCAGGCGAGCGCGGCCCTTGGCACGACGGCGGGAAAGCACCTTCCGGCCGTTGGCGGTTCTCATTCTCTTACGGAAGCCGTGCTCCTTAGAGCGCTGACGCTTCTTGGGCTGATAGGTACGGAACATTTGCATACACCTCCTGAATTTATAAATTACTGTGTGGCTGCGCCACACTACTCGACGGCGGGCTGGCAGTGACGCAAGCCCCGCAGTTGACTGTTTTTACCCTGCCAAATGGACAGGCAGTTAGTATTATACATAAAACCTTACCGCCTGTCAATAAAAAAATAACGAGATTGTTCGAGTTTATTGCAAATTACCAGAGGAACCGACCGAAAAAACAAGTAGTTCTTAATATTAGAATAGGTGTTTTCCTTGCAAATCCCCCTCTATTCTGTTATAATAGAATCGCTGTTTTTTGCGCACCGCGTCAGTATTACCTACTGATGCCCATAAGGTTTTACATGAATCTACAGAGAAAGGGGACACGCTTATGCAATCCGTGAATGATATCTGGTTGATGATTCTGGACAGACTGAGAGGGGAGCTGTCCGAAACAACCATCAAAACCTGGTTCGATGAAACAAGTGTGGTCAAACTGGCTGGGAATACATTGGTACTCCACTGCCCCAACGACTTCAAGCGCAGTAATATTCAAGACCGCTTTGTGGGCAATATCAAAACTGCACTGCTCGATATTTTTTCTACCGAGTTCTCTGTCCAACTCCTCGACAACGATGGTCTTGTAAATTTGAGCGATACTTCCGATAGCAGTCCCAAATCGCTCATGGAGAGTGGTGAATTTACTTTCGATTCTTTCGTCATCGGCCCAAGCAATAAGCTCGCCGCCTCTGCAGCGCGCGCTGTAGCAGATGCCCCTGGGCAACACTATAACCCCCTATTTATCTATGGCAACTCCGGTCTGGGCAAGACACACCTGCTCTACGCTATCGCCCATGTCATTCGTCGAAAAAATCCCAATGCACGGATTGTCTACATCAAAGGCGATGATTTTATCAACGAATTTATCGAATCCGTACGCACTGGTAAAGCGGGAGACTTTCGGACCAAATACCGCGAAGCTGACTTAATTCTAGTGGACGATATTCAATTTGTTGCTGGTAAGGTCGAAACACAGAACGAGTTTTTCCACACATTCAACACGCTATATGAGGGAAAAAAGCAAATCGTCCTGACCTCTGACCGCCCTCCCCATGAGATGGCACAGCTTGATGACCGCCTGCGCACCCGCTTTGAGTGGGGCTTATTGGTAGATGTCCAACCCCCGTCTTTAGAAACCCGCATCGTTATCGTACGCAATAAGGCCACACAGCTCGGCTTTATCATCGAGGACGAAATTGCTACCTATATCGCCACCAAAATCACCGCCAATGTCCGTCAATTGGAGGGCACTGTAAAAAAAATTAAGGCCTTTTACGACCTTGAGGGTGGCAGTGTGGACCGCAATACCGTAGACCGTGCTATCCAAGATATGAGTACTTCAAGCGATTTCCTCATTACGGCGGAAAGTATTATCAAAGAAATCTGCCGCTATTTCCACATCGAGGAAATGCAACTCGCTGGCCAAAGCCGTAGTCGAGATTGCGTAAAAGCACGCCAAATTGCCATGTTCCTCATTCGCACCATGATTGGCATTTCTCTGAATGATATTGGTGAACTGTTTGGGGGCCGCGACCACACGACAGTCATCCATTCCATCGAACAGGTTGAGAGCAAAATGCGACAGGATACCTCTTATGCGGAAACAGTGCGCGCTATTATCGCAAATATCAACGCAAAACATTAACCATGTCTGCGTGTCAGAGAATATCACAAGTTATCCACATTATCCACGAAGTTATCCACAGAAGCACTATATATAGTTATCCACATAGTTATGCACATAGGGTGTGGATAAGTTGTGGATAACTATTTTCCATTTTTTACCTGTGGATAAGTGTGGATAACTATAAGAGTTATCCACATAGGATGTGGATAAAGTTTCCTTGTATTTTCAACGGTTTGCGGAGTTTATCCACAATTTTAGGCCCTACTACTACTACTACTAAGAAATACTATTCTTTTCTTAAAAAGCAACCAATTTTTTCTCAAATTTACCACCACATAAAACAATTTACAACAAAGTTATCCACAATTATCTAAAGTTATCCACATTCCCCAAAAATCTACGAAAGGAACACCACTTCATGAAATTTTCATGCGAAAAAACACTCCTACAATCCGCAATCAACACCACATCCAGAGCAGTATCCAACAAAAGCTCTATCACCGCACTAGAAGGCCTACTCCTACAAGCAAAACACAATCTAACCATATCCGGATACAACATGCAAACAGGCATCCGCACAAACATAAACGCAAAAATTTCCACAACAGGAACACTTGTTCTAAATGCACGGCTATTCGGCGATATTATCCGCAAACTACCCGACGACATTTTGACTTTCGATAGCGACGAAAAGCACAATGTACGCATCACCTGTGGCGATACCTTTTTTGAAATCCAAGGAATCCCCGCAGACGACTACCCCGAACTTCCCGAAGTCGAGGATGAACATGCTATGACGATACAACAAGGATTACTGCGCGCTATGATTGCCCAGACATCCTTCGCAGTCTCCACAAATGAGGCCCGCCCTGTGCATACTGGCTCCCTTTTTGAAGTCGACGAAACGGGTTTGACCATCGTTTCTGTAGACGGCTTCCGCCTCGCCCTGCGTCGAGAAAAGCTGGAAAAATTCGACGGGAATGCCTTCAAATTCGTTGCACCCGGCACCGCACTCAACGAAGTAGAGAAAATCTGCGACGACAGCGAAGAACCTGCCACTATCACGCTCGGCAACCGACATATACTCTTTGAGGTAGGCGCAACCCAGCTGATTTGTCGCCGGTTGGAGGGGGAATTTTTGGATTATCGAACCGCTATTCCCCGTAACAACCCTATCGCGATACACGCAGACAAGCGAAATATGATGCACTCCATCGACCGCGTCAGCGTCGTGATTAGCGAGAAGCAGAAGTGCCCCGTACGCTGTATTTTCGACGAGGACCGCGTATATTTATCCACAAAAACTGGCAACGGCGAAGCGAAAGATGTCTGCTATGTAGCAGGTAACGGCCGTAAGCTGGAGATTGGATTTAACAACCGTTACCTCATGGAAGCCCTGCGCTACGCCCCTGCCGACAATGTGAAAATTGAGCTGAACACTGGGATTTCGCCCTGCATTATCGTGCCCATCGAAGTCCCTGTAGGCGAAGAAAACTTCCTCTACATGGTGCTCCCTGTCCGCTTGAAGAACAGTTAAATTTAGTGAAATGAGGATATGATACCGTTATGGAAACAATTACCATTACAACGGAGTTTATCAAACTCCAAGACCTTTTGAAGTTCGCCAATCTGGTATCCACCGGTGGCGAGGCCAAACAGCGGATTCTGGACGGCGAAGTAACGGTGGATGGCGAAGTATGCCTAATGCGCGGCAAAAAGATTCGTCCCGGCAATGTTGTCACCTTTGATGGCGGCGATTACACGGTCGCTTATGCGGATTAACCAAATTTACCTGCAAAATTTCAGGAATTACGCCGAACAGACGGTGCTGTTCGACCCTGCCTGTACGGTAATTTGCGGAGAAAATGCACAGGGAAAAACTAACCTGCTCGAAGCAATTCTCTGCTTATCGCAGGGAAAATCACCTCGCACCAGAAACGACCGAGAATTGATTCGCTTTGCAGAACACGGATTTATTGTGGAAGGGAAAATTTTCTCGCGTGAGCGTGATTTTGTTAGTCGGATTGAAGTGCAGTCTGGGAAAAAGAAAAAAATCACCGTCAACAAAGTTGTGGCAAAGAATGCCTCAGAATTGGGAAGCGTTCTGAATACCGTCTTTTTCAGTCCAGAAGACCTGTATCTCATCCGCGACGGGGCCACCGCCAGACGGAGATTTTTGGATGTATCGCTGAGTCAATTGCGCCCACGCTATGCCGCTGCGCTGAGTGAATATACACGCATATGGGAGCATAAAACGAGGATTCTGCGCGATAGTGGGAAACACCCCGATTTGCGCCGTATTTTACCCGAGTTCAATCTTCGCATGGCGCAAACAGGGGCGGCACTGATTTATTACCGCGCACGATTCTCGCGTTTATTAAACCAATATGCTGAAACAGTGCATCGGGCGTGCAGTGGGGGATCGGAGCAATTGGCCATCCACTACCAGACCGTTAGTACGGTTTCTGACCCGTTTGCCCCCTATGCAACGGTGGTTGCCCAACTAGAAGAACATCAACGACTTCACGCAAAGGCAGAATTGGCGGTGGGACAGTGTCTGTCTGGACCACACAAGGATGATTTGGCGGTGGAATTGGATGGACGCAACGCAAAATCCTATGCCTCACAGGGACAGACGCGAACCATCGCTCTCGCCATGAAACTGGCGGAGCGAGAAATCCATCGGGATATTATTGGGGAATATCCCGTCCTACTACTGGATGATGTGCTAAGTGAGTTGGACCCGAAACGACAGGAGTTTGTCTTGAATCGACTGGGGGATGGACAGGTGCTCATTACCTGTTGCGAGGAGGACCGCTTGCATACCCTGTTACATGGTACGGTTCTCACCATCCGCGATGGCTGTGTGGTCGGAGGATAACGGAGATGTATCTGCATTTGGGAAGCCATGTGTCCGTTCCACTGGACGATATTATCGGTATATTCGATTTAGACAATGTGTCCACCTCGCGCATAACCCGCGCATTTTTGCGTGCAGCAGAGGAGGAGGGCATGGTCATTGCTATCGACGGCGATTTGCCAAAATCACTGGTAGTTTGCTGTCCACAGGGGAGTTGGCAACGCGTCTACCTCTCGCCACTGGCGGCGACCACGCTCTACGGACGATTAGAAAGCAGTCTATTGGGAAGGAGAAAATAGGATGAGTGAGATTTTATGGAATGACCGACGCAGAAGATGTGGTCTGCCCCTGTCGTTTACCCGCTATCGGTTGACGAGTGAGCGTCTATTCTGCGAAAAAGGCTTTTTCAATATCACGGAGGAGGAAATACTCCTCTACCGCATCCGCGATTTGGAGCTGAAACTGACACTATGGCAACGGCTATTTGGCTGTGGAAGTGTGTATGTCCATTCTTCTGATAAGACACAGCCCACGCTCGAACTGAAAAATATCAAGAATCCACGCGAAGTCAAGGAACTGCTCTCCGACAAAGTGGAGGAGTGCAAGGACAGGCGCAGAATGCGCTCCATGGAGATTGTGGACGACGGTTGCGACCACGATGACGGTACAGCGGAGGATGAGAACGAGTAAGATTGGCTCGTTGGAATCCCTGATTCTTAACACAAAAGTAAATGCAATGAGACCCTAAATAAAGGAGGTCAAGCAATATATGTCTGAAATGAAAGAAATGAACAACACAGCAGTAGAACATGAGTATGGCGGTGCAGAAATTCAGGTGCTGGAGGGACTGGAGGCAGTCCGCAAGCGTCCTGGTATGTACATCGGCTCCACCAGTGAGTCTGGGTTACACCACCTTGTCTACGAAATTGTGGATAACGCCATTGACGAAGCACTCGCTGGATACTGCACAGAGATTACGGTTACCATTAACGAGGGCGATACCATCACCGTTACCGACAACGGCCGTGGTATTCCTGTTGACATTCAGCCCCAGACAGGTCTGCCTGCCCTGGAAGTCGTCTTTACCGTCCTGCACGCAGGCGGAAAATTCGGCGGTGGCGGCTACAAAGTGTCGGGCGGTCTGCATGGTGTTGGCGCAAGCGTTGTCAATGCCCTCTCCGAGTGGCTCGTAGTACAGGTTCATAAGAATGGAAAAATCCACGAGATGAAATTCGCCCGTGGTGCGATTGTGGAAAAAATGCACATTGTGGGCGATACAGACCGCACTGGTACGACCGTCACATTCAAACCCGACAGTGAGATGTTCGACACCACGGTGTACAACTACGAAACGATTCACACCAGAATGCAACAGCAGGCATTCCTCAATGCGGGTCTGAAAATTGCCACAGCCGACAACCGTACAGGCCACGGTGAACGCGATGAGATGTGCTATGAGGGCGGTATTCGCGAGTATGCCGTGTGGCTGAACCAGAATAAAACACCCATTCAGCAGGATGTTATCTATGTGGCTGGCCAGAAAGACGATGCCAGTGTTGAGATTGCGGTGCAGTACAACGACGGCTACACCGAAAATATTGTTTCGTTCGCCAACGATGTCCGTACCCCAGAGGGTGGTATGCATGAGGAGGGCTTCCGTCGTGCGCTGACCACGGTACTGAATAACTACGGTAAACGGGTAGGTATCATCAAGGGCGACGATAAGGTGAGTGGTGAGGACTGCCGTGAGGGTATCACAGCGGTTATCTCCGTGAAGTTGACCGAGGCACAGTTTGAGGGACAGACCAAGGCAAAGCTCGGCAATGCCTATATCCGTACCCTCGTCACCAGTGTGATGAGCGAACAGTTGGACACCTACCTCGAAGAAAATCCCAAGGTTGCGCGAATGCTGTTGGAAAAGGCGATGATGGCGAGCCGTGCCAGAGAAGCCGCGCGCAAGGCGAAGGAGTCTGTCCGCCGTAAGACGGGGTTGGAGTCTGGCCAGATGCCCGACAAATTGCAGGATTGTAATGAGCGTGACCCTGCGCTCACCGAAATCTATATCGTTGAGGGCGATAGTGCCGCAGGTTCTGCTATTCAGGGGCGCGACTCCCGTTTCCAGGCGATTCTCGCGATGTGGGGTAAGATGCTGAATGTCGAAAAGGCGAGAATGGATAAGGTGTACGGCAACGAAAAACTGGTGCCGCTGATTATGGCACTCGGCGCAGGTATTGGCGAGGAGTTTGATATTAACAAACTGCGCTACCACAAGATTATTATTATGTCCGATGCCGATGTGGACGGTGCCCATATCCGCACCCTGCTGTTGACTTTCTTCTTCCGCTATATGCGTCCGTTGATTGAGAACGGCTATGTCTACTCGGCTGTGCCACCGCTGTATAAGCTGACACGCGGAAAGACGACCCGTGTGGCGTACTCTGATGCCCAGCGCGATGCGGTCAGTGCTGAGATGCGTGGTGACAATGAAAATGCACGCATTGAGATTAGTCGCTTTAAGGGTCTGGGTGAGATGGATGCCCATGAGCTGTGGGACACCACCATGGACCCCGAAAGGCGTTCCTTGCGCCGTATCACACTGGACGATGCGGTGGAGGCCGACCAAATTTTCTCCATCCTGATGGGTGAGGAAGTCGAACCGCGCAAGGCGTGGATTGAGCGCAACGCAAAATATGCCGATAATCTGGACTTTTAAGGAGGTGACGCGTTATGGCACATAACAGAGATTACAAACCCGAGGACATTTTGTTCCCGAATCAGGTGATTACCGAGTCGAACCTCGTCACCGAAATGAATAACAGCTATCTGGAATACGCGATGAGCGTCATCATTGGCCGTGCGCTCCCCGATGTGCGCGACGGTCTAAAGCCCGTACATCGCCGTATTCTGTACTCCCTGCACGAGAGTGGTCTGACCGCTGACAAGCCGTTCCGCAAGTCTGCTACCTGCGTCGGTGATGTGATTGGTAAGTACCACCCCCACGGCGATGCGTCCGTGTACGACGCGATGGTGCGTCTGGCACAGGATTTCTCCATGCGCTATATGTTGGTGGATGGCCATGGTAACTTCGGCGATGTGGACGGTAACCCCCCTGCGGCGTACCGCTACACCGAGGCGAGAATGTCCAAAATCTCCGAGGAGATGTTGCGCGATATTGACAAGGATACCGTGGACTGGGACCCCAACTTCGATGAGAGTAGAAAAGAACCGCGTGTTCTGCCCAGCCGTTTTCCTAACCTGTTGGTGAATGGCTCCAGCGGTATTGCAGTTGGTATGGCAACGAATATTCCGCCCCACAATCTCACCGAGGTTATCAATGCGTGTGTGTGCGTACTAGATAATCCCGATGCTGATTTGAATGACCTGATGGAGCATATCTCTGGCCCCGATTTCCCCACCAAGGGTATCATCATGGGGCGCAGTGGTATCCGTGCCGCCTATGCGACAGGCCGTGGTAAGGTGGTCGTCCGTGCGCGGACAGAGTTCGAGGAGTTTGGCCAGAACCGTACACGCATTATTGTGAAAGAACTGCCGTATCAGGTCAACAAGCGTCAGTTGATTAAAAATATTGCCGAACAGGTGAAGGATAAGCGTCTGGAGGGTATCAGCGACCTGCGTGACGAAACCGACCGCAACGGTATGCGTATCGTCATCGAGCTGAAGCGCGATGCGAATGCACAGGTGGTCCTGAACAACCTCTTTAAGCAGACCGCACTCCAGAGCAATTTCTCCATCATCATGTTGGCACTGGTGGACGACCAGAAACAGCCCAAAGTGCTGACTTTGCGCCAGATTCTCGACGAATATCTCGCCTATCAGGAAAATCTGTTGGTGCGCCGTACCGAGTATGAACTGAGAAAGGCCAAGGAGCGCGCCCATCTGTTAGAGGGTCTGCTGATTGCACAGGACAACATCGACGAGGTGATTCGGATTATCCGCAGTCGCTACGACGATGCGAAAGAAGCCTTGATGGAACGCTTTGGTTTGGATGAGGTACAGGCACAGGCCATCCTCGATATGCGTCTGAAGGCCCTACAGGGACTGGACCGTGAGAAGTTGCAGGGAGAGTTTGATGAACTGCAAAAGAAGATTACCTATTTGTGCAGTCTGCTGGCAGACCGCGTGCTGTTGCGCGGTGTGCTGAAAGAGGAACTGCTCGCCATCCGCGACAAGTACGGCGATGCGCGCCGTACCGAAATTGGTGTCGTAGAGGACGATATCGACATTGAGGACCTCATCGAAGAGGAGCAGTGTGTCTATACCCTCACCAGCGGCGGCTATATCAAGCGCACCCCTGCCAGTGAGTACCGCGCACAGGGCAAGGGTGGTAAGGGCAATAAGTCCATGTCCACCAAGGAGGAGGACAATGTGAATACGGTGTTCACCGCCTCCACCCACGACTATATCTTCTTCTTCACCAATACGGGCCGTGTGTACCGCAAGAAGGGCTACCAGATTCCGGAGTCTGGCAAGACCGCCAAGGGGACGAATATCGTCAATATTCTACCCGTGGAGCAGGGGGAGAGTGTCAGCGCAATGATTGCCACACGCGACCTCTCCAACGAGGACTTGTATCTGGTCATGGTGACACGCAACGGTACTGTGAAGCGCATGAGCGTCAATGCCTTGCGCAATATCCGCAATAACGGTATTCGCGCGCTCCATCTGGACGACGGCGATGAGCTTATCAATGTCAGGGAGACCGACGGCAACTGCAACATTCTGATTGCCACGCATGACGGCTATGCCATCTGCTTTGACGAGAATGATGTCCGTCCGATGGGACGCGATGCCTTCGGTGTGCGTGGTATCAAACTGCGCGAGGGCGATTATGTCGTCGGTGCAGCGCGCGCCCATCAGGGCAAGAATGTCCTGACCATTACCGAAAAGGGCTACGGCAAGCAGACCCCTGTGGAGGAATACCGTGTTACAGGGCGCGGTGGTCTGGGTATCAAGAACTACGATGTTACGGAAAAGACAGGTAAGATTGTTGCGGTCAAGGTCATTGATAGCACGAAGGACCTGTTGCTGGTGACAGAGAAGGGCATTATGTTGCGTACCGACACCGCCAATATTAAGGTGACAGCCAGCCGTGCGACGCAGGGTGTCATTGTCATGCGCTTTAAGGAGGAGGGCGACCGCATCATTTCCATCGCCCTCGCAGAAAAAGAGGAGAGTACGCAGGATACTACTCCCACCGATGTACAGGACTGGCTTTGATAAGTGACAATGAAAACCGTTACGATTTATACAGACGGAGCCTGTTCGGGCAATCCTGGCCCCGGTGGTTGGGGGGCAATCTTGCAGTACGGCGCACACGAAAAGGAGATTTCTGGCGGAGAGCGAAATACCACCAACAACCGCATGGAGTTGACTGGCGTGATTCGTGCGCTACAGCTGTTGAAAGAGCCGTGCATCGTGGAGCTGTATTCCGACAGTAAGTATGTCATTGACGCGCTGGAAAAGGGATGGGCGAGAAGTTGGCGCGCAAAAGGATGGGTCAAGAGCGATAAAAAACCTGCGCTGAATCCTGACCTCTGGGAAACACTCCTCAACTTGTGTGATACGCACCGCGTCAATACCCACTGGGTGAAAGGACACAGTACAAACCCCTATAATAACCGCTGTGATGAATTGGCGGTCAGCGAGTGGCAAAAGCTGAAATAACAAAAAATAACCTCCCCATGCTCCCAAGGGAAGCCTTGGTAGGGAAGGTCAATTCACAGATTATTTACATCTTTGTCACGATTTATTCTAAATCATATAGTAGGATGACAATAGCAAAGGGGAAGACCCCCAATGCAATTTCTCCCTCCTAAAAACACACAACACACACCTGAAGGCTCCGCTTATGGCGGAGCTTTTGGGTGTTTTTTCGGTCAAAAAATTGCGAATCCCTTGACAGCTTTCCCAAAAAATGATACAGTATGCGGTAAATAGCGGTGTTGAGGAAAGAGGAGTAATGCCCTTTCGATATAATCGGGGTAAATGCAGAAACACGGAAAAACTTTGTTCGCCCTGAGGCCAACGGTGGCTTCGGGGTGTTTTTATTTGTTATCTTTCTATTTTATATAAGGAGCCTATCAACATGAAAAACACTGAGAAGACCCTTGAGAAAATCGTAGCACTGTGCAAAGGCCGTGGCTTTGTGTTCCCCGGCAGTGAGATCTACGGCGGTCTGGCAAACACTTGGGACTACGGCCCCTTGGGTGCTGAGCTGAAGAACAACATCAAGCGCGCATGGTGGAAGAAGTTCGTGCAGGAGAACCCCTACAATGTTGGTCTGGATAGCGCGATTCTGATGAACCCCCAGACTTGGGTTGCCTCTGGTCACCTGGGTGGCTTCAGCGACCCCCTCATGGACTGCCGTGAGTGTAAGGAGCGTTTCCGTGCCGATAAGATTATTGAGGACTGGTGCGCTGAGAACAGCTTCACCATGCCCAAGCCCATCGACGCATTCTCTCAGGAGGAGATGAAGAACTTCGTCGAGGAACACAACATTCCCTGCCCCACCTGTGGCAAGCACAACTTCACCGATATCCGTCAGTTCAACCTGATGTTCAAAACCTTCCAGGGCGTCACCGAGGATGCAAAGAATACCGTCTATCTGCGTCCCGAAACCGCACAGGGTATCTTTGTCAACTTCAACAATGTCCAGCGCACCACCCGTAAGAAGTTGCCCTTCGGTATCGGCCAGATTGGTAAGTCCTTCCGCAACGAGATTACCCCCGGTCAGTTCATCTTCCGTGTGCGTGAGTTTGAGCAGATGGAGCTGGAGTTCTTCTGCAAGCCTGGCACCGATTTGGAGTGGTTCAACTACTGGCGTAGCTTCTGCCGTGACTGGCTGTTGAGCCTTGGCATGAAGGAGGAGAACCTGCGTCTGCGTGACCACGATGCCGACGAGCTGTGCTTCTACTCCAAGGCCACTACCGATTTCGAGTTCCTGTTCCCCTTCGGCTGGGGTGAGCTGTGGGGCGTTGCTGACCGTACCGACTACGACCTGACCCAGCACCAGAACACCTCTGGCCAGAAGATGGTCTACCGTGAGGGTGAGGGCAAGGACATGGTCGAGTATATCCCCTATGTCATCGAGCCTTCTCTGGGTGTCGAGCGTAGCTTCCTCGCTTTCCTGTGCGATGCGTATGACGAAGAAGTGGTCGATGCCGAGAAGAACGATGTCCGTACCGTTCTGCGCCTGCATCCTGCCCTCGCACCGTTCAAGTGCGCCGTTCTGCCCCTGTCCAAGAAGTTGAGCGACAAGGGTCTAGAAATTTATAACGAGCTGTCCAAGCACTTCATGGTCGACTTCGACGACGCTGGCTCTATCGGTAAGCGTTATCGCCGTGAGGACGAGATTGGTACGCCCTTCTGCATCACCGTTGACTTCGATACCGTGGGCGACCCCGAAAAGGGTATCGAGGCCGACAATGCCGTTACCATCCGCGAGCGCGACAGTATGAGCCAGGTGCGCGTGCCCATCAGCGAACTGAAAGACTGGATTGAGGCTCGTCTGGTATTCTGATAAACCAAAAAGTTTTCCACAAAAATAGTGACAAATGTGGATATTGAGGGGAGTGCTGACGCACTCCCTTCAATCTATCGAAAAAGTATGTAACTGGAAAATTTTTACAAATACTAAACCCAGACCGTTTGGCCTGGGTTTTCTTACGCTTATTTTTTGGTATTCATATAATCAATGATATCGCTGACCATCTGCAATTCTTGTACGGTCAGCTGAACCAACTTTTCTGCAACAGCATCAACGGCAGATTTGGTATTGCTACCTGTCAAAACAAAGTCGGCACTTAGTTGCAGCACTTCGCAGACATTGGCAAGATTTTCTGGTCGGATTGCTTTCTTGCCCAGTTCCAGATTAGAAATCATCTGCATGGAAACACCTAATTTTTCTGCCAGCTCTTCTTGGGTCATGCGTAGTGACTTTCTGCGAACCATGATGCGCTGGCCCATTGCTTTCAAAAATTCAGTATCACCCACAGCATATACCCCCAGACAGTTTAAGATACTCCGATTATAGTAACCATGAGTGATATTCTTAATGTTTCATGGGTATAAAATAATTGACATTTATCATCTATAGGGTATAATAATCTTAAATTTTCTGCAACAGGTGATATGCAATGGCTGAATTTTGCCTAAAATGCTTTAACGAACTCAATGGAACGAACTATCAGGCCAGCGAGGTATGGCTGGAGGAGGACTTCTGTGAGGGCTGTGCGGGTTGGAGGCAATGCGTTGTGGCATTGCGACCGAAACCGCTACTTTGGCGGTTGGTAGATTTTGTTTGTAGCCTGCGTCAATCGTCAAAAAACGATAAAGGTTGACATATGTAGACCGAAGTGGTAGAGTAATAGTGGCGTATACCATATCCGTCTACTTGAGGTGATACCATGAAGAACCCCTTTTATAACAAACTAGATTCTTTTTATCTTTTCCACAAAACCACAGAGAAATGTGGAAAGCCGTGGCAAACGGTGACATACTGGTTGTGGCGACTGCTCCTGTTGTTGGGCGGTGCGTCCCTGATTGGCTACATCACCCTGAAATTTGCCTATGCCACATACCCCAGTGAGGTGTTTCTTGGCTATCTCGCTTCACCGTTCTTGGTGGTGTGGAATATTCTGCCTGCCGTCTGGCTGATTTTTACGCTCTACGCTATCTTGGGGCGTGGATGGCTCGCGTTTCTGCTGGGCGGTGCCTCGGTGCTTGCCCTGAGTTTGGGAAATTTCTTCAAACTGCTGTACCGCGACGACCCACTGATTTTTGAAGATTTGCTGATTCTGCGTGAGGCAGGTATGATGGCAGGTGGGGATTACTACGCGATTTACATTGATAACCGCATTGCGCTTGCGATTGCCTGTCTGTTGGCAGGTACGGCGGTCTTAGCGGTCTTTGCGCGCGGTGCAGTCAAGGCGTGGAAACTGCGCCTTTCGCTGTTGTTGGTGGCGGTTGTCAGCGGTGTAGCGGTCTTTACCGTGTGCTGTAATGAGGAAAACTATAACAGCGTGCGGAACTATGACCACCTCAACGAGTGGAACCAGACACAGAACTATGTGGCACATGGATGTCTGTACCCCTTTGTCTACAGTATCGGAGAGGCGGTGTTCTCTCGACCCGATGGGTACACGAGGGGACAGGCGGAGGAACTGCTGTCCGCGTATACCAATGCCGACATCCCAGAGGAGAAGAAAGTCCACCTTATCACCATCATGCGTGAGGCGTATGTGGATTTCTCGCGCTATAAAATCAAAGGATTGGATGTGCGAGGGTATGACCGCTATCACGCACTACAGGCGGAGAGCTACACAGGGACACTGCTGACGAATATCTTCGCAGGTGGTACGATTGACAGCGAGCGTAGCTTCCTCACAGGTCTGGGCGACCACCACAATTTCCGCACCGATACGAACTCTTACCTCTGGTATCTGCGTGGGCAGGGATACACCATCGAGGGCAGTCACCCCTATTACAGCTGGTTCTATAACCGTGACGAGATTAACCCGTTCATGGGCTATGAGAAGTACCGTTTTTTGGAGGGGGATTATGAGAACCTGTCGGGCGCGTTCTATGTGCGTGACAGCGTGCTGTACAGTGAGATTTACAACGACTTTGTCAAGAATAAGGAAACGGGAAAGCCCTACTTTTCTTTCAGTCTGAATATGCAGAGCCACGGCCCGTACTATACCGATATTTCCATCAGTGACAAGCAGTATCTCAAAGGAAACTACACGCAGGCGTGTAAGAATGCAATGGACAACTATATGTTTGAGATTATGGACGGCGATACCCAGTTGTTACAGCTGGTCGAACAGTTGCGGGCAGATAAGGAGCCAGTGGTTCTCGTGGTGTTTACCGACCATCTGCCATGGATGGGCGACGGCAATGTGTTTTACGAGGAGATGGGGATTGATGTGGATATCACGGAGCGCGAGAGTTTCCGTACCCGATTTGAAACCGACTACCTCATCTGGGCGAATGATGCCGCCAAACAGCAGTTGGGAAATGATTTCCTAGGAAAAGGTCCGACAGTTTCGCCACATTATTTGATGAATCTTGTCTTTGAACAGTGCGGTTGGGAGGGACCAGCCTATATGCAGGCGATGGACGAGCTGATGCAGTCACTTCCTGTCATTACCACCAACGAATTTTTGTTGGTCGATGACCAGTTGTGTACCGCAGGGGAGTTATCCGCAGAGGAGAGCGAACAGCTCCGCAATTTCCACTACCTGCAATACTACTGGAGAAATGAGTTCCTGTATCCAGCGTTAAAAACAAAATAACAAAAATGACAGGAGATAACCAAGTGCGGTCGTTTCCTGTCATTTTTTCATATCCGTTATTGGTCGGGGATTGTGCCGTGTTCCTGCTCAAAGGCGAGGATTCTCGCTTTCATCATCTGTTCCAGTTCTTTATTCTTCGTTCTACCCTCGTACTCTGCGATATAGCCGAATTTCGCCAACAATTCCTTGGGAACCCGAAGGGTGAATCGTGCCAGTTCTTGTGTCATCTTTCTAACCTCCCCGACTTATTCTTGACATCATCATAGCGTCATGGTATTCTAAATAGGAAAAATGACGCAGTTTTGACGCAATAAGGGGGGCTATTTTATTAGGCTCCCCTGTTTACAGGGGAGCTGTCAGCGAAGCTGACTGAGGGGTCGTCAATCTATCCTCTCCGTCAAAAACTTCGATTTTGCCACCTCCCCTTGCTTTTCACAAGGGGAGGCTTTTTATGTACAAGAATTAGCCTACCAGCAACATCATCAGGGGGGCGGCAATGACGGTGAGCAGACCTGTGACGACAATGGCGAGGCTACTGGCCGCACCTTGGATATCACCCAACTCGACCGCACGGGAAGTACCTGCGGCGTGGGAGGCGGTACCAATCGCCAAGCCCTGTGCAAGGGGATGTTTGACCCCAAACCACTTGAGTAGCGCAGGGGAAGCGACTGCACCGAACTGCCCTGTGAGCATAATAGTCGCCATCGTGATGGCAGGATAGCCACCCAACTCCGCACTCAAACTCTTACCGATAGCTGTCGTGATGGACTTGGGCAGAATAGTAGCGAATGCCGCACTGTCCATCTGAAAGACGAACAAGAGTACCGCACAGGCTAGCATATGGGCAATAACACCAGCGGTACAGCCTGCCAAGACTGCACCAGCATTTTCTTTCAGGAGCGTGTACTGGCGGTAGAGAGGAATCGCTAAGCAGATGGTGGCAGGGGTGAGGAGCATATCGATGTGATTGGCTCCCGCGGCGTAACTCTCATAGGGGATGGAAAAGACGAGGAGTAGCACTAGAATACTGACGGAAGCAAAGAGTAGGGGATTGCATACCTCGCGCTTTGCTTTTTTGTTGATGGCGCGGGCGAGGTAGAACATGGCGAGCGTCAGAAAAAGTCCGAAATAGGCACTCTCTGCGAGAAACGCAATCATTTCTTCGCCCCCTCTCTCTTACGGATGCGCCACTGGGTCACACGACCTGTGACGAACATGACGAGCATTGTGCCGACCAGACCACTGATTAAAACAGGGAATAGCATATCACGCACGGCATCCATAGCATTGATAAAGGATACGCTGGTGGGTACGAGCAACAACGGCATCAATTCCAAGAGCAGACCGCCCACATCTTCCACTTGGGAGAGTTTCAGAATCCCAGTTTTGAGGAGCGTAAAGAGGAGAATCAGTCCGTAAATACTGGCAGGGATGGGCAGGGGAATGAGGAATTTGAGCAACTCTGCAGCAAAAGTGACAGCGGCGATGATAAGTGCCTGTGAGATATATTTCATAGCGTTTTCCTTTACTTGTCCGCAAAAAAGGCGCGAATTTGTGCCTCCGTGCAGACCGCACTGCCTTGGGCAAAATTCGGCTTTCCACCACCACGGCCGTTCAATGCGCCGTTTAATTCCTTGACCAACGCACGGAGGTCGCCGTCCTTTTCCCCGATGGCGTACTTGTAATTGCCATCCGCACCAGCAAAAACCGCACAGCGTCCACCACACTGCTCCAGAATGGCATCCGCCAGCTTTCGCACGGAATCCGCACTCATCTCATCCTCAATGAGTAGTACATCGCCTGTCCCAGCATATTCCGCCGCCTTGCGCGTACGGTCAGCACTCTCCAAGGCGACGATACGACCCTGTAGTGCGGAAATCTGCGCCTGTAGACGCTCCACTGCGGCGGCGGTTTCGTGGGGCTTAGCGGACAACGCCTGCGAAATACGCGTGTTCTGTTCCAGAATCGTGGTGTAGTGGGCGAGCGCACGGTTGCCTGCGAGCATCTCAATACGGACACCCTCGCGGAATTTGGTCACACTCAACAGCTTGACCAGACCGACCTGTCCACTGCTGTTGACATGGGTACCGCAACAGGCGCAACAGTCCGCGCCAGGAAATGCAACAATGCGTACCGCACCCGTCAGCTCCTTTTTACTGCGGTAGGGCAGTTCGGCCAGTTCCTCAGGCGGGGGGTAGGTGACAGAAATGGCGTGGTCCTGCTGAATGTAGCGGTTGGCACGCTGTTCGATGTCGCGCAAGTCCTCCGCAGTGATATCGGCGTTGAAGTCGATGGTCACGGTGTCGCGTCCCACATGGAACCCCACATTGTCGCAGTGGAACTTCTCGCAGATGATACCGCTGACGATATGTTCGCCGCTGTGCTGTTGCATGAAGTCGAAGCGACGCACAAAGTCAATCGCGCCGCATACCGTTTCCCCTACGGTAAGGGGCTTGTCACACAGGTGAACCACTTCGCCGTTGCGGTCGCGTGTGTCGAGTACATGGGCACCGCCGAGAATACCGTGGTCGGCAGGCTGTCCACCGCCCTCGGGGTAAAAAGCGGTGCGGTCAAGCGTCACAGCAAAGAGGTCTTTCTCCGCTTCGCAGCTGACAACCACTGCGTGGAACCCCTGTAAAAACGCATCGGTGTAATATAGTTTTTCTGTCATGTTGTTTCTCCTAACAGACCAAGAGTATATTTCCAGTATAACACATAGCGCACCGCGCTATCAATGGTTTGGGTGCTCAATTCACCGTTTTCCAGTGCGGCAAGGACTTCGCCAATCTGGGTTTCAAAATCGGTGGTGACAATCATGCTGTTCCCAGCTAGCAGGGCGAGAACGGCGGCACGGCCGTCCTTAGCATACGACTTCACCGCGTCCATCGCCAGGTCATCGGTGAGAATCACGCCCCGAAACCCAAGCTCCTGCCGCAGAATATCGTGAACTTCAGCGGAGAGGGAGGCAGGGCGTGTGGCATCCATGCAGGGAACAATATTATGGCTAATCAGCACTGCGCCTGCATCTGCGCGAATGCCTGCCGAAAAGGGGAGAAATTCGCTTTGTGTGAAAACTTCGTAGGGGCGTTCGTCTACAGCGATACCGATGTGGGTGTCAATGTTGTTTCCATAGCCGGGGAAGTGCTTCAAAACGGAGCCAATGGCACGGATTTCGCCATCGACTTGGCATTGATTCATCTGTGCCACGACTGATGCTATGTAATCCGCCGTTACGGTGGCATCCAGACCGATGGTGCGGTCATAGATAAAGTCGTTTGGGTCAATGGAGATATCCGCCACGGGCGCAAAGTTGACATTGATGCCAAGCTCCAACAGGCGGCTGTTCACCGCAACGGTGTCCTGCAAGATGGCATCCATACCGCCGTTTTGATAAATCGTGCGGGGCGATTTGCGCTTTTCGGGGAACAGGTTGGGGTTTCGGCTGGCGCGGGCGACAGTACCGCCCTCCTCGTCCACGCCAATCAGCAGGGGAATGGTGCTTGCGTTCTGCCATGCATCGACTTTTGCGAGAAATTCTTCCTCGTTCAGCCATTCGCCTGTGCTGGTTTGAAAATCGCGCGTAAAAAGCAGGTAGCCACCCAGATGGTATTTCTGTATCTTCTCCACTTGACCGGATGACGGACAGCGGACAAAAAAGAGTTGTCCGACTTTTTCCTCGATGGTCATGGACGCAAGGATTGCTTCGATAGTTTCCTCCCTCGGGTCGGGCGGTTCTGGCAGGACAATCTCTGCTTCATCGTTTGGCAGAGTGTTCGGGGTAGATTGTGTTGATGTTTCTGTTGGTACTTCTGGGGTCAGCGGTTCGTTCCCCTGTACGGGAATGGTTTCGTCGATTGGCGACGGCGGAATATGCGCGCAGGCGCAGAGGAGTAGTGCAAGAATCAGAATGATGATGTTCAGTCGTTTCATGTGTATTTCTTACAATAGTACAAGAAAAGAAAGCCTCCCCTGTGTAAGGGGAGGTGGCACGCGAAGCGTGACGGAGGGGTTGATGACCAAATCCCCCAGTCATGGCTTCGCCATGCCAGCCCCCTTTACACAAGGGGGCCTTTCTGCTCTCTTGCGTGGTATCCTATGAAATTATTCCTCGTCCTCGGTGGCGGTGATGGCAATGTGCAGTTCATCCAACTGCTTCTGTGTCACCTCGGAAGGGGCACCCATCATCAAATCCTGTGCTTTCTGGTTCATGGGGAAAGTGATGACTTCGCGGATGGACTCCTCACCAGCCAACAGCATAATGATGCGGTCGATACCAGGGGCGGCACCAGCGTGGGGAGGTGCGCCGTAGGTAAACGCATTGTACATGGCAGGGAACTTGCTCTTGACTTCTTCCTCGCCACGGCCAACCATCGAGAACGCCTTAATCATAATCTCGGGGCTGTGGTTACGGACAGCACCAGAGGCAGTTTCGTAGCCGTTGACAACCAAGTCGTACTGGTCGGCATTGATGGCAAGAATCTTCTCCAGATTGCCCTCGGCATCTAGCAGAGTCTGCATACCGCCCTGGGGCATGGAGAACGGATTATGGCAGAAATCAACCTCGCCAGTTTCCTCGTCCTGCTCGTACATGGGGAAGTTGACAATCCAGCACATGGCATACTGGTTCTCGTCAAAGTGGCCAGCGACGCGCTTACCGAGCATCGTACGGACAACACCAGCGGTCTTTTGGGCGGTTGCCTTCTTGCCAGCGGCCATACAGACGAAGCTACCGGGCTTCAGCTCCAGAGCCTTGATAAAGGCCTCCTGACGCTCGGTCAGGAACTTGGAGATACCACCCGTAAGGGCACCGTTCTCGTCCACCTTGACCCAGCAGACCTTGTTGCCAGTCTGGACTTCCACATCGACCAACAGCTTGTCAATCCACTTGCGTGCCTCGGTGAAGTCGTGGACAACAACCGCCTTGATGCACTGGCTGTCGAAGGGACCAAAGCCACAGCCCTGTACCACCTCGGTGATATCCTGTACCTCAAGGTCGATACGCAGGTCGGGCTTGTCACTGCCGTAACGCTCCATCGCCTCATTGAAGGGGATACGGCGCAGAGGACCAGCAGAAACACGCTCGTACTTACCAAACTTCTGGAAAATGGGAATCAGCACTTCTTCCAGTGTGGTGAGGACATCCTCCTGCGTGGCGAATGCCATCTCCATATCGAGCTGATAGAACTCGCCAGGGGTACGGTCGCCACGGGCATCCTCGTCACGGAAGCAGGGGGCAATCTGGAAGTACTTGTCGAAACCAGATGCCATCAACAACTGCTTGAACTGCTGGGGAGCCTGGGGCAGGGCGTAGAACTTGCCGGGGTGCTTGCGCGCAGGCACGAGGTAGTCACGGGCACCCTCGGGGGAGGAGGCAGTCAGAATGGGGGTGGTGATTTCCAAGAAGCCCTTTTCGGTCATAGCGGCGCGGATAGCGGCGACCACCTGACAGCGGAGGATGATATTCTTCTTGACCTCGGGGTTACGCAAATCCAGATAGCGGTGCTTCAGACGGATGGCTTCATCCGCCTCGCGACTGCGGGTAATCTGGAAGGGCAGTTCGTTGTGCTGGCAAGTGCCCAGCACCTTGATGGAGGTGGGGACAACCTCAATCTCACCAGTGGGCAGGTTGGGGTTCTTGCTACTGCGCTCGCGCACAGTGCCCTGTACCTCGATGACGGTTTCCTTGTGCAGAGAGGAGATAGACTGCATCATCTCCTCGTTTTCAATAACCACCTGTGTTGTTCCGTAGTAGTCACGCAGAATCACGAAGGCGAGGTTCTGACCGACTTCACGGACATTCTCCATCCAGCCACTCAGCTGAACGCTCTGTCCTGCGTGTTCGATACGTAGTTCATTACAGGTGTGGGTGCGGTTCTGAAGCATAAAAATTTCTCCTTTATTGTCTTAAGCCTCCCCTGTAAACAGGGGAGCCTTAAAAATTAGTTTGCTAAAGAGGAGCGTTTAGGGTTTTTCGAGAATGACGCTACCAGCATTACGGGCGGCAAGGCCGTCGCGGATGCGGGCAAGGGTAGCATCGAAATCGAGTTTGGTCTGCTCACCTGTGACCATGTCCTTACAAGCGACAACATTTTCTTTCACTTCGTCCTCGCCCACAAAGACGGCATAGGGTACACCAATCTTATCGGCATAGCTCATCTTTGCCTTGAACTTCTTCTGCTCGGTGTACAGCTGGACACGGATACCAGCGTCACGCAGACGGGTGGAGAGGGCGATGGCGTGGCTCATGTCCTCGGTCATGGGGATGACCAGCACATCCGCAGGGGCGATATTGCGCGCGGTGTTCAACATACCCTGCTCATTGAGGACATAGAACAGACGCGTCAGACCGATGGAGATGCCGACACCAGGTAACTGGCGGTCGGTGTAATACTCCGCGAGGTTGTCATAGCGTCCACCAGAGCAGACAGAGCCGATTTCGGGGTGGTCTAGCAGGGTGGTTTCATAGACCGTGCCAGTATAGTAGTCCAAACCACGGGCGATGGTGAGGTCAACTGAGAAGTTTTCCTCGGGCACACCAAAGGCGGACAAGTGCTGTGTCACGGTGGTCAATTCGCTCAAACCGAGGTCAAACAACTCGTTTCTGCCCTTGTATCCCTCCAGTGCGGAGAGTACCTCGCTGTTGGTGCCCGTGATGGCGATAAACTTGAGAATCTCATCGGCGTTCTGCTCGTCAATGCCAATTTCCTCGCTGATGAGCAGAGCCTTCACTTTCTCTGCGCCAATCTTGTCCAGCTTGTCCACAGTACGCATGATGTCACCACTTTTTTCGGTGAGGTTAAGCATGGCGTAGAAGCCGTTCAAAATCTTGCGGTTGTTGACGCGGATCTGGAAACGCTTCAGACCCAGACGGGAGAAAGTACGATAAATGATAGCAGGAATTTCAGCCTCGTTGGTGATGTCCAACTTGCCATCACCGATGATATCGATATCCGCCTGATAGAACTCACGGAAACGACCGCGCTGTGCGCGTTCCCCACGGTACACCTTACCGATTTGGTAACGGCGGAAGGGGAATGCGAGGTCGGCGTAGTGCAGAGCGACATACTTCGCCAGTGGCACGGTCAAGTCGAAACGCAGACTCAAATCGGCATCGCCCTTGGAGAAGCGGTAAATCTGCTTCTCAGTTTCGCCGCCGCCCTTAGCCAACAGGACCTCACTGGCCTCAATCAGCGGGGTGTCCAACGGCAGGAAGCCGTACAGTGCATAAGTTTCTTCCAAAATACCCTTGATGTTCTCAAAGAGAATTTGCTGTGCAGGGAGTAGTTCCATAAAGCCGGACAGCGTCCGTGGGGTAATCTTCATACCTGAAGTCCTCCATTATTTTGACTTGAACTTGGGGTTGACCAGCTTGCGCCAGTCCAAATCACCGCGGTCCATGCCGAGAATCAGCATTTCTGCGGTGGCGACATTGGTAGCATAGGGGACATTGTTCTGGTCGCAGAGCTTGGAGATGTACAGCAGGTCCTCCTGCATCGAGTTGTCGTTGGGGTCGATGAGGAACAGAACCATGTCCATTTCGTTGTAGGCAATACGCGCGCCAATTTGTTGGCTACCGCCGTGCTGACAGGAAAGGAATAGATGGACGGGTAGCCCCGTAGCATCGGCAATTAGTCTTCCAGTCGTGTTGGTAGCGCACAGATTATGTCGGGAAAGTACTCCAGCATAAGCGGAACAAAATTGAACCATGAGGTCTTTCTTGTTATTATGAGCCATCAGGGCGATATACATTGGCGTTTGTCCTTTCTATTATTTTGTCTCTTCCATGCGGGTATCTCTTGCTTTGGATAAGGGGTGCTGTCAGCGTAGCTGACTAAGGGGGGTTACCGAATCCGCAACAGGGGCGTACGGCGACCCGTCATGCGTTTGGCAATGTTGCAGTACGCCTGCGCCGCATAGCGGTTGTCGCTCATCAGCAGAGGAATACCACGACCAGCATATAGCATCACAGTGTCGTCTTCTGGAATGACCCCCAACAGGGGCAACCCAGCGGAGTCAATGGCATCATCAATGGTCTGGCGCAGGGAGCGCATCAGTTTTTTTCGACAGCGATTGACCACCAAATGTACTCTACCGCGCGGGAGATGGGAGAGTTCCATGACCGTGCGCTGGGCATCGCGCAGACTGACAGCATCCGTATTGGTTACGACCACGGCACGGTCAACGCCGTTGACTGCTAGACGAAAGCCCTCACCCAGTCCAGCAGGGGCATCGACTAAACAGTAGTCGTACTGCTCGGAAATCTGCTGAAACAACTCTACCATCGCATTGGGGTAGAGCGAGGGGAGCGTTAAGCGTGTGGGCGCAGTCAACAGGTAGAGATTCTTCTGTGTCGGGTGTGCAACAATGGCCTCTGAGAGGGAGCAGAAACCGAGCAGTACATCGGTAAAATCCATCATCGCACGGTCCGTCATAGACAGTGCGAGGTCCAGATTCCGCAGTCCAAAGTCGCAGTCCAGACAGAGGGTGGAATACCCCAACTGTGCAAGTGCCATGCCTACATTGGCGACGAATGAAGTTTTTCCCGTTCCTCCTTTGCCAGAAACGACGGCGATGGTCTGACCCATGTTTCTCATGCCTCCTGAAAAGCGGTTATTGCCCCAACGGTTGTTTTTTCATCTGCGCGAAGCGTCGGGGATACTTCTTGGCAGTGGGGGCGATTTTTTCGATGTACACCACGCGGTGTACAATGTCCGTAGTGGGGATGGTGTAGTCGACTACCTCGCGGATGCGACCACCGAGCATGGCGATAGCAGGCTTGGCGGACTGAATTTCCTCCTCGGTGTGGCTGGATTTCATCGCCAGAAACGCACCGCCGACTTTCACCAACGGCAGACACAGCTCACAGAGAATGGGGAGGGATGCCACAGCACGGCTGACCGCGTAATCAAAGGACTCACGGTGCCCGAACTCCTCAGCGCGTGCGTGGACACATTCTACATCGGATAAGCCCAGTGCGTCACAACTCTCGCGCAGAAATTCGATGCGTTTGTTCAAGCTGTCCAACAGGGTGACATGGCTATCGGGCAGGACAATCTTCAGCGGTATGCCTGGGAAGCCTGCCCCTGTGCCAACATCGACAATACTCTTTCCCGACAGAGGTGCAATGGGCAACAAGGAGAGGCTGTCGAGCAGATGTAAGGTGGCGACCTCACGCGGTTCGGTAATACCTGTGAGGTTCATCACCTTGTTTTTCTCCACCAACAGAGCAGAAAATTGCTCCAGTGGTTCGATGTATTGTAAATCTACTCCCAACGCAGGCAGTCCCTGTGTCAGAGTTTCTCTCATTTTTTCTCCCTCAACAGGTCACGGATTTCGGTAAGCAGTTTCTCCTCAGCACTGGGGGCAGGAGGTGCAGGCGGGGGAGGGGGTGTGGCTTCTTTTTTGCGATGCAGGCTGTTGATAGCTTTTACCATGCAGAACACGGCGAACGCAAGGATGATAAAGTCGATGATAACAGAGATAAATGTACCGTAGTTAATCGAAACGGCGGCGGAGATTTCCTCGCCGTTTTCGACAACTGCCTGCTTCAGGATAATCTTCCAGTCGCTGAAGTTCACACCGCCGGTCAGCATAGAGACAACAGGCATGATGATATCGTTGACCAGAGAGGTAGTAATCTTACCAAACGCGCCACCGACAACCACACCAACGGCGAGGTCGATGACATTACCACGCATGGCAAATTTCTTAAATTCTTCAAAAAACTTCTTCATAGGTGCTTATTCCTCTGTCTTATCTGCGGTGGGCGTGCAGTGGGAGCAGTCACATTTCTCTACGGGGGCAACAACAGGGGACTCTACGACAGGGGCGACAGGAGCCTCTACCACGGGGACAGATTCCTCGTCGGTAACGCAGTCTGCTTCGCACACATCATCGGTATTCTCGTCACAGGGGTCAGCATACAGAACGCTCTCGTTCTCTGTGACAACTACTTCCTCATCAAACAGTTCTTCCTCTTTGTCTGCCTTGCGGAAGATGTTATTAAATCCGACGGTGATATGCACATCGGGCTCGGACTGGTAGTCGGGGTCAACGCTCCAGGAGGCTTTCCAGAGGAGAGCCTCCAGACTGCCGTTGTTTTTCGTGACCTTGTTTCGCAGAGGGATAACGCTGGCAACAGCGGCGGTAGCGGCCAAAATTTTCAGTAACTTCATAGTAGGAAACTCCTTTCAAAAGATTACTTACTGGGAATCAGCACTTCCTTGCCACCCATGTAGGGGCGGAGTGCCACAGGAATCTTTACACTGCCATCGGCCTGCAGGTTATTCTCCAGGAAGGCGATGAGCATACGGGGAGGTGCAACTACGGTATTGTTTAAGGTGTGGGGCAGATAGGTCTTGCCATCCTCACCGCGCACACGGATTTTCAGGCGGCGTGCCTGGGCATCGCCCAAGTTGGAGCAGGAGCAGACCTCAAAATACTTCTGCTGACGGGGGCTCCATGCCTCGATATCACAGCTCTTGACCTTCAAATCGGCCAAGTCACCGCTACAGCACTCCAACTGGCGCACAGGGATATCGAGAGAACGGAACAGGTCCACGCTGTATCGCCACATTTTCTCGTACCACTCCATACTCTCCTCGGGCTTGCAGACGACAATCATCTCCTGCTTCTCGAACTGGTGGATGCGGTACACACCGCGCTCCTCGATGCCGTGTGCGCCTTTTTCCTTGCGGAAGCAGGGGGAGTAGGAGGTGAGGGTCTGGGGCAGGGCGGATTCGGGTAGAATCTGGTCGATATAACGGCCAATCATGGAGTGCTCGCTGGTACCAATCAGATAGAGGTCCTCGCCCTCAATCTTGTACATCATAGCATCCATGTCGGTCTGGCTCATCACACCCTCGACCACATTGCCGTGAATCATATAGGGGGGGATGCAGTAGGTGAAACCGAGGTCAATCATATAGTCGCGTGCATAGGCGAGGACTGCGGAGTGCAGACGGGCAATGTCACCGAGCAGATAGTAGAAGCCGTTACCGCTGGTACGACCTGCGGCATCCATATCCACGCCGTTGAAACGCTCCATGATGGCGGTGTGGTAGGGGACTTCAAAATCGGGGGTGGTGGGCTCACCGAAGCGTTCCACTTCCACATTGAACTCGTCGCTCTCGCCGATGGGCACAGAGGGGTCGATGATGTTGGGGATGGTCAGCAGAATCTTACGAATCTCCTGCTCCAACTCCTCCTCGCGCTTCTCCAGCTCCGCCAGACGGTCTGCCTGTGCCTTGACCTGTGCCTTGACCGCCTCGGCCTCCTCCAACTTGGAGGGGTCCTTCTTTGCCTGTCCCATCAGCATACCGACCTGCTTGCTCAGGGTATTGCGCTGGGCGCGGAGGTCACTGGCCTCGGTGATGGCGGCGCGGTTCTCGGCATCCAACTCGATAACCTTGTCAACCAGAGGGAGCTTGGCATCTTGGAACTTCTTCTTGATGTTCTCTTTTACGATTTCGGGGTTCTCACGAATAAATTTAATGTCCAGCATCAGAATAGTTTCTCCTTATCCAAGAATTTTAATCGTTTTTCGCGTGTTTCACGTGAAACACCATGGGAAACATCTGTGATATAGCTTTTGTAAAGGGAAATTACTTGCCAAGGGTGTGCAGAGCTTCGAGCAGGTTGTTCAAATCGTCAGTATCATAATACTCGATTTCAATGCGTCCCTTCTTCTTGCCCTGAATGATGTGACAGGCGCGGCCGATGTGGGTGGACAGCTCGCGCTCCGCCTCTGCGACATAGTTGACGGCATAGGGGTCGGGCTGTTCCTTGTCGGGTTTCTCTTGCTGGTTGAGCAGACGCTTGACCAACTGCTCCGTCTGACGGACGGACAGCGCATTGGCCAGAATGGACTTGACTGCCTCATTCTGGAGGTCGGCAGGGAGGGGCAGGAGGGCTCTGGCGTGACCAGCGGAGAGGTCCTCGTTCTCAACCAACAGGCGGATGTCCTGATTCAGCTGTAGCAGGCGCATGGCATTGGCGACAGCACTGCGGGACTTACCCACGCGCTGTGCCGCCTGTTCCTGCGTCATATCGTACAGTTCGACCAGACAGCGATAGCCCTCGGCTTCTTCCATCGGGTTCAAATCCTCCCGCTGGAGGTTCTCAATCATGGCAAGCTCCATCGCTTTGCGGTCGTCTGCCTCGATGATGCTCACGGGGACTTCATACAGTCCAGCCAGTTTTGCGGCGCGCCAACGGCGTTCCCCTGCGATAATCTGGTAGTAGCCAGAGGACAGCTTGCGGACGGTCAACGGCTGAATAATTCCGTGTTCGCGGATGGACTCCGCCAACTCCTGTAATTTTTCTTGGTCAAAGATACGGCGCGGTTGTCCAGCGCAGGTTTCAATCTGGGATACAGGGAGCGTAGAGAGGGAGGCAGGGGTATCCATCGAAAATTCCTCGCCCAACAGTGCGCCAAGTCCTTTTCCCATTCCTCGTTTCAGTGCGGCCATATACATCCCCTTTCCATTAGTTGGTGTGCTGGCTCTTGCGGACAAATTCCTCTGCGAGAGCCGTGTATGCCTCGAATCCACGAGAGGTGCGGTCGTATGCGGTGATTGGCTTGCCGTGGCTGGGGGCCTCACTCAAGCGAACATTACGAGAGATGACGGTGGAGTAGACCTTGCCGGGGAAGAACCGCTTGACTTCCTCGGCCACCTGCATGGCAAGATTGGTGCGCGTGTCGTACATGGTCAGCAAAACGCCTTCCAGTTCAAGAGATTTATTTAGGGAACGGCGCACAATGCGGATAGTATTCATCAAATCGCTCAGACCTTCCAGAGCGAAGTACTCCGCCTGTACGGGAACGATAACACTGTCCGCCGCACACAGGGCGTTGAGGGTCAAGAGCTCGAGGGAGGGAGGACAGTCGATGAATATGTAGTCGTAGTTGGCGGAGAGCTGATGCAGTGCATTTCGCAACAGCATTTCGCGGTTGTCTATGCCAATCATCTCGATACCAGCACCAGCCAGCTCCTTACAGGAGGGGAGGACATCGCCGTACCGCGTCACGATAACACGCTTTTCGGGGTCAATGCCGTTGATGAGAACATCGTAGATGCCACGCGATGTGGTCTTATCCACACCGATACCAGAGGTGGCGTTCGCTTGGGGGTCGAAGTCACACAACAGCACACGCTTTCCTTGTTCTTTCAATGCGGCAACCAAATTGATACAGGTGGTCGTCTTTCCAACACCGCCCTTTTGGTTGACAATTGCTATAATTTTTCCCACAGGGTACCTCCGTTTCTGGGTACAATATCCCAGTATCTAAATATATACATACGAATGTAGTATACCACAACTGCGTTGTTTTTCAACAGGACAGTTGGAAAAATTGAGAAAAAAGCAGAATGTTTCACGTGAAACATTCTGCCTTTCGGGAGATTATATCAGGAGAACACCGTCCAATGGCGCGAGTTGGAGGGTCACTTTTCCATTCTGACTTAAAAATTGTTGGCCTGTCAGTGCATCGGTGGCGAGGTCACCTGCCCAGTCCAAATGCAGTAATACGCACTGGTCGCCCACATTGGTGGCGATGACGGTTACTTCGCCGTCCTGCTCGCGTGCAAAGGCGAGGGCAGGACCCTCTGCGTAGAGCCAACGCAGAGAGCCAGACTGCATCGACTTACGCGCGTCACGCAGTTGACCCAGCTGGGCGAAATGCTGTTGCAGACGGACATCCTCTGCACCCCACGGGAAAGTGCCACGGTTAAAGGGGTCCTCGTAGCCCTCCATGCCGACTTCATCGCCGTAGAAGATGGTAGGCGAGCCAGGGAAGGCATACAATATAATAGAACCGATGCCGAGCAATCGCCAACCGCGAAACCGCTCCTCGTCACTCATGCGGTACTCCGCACGCTCCGTGCGTGTGGGCGGTGCTTCGTTCGGGAAAGTGCCGAGCATGGTCAAAATGCGGGGATTGTCATGCGTGCCGAGCATATTCATACAGCTATAGAACGCGGCAGGGGGATAGTTTTCACGAATGGTTTCCATCGCATCACGGAAATGGCGCGCATCACCGCCCTGTAGATAGTCGATGATGCCCACGCGGAATGGGTAGTTCATCAAGCCATGGGTTTCGTGTCCGAGCAGGTACTTTCTGCGCTGACTGTATGCAATTTTATTGCTACCGTCCTCCCAGACTTCTCCGAGGAGAAAACTATCTGCCTGTTCCTGCATCATTACGGTGCGAATCCGCCGAATGAAGTCGTCGGGCAGTTCGTCCGCCACATCCAACCGCCACGCATCCGCACCAGCGCGCAACCACCGCCGAATGATAGAATTTTCCCCCTCAATAATATAGTCGATGTAGTCGGGGTGGTTCTCGTTGACTGCTGGCAATGTGTGGATACCCCACCAAGAGTCGTAGCTGGTCGGCCATTGGTGGAAGTGGAACCAGTCGTAGTAGGGACTGTCCTTGCTCTGTGCCGCGCCGAGTGTGGGGTACTGACCGAGCGCATTGAAGTAACGACTGTTATTGCCCGTGTGATTAAAGACACCGTCGAGCATGACACGCATACCGCGTCGGTGGGCTTCGTCGCACAGCGTCTTGAAATCATCCTCCGTGCCGAGCATGGGGTCAATCTTTTCGTAGTCGCCCGTATTATAGCGGTGGTTGCTGTCCGCCTCAAAGATGGGGCAGAGGTACAGCGTGGTCACATGGAGCGACTGGAGATAGTCCAATTTCTCCACAATGCCACGGAGATTTCCACCAAAGAAGTCGCGGTTGTGGATAATGCCGTTTTCATCGGGCAGATATTCCATCAGTTCATTCCAGTTCTGGTGGACAATGCGGTTGCCTGTCATGCCGGTTGGGTCAGGGACGGCGGTGCGGTGGAAACGGTCGGGGAAAATCTGATAGGTCACACCGCGCCCGAACCAATCTGGTGTCTGGTAGGTGGTATCGTAAACGGTCTGTTGCCAACAGACCGCCTCGCCCTCGCCACAGTAGCCGTTTTTGCCCAGATAAACCGCACTGCCGTCCACACGGTCGAAGCGGAAGCAGTACCAAATTAACTCTGGGTCGGGGGAGGCGGTGTAGCAGACCGTAAAACAGCTCTGTTCGGTATCGCTTTCCCCCTCCGTTTTCGTGAGAGGAATTTCGCGGTGTTCGTCGGCAAATTCGCCGTAGACCAACAGCGCACCGCCTTGGAATCCCTCGGAAGCGAGGGGGCGGAGTGTGAGCGTGATGTCGGTACCGCACGGTACGGCACCGAACGGCTGTTTATACCGGCTGTCACGCGCATCAAATATCGGAAAATCCATATACCAAAATACTCCTTATCAATCAGGGCAACAGCGTACCCTCAGGGATGAGTGCCGTGCCGATATCACTGGGGGCGAAATAGGCGTTGAGAATGTTGACCGCCGTAGCCGCCAATGCGCTACCGCTACCACCTTGTTCAATGACGATAGCAACGGCAATTTCGGGGTTTTCAAAGGGTGCGAAGCAGACAAAGACACCGTTGGCAACCTCTGTACCGACCTGGGCACTACCTGTCTTTGCGCCAGCGGATACGATGCACTCCTTAAAATACTTGGCAACACTACCTGTCGACACCAAATCGCCCATGCCTTTCTTCACGGCGGCGAGGGTGGCAGGGGACATCTCTACGGTACTGAGCAGTTCCGTCTGGTCATTGGTCACGGCGAGAGAACCGTCCGAGAGGGTCACGCTGTCGAGCAGATGGGCGGCGTATCGCTCTCCGCCACGCACCAAGGTGGCAACATAGTTGGCAAGCTGGAGGGGGTTAAACAGACTGGAACCTTGTCCGATAGAACACTGGAGAACCGTACCGCCTTCCCAGATGGATTCAATCTGAGAGCGATATTCGGGTCCATCGAGGATACCTGTGCGCTCGTTCAACTCCACACCTGTGGGTTGTCCCAGGCCGAATGCAGTGGCGTATTCATTGAGGGTTTCAATGCCCATGAGCCGTCCCACTTCGTAGTAGAAGTAGTTGCAGGAGTGAAAAATCGCCTCGGACACATTGATGCTACCGTGAGAACCACCGTATTGGTTGTAAATCCAACAGGCAGGCTGATAGTCACTCCAGTAGGTGTATTTACCGCGTGTAAAAATTTTCGTTGTAGGGGAGATAATATCGCTCTCCAGTGCCGCAACACTGGTACAGAGCTTAAAGGTGGAACCAGGAGCATACGCACCGTTGAGCGCGCGGTTGAAGAACGGCTGTCCTGGGTCGGTTGCGTAGAGATTGTAGTCGATAGAGTAGCGTGCTGGGTCGTAGGTAGGATACGAAGCGAGAGCAAGGATATCAGAGTCCACGACACTGACAACCGCCGCCGCCGCACCGCGCGTGCCGACATTTTCGACACCATTTGCCAAATCCTCCGCGTTCATGGCTTCGACCGCCTCTTGCAGAGCCTGCTCGACCTGTGCTTGAAAGTCGATGTCGATGGTCAACGCAACGGTGGCACCTGGGCGCGGTTCGATGGAGTACAACTCACTGGTGATTTTACCTTCGGCATTGGTGGTGATGAGGCGTGTGCCATCCTTGCCACGCAGATAGGACTCAAATGCCGCCTCGACACCCGTTTTGCCCACAATATCGTCGGCGCGGTAGTAATGGAGATTGGTGGTGTCCTCACCAGCCTCGACTGCGGCATTGTAGGGGGCATTGAGGGCGGCACGCTCCTCCTTGCTGTCAAACTCATCGGTGCGTCCCAGAATATGCGCGGCGGCAGTGGTGTGATATTGGCGCACGGTTTCCGATTGTACCTTGACACCCGCAAAATTGCCGTCGGTCAGAATAGAGATCAGCTCCACATCAATATCTTTGGCGAAGGTGTAGCTGGAGTAGGTGATTTCGCGCTTACGGAGTTCCAACTCGTAGAGAACACCAATGACCTGTCGCGCCTGTTGGTCGGTGTAGGTGGCAGGAACCCCAAAGGCTTCACGCATGAGGGACATCACGATAGGTGCGGAGAGATTGTCGGTGTTGCGCTTGAGTTCGAGCTTGAGGGCGGTGGTCAACTGCGGAATGGGGGATTCTGCCGTCAATTCACTGTCCGACCACTTCTTCTTTTTGAGATAGTTCTGGAAACGGGTGCGCGCCGTGGAAGAAGTTGTCGCGGTGGTGTACACAAAGCCGTACTCACCCAACTCGACGGGCAGGGTGTCGGTCCAAGTAACCTCGTGTGCCTCGCACAGTGCCATCAGGCGTAACAGCGCATCACAGACAGCCTCCTGTTGTGCGACACCATCGGGGGCGCGTACCAGAGAGGGGTCAAAGTCAATCGTATAGATTTCGCGGTTGGACACCAGTACTTTACCGTTGCGGTCTACCAGAATACCGCGTGACGCATCCACGGTGGTACTGGTTGTCACCTGCGTGGTGGAGCGCGCCAGATAATGTTCGTGGTCGATAACCTGTGCGTCGTAGAGCAGTACCACAAAGAAGAACAGAAACACACAGAAAATGACCAGCAAAATCCGAGAACGCTGTAACAGTTGTTTTTCGTTATCCATAGTCAAAACCTTTAATATTCCACGGCGCAGTGCCGATGGATATACGCATAGAGGGGCAGTGCCACAAAGAGGGCAGGGAGCGAAATGGCACACTCAACCAGAGCTGGTGGGACCATCAAGAGAGGGCGCAGTTCGCCTGCGAGCAGAAATAGGGTCAATCGACCAGCGAGGGTCAGTCCCAGTCCCAAGAGGGACACAACCAGACCGCACAGCCAACCAGGAGAAAAGAGATTTTCGCTGATTAACGCGGACAAAATCCCAATGAGCGCGAAAATGATGGTGAAAAATCCGTCGAATGGGCCGAAAATGAGCAAATCGCAGACCACACCAGTTGCCAAGGCGAAAATACTGCCTTTCCGCAGTCCCTCGTAGGACGCAACCAATGCAGGGATGATAGGATAGCAGAACGGTGTGATATCTAGTACATGAATGTGGTTGAGTATGAGATGTTGCATGGCGAATAGAGCTAGGGTAGCCAGTGCATATACAACCCACTTAAAAATGATGTAGCTCTTTGGAAGCATAGGATTCCTCCCTCAATCTACAATCGTAAAATCTGTGACAATAAAAACCTGTGTCAATTCGTCCAGATTCATCTCCGGACGGATAACAGCATAGCGCGACAGACCATCATCGTTCATCCGCAGTTCCTCCACATAGCCAATCACCAACTTGGAGGGGAGATAATCGCCCAGACCAGAGGTAATAATCAAGTCGCCACCCATCACATCAGAGGTTGCGGTGAGGTAATCGAGAGAGAGGAGCCCGTTACTCATCAGGGTGAAGTTGCCAGCGGCGATACCGTCTGTCCCACTGCGGAAGACACGCGCACCGACCCCACTCTCACTGTCCAGAATCGTCCGCACGATGGAGAAGTTTAGTCCAGCTTCGGTGACGGTGCCGACCAGATTGCCTGTGGAGTCAATGACACAGTCGCCAACGGCAATGTCGTGCATCGTGCCTTTGTTGACCGTAAAGACACTCGACCAGTTCGAGATGTCGCGCTCGATAATGAGGGCGGATTCAAAGGTGAGGTCGCGCCGTTGGGCGCGGAGTTGGAGCAACTCACGCAGACGCTTGTTTTCTTCGCTGTCGTACTCTGCCTGTCGCACCGCGTCTTCCAGTTCCGCTAATTCCTTCTTGAGTTGTGCATTCTCCTGTTTTAGTTGGTCGAAATCGGTGAAATACTGCACCCATTCTTCTATCTGGTTGGAGATGGCGGTGCTGACAGTGCGGAACGGCGTGGCGACTGTGCCAACAATATTGTTAAATACAGCACTGTTGGTAGAGAATAGCGTCATCAAACTCAACAGCACGGCAATGACTACCGCAATGGACAGTATCACCACGCCGTATTTGGTCAACAGTCGATTCACAAGGATGCCCCCTCGTCAAACAAGTCCATGCCGAATCCTTTCAGCATTTGCCCCAGTCGGTGCAGGGGAAGTCCCATCACATTGAAGTAGTCGCCCTCGATACCGCTGACAAAGAGCGCGGGCTTTCCCTGAATCCCATACGAACCAGCCTTGTCCATCGGGTCGCCACTGGCAATATAGGCGGCAATCTCGGCATCGGTGAGCGTGCGGAAGGTCACAGCCGTGGTTTCCGCCTGTGTTTCAATGCGTTCCCCACGCGCAACACTGACACCCGTGCAGACGGTGTGCGTGCGTCCCGACAGGGAGCGCAACATCTGGGTGGCATCTGCCTCGTCCTTGGGTTTGCCCAGACGCATCCCATCTAAAAATACCATCGTGTCGGCAGTGATGATGATGGCTTCGGGGTCATTGGCGAGAACCAGTGCGGCCTCAGCCTTCTTACGGCAGATGGAGCAGACAATCTCCTGTGGGGTGAGCGTAGGGTCGTAGCTCTCATCGGCATCGGGAACAAGAATATCGAATTGTGGTACCCCAATCTGTTCCAACAGCGCACGGCGGCGCGGAGATTGGGAGGCAAGTATCAATCGTGGCATAGTGAACCTTCCTTTTTAGCGTCCAGTCGAGCCGAACCCACCGACCCCACGCTCCGTTTCTGGCAGGGCATCCACCACACGGATGGCAGGTTGTGCGACAGGCAGAACCAGCAGTTGGGCAATACGGTCGCCACTGTGGACAGTGTAGGGGGTGTCAGTGGTGTTGTGCAGGGTGACTTGCAGGGGACCGCGGTAGTCACTGTCAATGACACCAATGCCGTTGGCGAGGTTGATGCCGTTCTTTGCTCCCATACTACTGCGTACTGCCAGAATACCGACATAACCTTCGGGGATAGCAACTGCCAAGCCTGTCGGGATAAAGACACGCGCATGGGGAGCAATCACGGTGTCGCCATCGGTACAGGCGTGGAGGTCCAAACCAGCCGCCCCCGTGGTGGCATAGTAGGGAAGCGGTATGGTACCGCCAATTTTCTCAGAGAGAGGTTGTATCAAAAGTTCCATAGCTGTTTCCTGTGAAAATATTTCTTTCTAATCACGGTGTTTATTCCACACCGCGATAGAATAGTCCTCTGGTGTGGTCCTGCGGAGGGATGGTTTTCTGCAAACCGAGGTACTGTTCCAGTATCGCTACACACGCCATAGGGGATTCCGTGGTGAAGCGCAGGCGCGCATAGGTGAGCGTACAGCGGCGCAGTTCGTTCTTATCTGCGAGATACAGGGTCTTTCCGTTCAAAATCTCATTGCGACAACCGAATGCAGATACGACAGGGAACCGTTCGCCACGGCGGTCGGTGAGGGCGTGGGACCCAGAACAAGTGCCGTGCAGATTGCGTGGCTGGCAGCCGTGTTCATTGGCGATGATACAGTTCTCCATAATCATCAGAGGTAGTCGGCCGTAGACAATGGCCTCGCAGGGAATACATTTTTTTATGTCACGCAGTTGTTCATGGCGCAGTTCAAACGACAGCGTTGCACTGTCCAGTCCCCAACTGCGTACGGCATCGAGAGAACGACTGTTAAAGAGGTTTAATCCGAAGTCACCGCGCACCACAGAAAAGCCCAACTCGCGTACGAGAGCAAGCTGTCCAGGGCCGTGGATGGCGGCACTGGTGCATCCCTTATCCTTTGCGATTTGCAACAGGTCGCGCAGACGGTCACGCTCTCTGTCCTTACAGATGCGCGGTAGCGTCACACAAAACGCAGTATTCCCATCTGTAGGAATGGTAAACTCTGCAATGCGCTCGGCAGGGAGATAGACGATAGCGGGAGAGAGCGCGAGCAGTTCACAGGTCAGCTGTTCGCCACGCAGGAGCGATACTGTAAACGCAGGGCTGGTTGACGCATGGGTGTTCTGTGCGTGGAAGTCGTCTTTCTGTTCTCGACGCGTAGGAACGGCACAGCGTACGGTGTCCAGTGCGGTGAGCGCATCGCGCCGTAGGGCATTGACTGCACCTGCACTGATGGCCAGACCGTCCTCGATAGTCGCGTGTACCGCGGTGGGACGGTAGACGGTACCGCCCGTCTTGGCAAGGCGGTTCTCCAGTTCCTCTGCGGTTACGGCACGGCTCCGCGCAGGTTCAGGAGTTGCACCCGATACGCACACGCTGTTTCCCTCCTCGTCCGTGGCGGTGAGGGATATCGGTTGGTCGGCGCGGAGCGTCATGTCCATGTGGACACCGATGGTGCGTAAATCCTCTTTATCATATGCGGTTTTGGCATCGTGAAATAACGCGGTTGGTTCGGGGGTATTTTCGGCGCGTGTGCCGAACATCTTGGGGCCAAGACGGTCGTTCCAGTACCCCTCGGTAAAGCCACTGCGCGAGAAAGAACGCTCCAATTCGGTGAGTTCCGCCTGTGTCGGCAGACGCTTTTCACGCAGGAGCGCGGAATAGATGCGCGTGATAACGGCGACATACTCAGGACGCTTCATGCGCCCCTCCAATTTGAGGATAGATACCCCCATCTCGTCCAATTCCTGTAGATGGGCGGCGAGGTTGGCATCTTTCAAACTCAGCGGATAACCGTTCTTTCCGTTGTCCATGCGGTAGGGCAGACGGCAGGGCTGGGCACAAGTGCCACGGTTGCCACTGCGTCCGCCGATGAGCGCACTCATGGCACACTGTCCACTGTAGCACATACACAGCGCACCGTGGGCAAAGACCTCGATGGCGATGGGACTGCGCTCGCAGATATAGCGGATATCTGCTTTGCTCAGTTCACGGCTCAAGACCACGCATTTCATGCCGAGGTCCGCCGCCGCTTTCACACCGTCGAGGTCGTGGACAGTCATCTGGGTACTGCCGTGGAGAGGGAGGTCGGGCACAATCTTTCGGGCGAGGGCGGCAACGCCCCAGTCCTGCACAATGACACCGTCCACCCCCCAACGGGAGGCATTCCGTAACAGGTCAGCGGCAGAAGTCAATTCGCGGTCTGTCAGCAGTGTGTTAAGCGTGAGATAGACTTTAACACCGCGCAGATGGCAGTAGGCAACCGCCGCAGGATATTCCTCCTCGGAGAAATTTTTAGCACCGCGTCTGGCATTAAATTCCCCGACACCCATATAGACAGCATTTGCGCCGTTCTGGACGGCGGCGACCATCGCTTCCCAATGGCCAGCAGGAGAGAGTAGTTCCATCACTTTTTCTCCGCCTTTTCTTTTTCCTTTTCCAACTTATCCAGTTTCTGAGACAGCTTGAAAATCTCGCGGCGTAGGTCACTGGCCTCGGATTTTGCCTTGTTTGCCGTGTCCAGATAGTCCTTTAGTTGGCTGCGAAGGTTTTCGGTGGATGCCTGTTCCTTAAGCAACTCATCTGCAATATTGACTGCCGCCAATACAGCCGCGTCTACGCGGTTGATACGGCCACTTTCCAAAAAAGAACCCATCTTCGTATCCACAACGGCGGCTACTCTCTGCATATAGGCTGGGCTTTCTTCTGCGGTGAAAGTATAATCTGCGCCGCAGATACTTATGGTAATACGGTTTTCCATATTTATCAGAACCTCCTTGTATTTGTTTTCTGGGAAGAAAGACATAACATCTCACGATAAAGTATAGCATACTCCCCAAAAAACGCAACAAAAAACCTAGAGAATAAAACCACCGTCCGCCGTCAAAACCTGTCCTGTGATGAACGATGCCTGGTCACTGGCGAGAAAGGCGACTGCGTGTGCGATGTCCTCAGGTGTGCCCAATCGTCCGATGGGTGTCTGCTCACACAGTGCCGTGATGGTTTCTTCACCGAGCTTGTCCACCATGTCTGTGTGGATAACACCAGGGGCGACACAGTTGACGCGGATATGCGAGGGGGCGAGTTCCATCGCCAGCGAACGGGTCAAGCCGATGATGGCCGCCTTCGTAGCGGAGTAAGTCACTTCACAGGACGCACCACGCAGTCCCCACATGGAGGAGATGTTGACGATACTGCCAGCGCGCCGCGCAATCATAGCAGGTAGAACTGCCTGAATGGTGTGGTAGGCACCGTCTACATTCACAGCGAACAGTCGCCGCCATAAGGTTGCATCGGTATATTGAAATAAATCCTGTTGGGCAATGCCAGCATTGTTCACCAACAGGTCAATGGGGGAAAAAGCGTGTTCGACCGTGCGGATGGCACGGGTAATCGCCTCGGCATCGGATACATCCGCCTGTACTGCCATCGCATCACAGCTCAGTGCGCGCAATTCGCTGACAAGTGCCTCGGCTTTTTCGGCCGATTGGAGATAGTTGATACCCACACGGTAGCCGTCCAACGCAAGTTGTTTGGCAATGGCGCGCCCAATGCCACGGCTGGCTCCTGTGATAAAGGCTGTTTTCTGCATCGAAAATCCTCCTTGCTACATTAACTTTCCACGATGGGAAAAATATCATTTGTGGGAAAAACGAAAAAAGGCGATTGCTTTCGCAATCGCCTTCGCTCATGGTGGACGCTAACGGACTTGAACCGCTGACCCCCTGCACGTCAAGCAGGTGCTCTAGCCAGCTGAGCTAAGCGTCCGTTCACACGGAACATTGTTATAATAACAGATGGTTCTCGATTTGTCAACACCTTTTTTGAAATTTTTCAAAAATTTTTTGCGCTTATTTTTGGGGCGCGTTGGCGCGTCGCTTTGGGATGTGAATGGTCATCACAATTTCCTCGTCGCTGTCCTGTCGGTCACAGCGCGCATCGACCCCAGCCAGACGCATGGTGTCCATACTGCGCTTGATGCTGTTGAGAAACAGACGCACATCTTTAATAATGTAGAGGTTCTTGCGCTCAGGCTTGGTGGTCTGGGCGGTGTGTAGGAGCAGTTCAATATACTCCTCCGCCGCTGCGACATTCATCGCCTGTTCTCCGATACGGCGCAAAGCGGTCAATCGGCTCTCCTCGTCCGTCAGGCGCAGAATGGCGCGTGCATGGCGTTCAGTCAAATCATACCGCCGTAACAGCGCGACACAGTCCGCACTGAGACGCAATAGGCGCAATTTGTTTGCCACAGCAGATTGACTGCGCCCCAGATGGCGTGCCGCCTCCTCTTGGCTCAACTTGTGGGTGTGGATGAGCTGGGCAATGGCGGCGGCCTCCTCTATGTAGTGCAAATCACACCGCTGGAGATTTTCCACAAGGGCGAGAACGGCGCGCTCCTTGTCATCGACACGCACAAGAATACAGGGAACGCGACTGAGCCCAGCCAGTCCTGCCGCGCGCAATCGCCGTTCTCCAGCCACCAGAATATAGGTGCCGTTCTCTCCTTTTTGGACGCTCAATGGCTGTAGAATCCCGTGACTACGGATAGAATCTGCCAATTCACGCAGAGCGACTTCATCAAAGTGGCGGCGCGGTTGGCGCGGATTGGGCGCAATCTTTTCAATAGGAATAAATTGGATGTGGCGCGATTGATAGAGCTGTTGCATACCATGTCCTCTTTTCGTAAAACCGTAGTGTTTTTCGTTCTTTTGGACACATTGTAGCAGTTTCCTTCCAAAAATGAGCGCAGTTCCTGTCGGGCAATAAAAATAATCGGAGAGCTGTTATTTATTCTGTTTCTTTTTGAGGATTCTGATATCTTTTCCGAAGAAACGCATCACTTCATACGCGCCCTCGATGCGCGAACGCACCGCCGCGCCGTAGCGTGTGCCAATGTCTACGGTCGTGAGATTGGTGGATAGAATGGTGTTTCGATTGTTCATCAATCGCTCGTTGACAATACGGTACACGGTGGCTTGTACAAAGCTGGTAGTCATCTCCGTGCCTAAATCGTCCATAATGAGCAGGTCGCAGTTGAGATAGCGGTTAATATCGCGGTCGGGGACTTCATCAAATGCGCTCTCGCGTCCGAATTTGCCGCGCTCAAACTGTTGGAAGATATTTGCGGCGGTGTCATATACCACAGAAAAACCGTTGGTACTGACCTCTCTGGCGATACACGCAGAGAGAAAAGTTTTGCCCAGACCTGGTGCGCCTGTAAAGAGTAGATTGCCTGTGCGTGTGGCGAAAGTTTTGGCATAGTTGGTGCAACAGTGCAAGATGCGCTCCATATTAGTGCGAGGGCTTCTCTTGAACTCTGCGATGGTTTCCGTATCGTACCAATCTAAGGAGAATGTGTCGAACGACTGATTGCCCAAGTCGAGCAGTTTGGAGAGCCGACGATTTTGCTCTCTGGTGTAGTACGCCAACAGACAGCGACAGGGGGAACCGTCTGGGAGCATCCCTGTGTCATCACAGTAGTTACACTGTACTACTTCGTCGAGTGCGTCATACGCATAGCCACTGCCCACCAAAAGCTCGGCGCGCTCGCGCTGTAGGGCAAGATTTTGGTCGCGCAGGGATGCCAGTGCCACTTCGGGGTCAGTATCCTGTGTAAAGGCGGCAATCATCAAATTGCCGACTGTGGTACGCAAGGTGCGGTCAATCTCCGCTACACGGGGCAGACGGCTGTAAATCTCCTGTGTGCGCTGGGCAAACTGGGCATCCCGTTTGTCCTTGTCTGCTTGAAAGGCGCGCCGTGCGCTTGCCATAGTTTCTGCATCGTAGCCCATTTATTGACCACCTTCCTCCTGTTGTTGTTGCATCTCCTCTAGGTATCGTTCCATGCGTGCCCAGTCTTCTTCATCAGCCAGTGCCTCGTCCCTCTGTGCGTTACTTTGTGTCACAACAGGTTGGTCGCCTGCCTGAATCGCTGGGACGGTGTGCAGTCCCTTTTCATGCCATGCCACGAGAATCTTGTTCATGTACGGCCATTTTAGTTCTTTGCATTTGAGCATAGTCTTGTCGTAAGCCAATTCGATGGCGGCATCCTCAAAGCCCATTTCGCACCACGCTATCAGATACCGTTCCTCACTGATGGAGAGTTTGCGCTCTCTCAGGCCAAGCAGGCGCATCATGCGCGGTAGAGATTTCTGTTGACGGTGATATTTTTTAATGTATTCGGAGGCTTTTTCTTGGTCGAGGAGTTCCATCCGCGCCCAGGCATAGCCCTCCTGCTCAATCTGTCGCATAGTGGGGCGACGACCTGCGCCGTATCGCTGGGCAGAGCGTTCCAGACAAAAGTTGACCAATAGAAAAATAACATCCGCACTCAATCCAAGGTCGTCATATAGTCCCAACAGAATTTTTTGGTCGGGGGTGGTGAGTTTTTTGCCAAGTGCCTGGTCGATTGCCGCACTCAGCGACTGAAATTCGGCGCGTTCTAAGGCGCGGACGAGGTCGGTGTTGGTATATTCAGGAAATACCTGTGGGGGCTCGGATGGCAGGGGGGCGGACGGAATTTCCTGTTGCGCCGACTGGTGCAACAGTCCCATCTGCACCAAGGCTTGTACCGCACTGTCAAAGCGTTCCTGTTGCCAGCGTAGCGTGTTGCAGAGTATCTGTGCGTCTATCTTACCGCGTACACGCAGAACGGCAAGATAGAGTAGGGTGGCATCGCCATGTCCTGCGCGGAGCAGACGGTCGGTCGTGGAAGCGGAGAGGACAATGCTCTCCTCCTGATTGGTTTGTAGTAGGTAGGATGGCATAAGTTAAGCGCGTCCTCCCTTTCCTCAAAATTCAAGTTCTTGGAGAATCGAGAAATTGACGGGATTACTTGCCCAGATGCCACACCGTGCGAGGGGCAAGGCTTCGCCTGCCATGGTGCAAATCTGTCCACCTGCCTCCGTGACGAGCAGACTGCCAGCGGCGAAGTCCCACGGGGCCAGACTAAACTCGAAAAATGCGTCATAGCGTCCTGCGGCGGTGTAGCACAAATCGAGTGCCGCCGCACCCATACGGCGGAAATCACAGCTCCGTGCAAACAACTGCGCCGTGACTGCCATCGTCTGCGCCTCAAATTCACGGTTGTAGATGGCTGTACCCATGCCGAAAATGCCTTTTTCTAAGGGGCGGTCGCTGACATGGATGGGCTTGCCATTGAGATAGGCACCGCCTCCGCGCTTGGCGGAGAATAGCTCCTGCTTGAAAGGGTCGAGAACGACAGCGTACTCGATGATACCGTCGTTTGCCAGTGCGACCGAGATAGCACTTTGGCTCAGATGGCGCACGAAGTTGGTGGTGCCGTCGATGGGGTCGACGATAAAGACCCAACCGCTGTTGGGATTGCTACATTTTTCGGACTCCTCACCGTAGAAGTGTGCGGTTGGGAGGAGTGCCAGTAACTCACGGCGCAGAAAGTCCTCGACTGCCACATCATAGGCGGTGACAAGGTCCGCCGCACCACTTTTTTCGTTGGTCTTGGCGGAAATATCTTCTGCGGAACAAACAATCTCGCCTGCTCTGCGAACAATGGAACTGATTTTTTCCAACATCTTTCTTATCCCTCCACCAGTGTCCACGAAAAATCTTCAAATAAGAGGCGACTGCCGATGTCTGTACCGTCGGGCAACAGGAACATCGCCACCTGATTTTCAATACCAGAGTCGGATACCATGTAGGCATAGTCGCCGTTGATAATGGTAACGGTGTAATAGGTAGGCTCCATTAGAATTCCTCCTGCATTTTGATAATGTTTTTGTAGTAATCGACCGCACCGGGAAGACAGTTGGTTTCGAGGTGTTCATCAATGCCGTGCATCCCCTTCATCTGGGCAGGTCCCATGATAATGGGGGAGAAGCGCACGCAGTTGTCACACACCTCGTTGTAGAAACGACAGTCGGTCGCCCCTGTCACAACATAGGGGCTGGCAGGCAGTCCTGGGAAAGTGCGGGCAATGGCGGCTTCGGTCAGGCGGAACGCACGCCCCTGCAAATCCAGACTGGGCGAGGGGTCCATGGCGTGAATGACCTCGGTTTCCAACTGGTACTTGGCGGCGAGTTTGGTCAACACGGCTACGCTATCCGCCACTTTCTGATGGGGGATGAAGCGCAGGTTGGCGGTGACATACGCCTCCTGTGGAATGATATTCAAGCCGTCACTGCCCTTTTGGGTGGTGAAAGCTACTGTAGTCTGCAACATAGCGGCGGCTTGGGGGGAGATGATGGGCAGAACCTTTTTCAGCACAGGCTTGAACAGCCAGAGATTGCCCAGAACAAAGCGCAGGGGGAAACCTGCATACACAGATAAGCGGTGGAACATCTCCTCTACTTCGGGAGAGAACTTCACCGTCAAGGGGGTCTTTTTCTCGACACGGGCGATAAACTTTGCCAGTCGTGCGAGGGGCGAGTTTTTCGGTGGGGCACTGGCATGGCCACCACTGGAACGGGCGGTGAATTTCAAATCACCCGTACCCTTTTCGTAGACACCAATCATGGCGAAATTGCCAGGGATACCGCCGATAGGTTCGCTGATGATACCGCCGCCTTCGTCACTGAGCATGGAGAGTTTGACACCACGGCTCTTGAGCCAGTCGACAATCTTGGGTGCGCCGTCACCGCCGACCTCCTCGGTACAGCTGGAACAGAGGTATACATCGACCGGGGGGATATAGCCCTCGGCAAGCAACTCCTCTGTTGCCTGATAGAATGCCATGACGGAGCATTTGGTATCCACGGTGCCACGCCCCCAGACCTTGCCATCTGCAATCTCACCGCCGAAGGGGTCGTGCGTCCAGTTCGGGCCAGCGGCAACGACATCCAAATGGCTCATCAACATGATGGGATTTTCGCTTGTCTTGCCTTTCCAGTACAAGACGAGGTTGCCGTCGATGTCGTGCTTTTCGAGATTGTTGACACTCCCCATGCCTAAAGGCAGGGGATTCTCGGTTCGCTGACCGTAGCCTGCACCGTGCGAGGTCTTACATGGTCTCCCCGAGCGTATGGGTTCGGGCGTGTCCCGCCCTACCGTATGTTCTGACTACACCAGCAGACGAAGTCCTTCTTTCAGAATGTTCTTTGCAGCGTTGCAATCTCTGTCATGGACTGTGCCGCAGATCGGACAAGTCCATTCGCGAACTGAGAGGTCTTTTGTCCCAGACCACAGTTTACCGCAGACAGAACAGAGTTGACTGGACGGATAGAAGCGGTCGATTACAACGAGCTTCCTCCCGTACCACACCGCTTTATACTCCAGTTGTCTGCGGAATTCTCCCCAACTTGCATCTGAAATAGACTTTGCTAAAGCGTGGTTTTTCACCATATTCTTTGGCGAAAGATTTTCAATACAGATGATATCATACTTGCGAAGTAGTTCGGTAGATAGCTTGTGTAACTGGTCTTTGCGTTGATTACTGATATGTTCGTGTAATCTTGCCACCTTGATGCGCGCCTTCTCTCTGCGCTTGCTCCCCTTTGTTTTTCGGGAGAGTTGCCGTTGGAGGCGCGCTAACTTCTTCTCGGACTTAGCAAGATACTTGTGGTTCGCGTACTCGTTTCCATCCGCATCCACGGCAAAGGATTTGATGCCCATGTCCA
>JAZOVU010000014.1:0-21220 GCA_045658885.1 Candidatus Pelethomonas sp. | reverse complement strand
ATCTTTCAGCGATAAATCTTTGGCATTCATGGGATGCCCCATGTATGCGTCATGCGGTATTAGCAGTCGTTTCCAACTGTTGTCCCCCTCTGAAAGGCAGGTTCCTCACGCGTTACTCACCCGTCCGCCACTGTCCTCAATTTCCATTGACCGAAGTCTCTTTCCATCGATTCTCGTTCGACTTGCATGTGTTAAGCACGCCGCCAGCGTTCGTCCTGAGCCAGGATCAAACTCTCAATAAAATGGTATCTAAACAAACCCGAAGGCTTGTCCAAATCATTCTATTGAAGCAATCTTAGCTTCAAAAACTGTTTATAGTCCTTCGTTCGGGTAATTGACTTAACCCCAAACGCAGACTTCATCATTCAGCTGTTCCTCAGAACAGCGAACTCTGGTGCTTTTCGTTCGTTACATTGTTTAATTTACAAGGTACTCGCCCCGTCCGTTCAGCGACGGAACATTTGTTATTTTAGCACACTCAACTTCGTTTGTCAAGTACTTTTTTCAACTTTTTTGAAGTTTTTTCAGCACTCTCATTCGCTCGAATCTGTCGGCTAAAAGCTTGGTCATTATATCAGACCATCTTTGTTTTGTCAAGCACTTTTTTCGACTTTTCAAAACTTTTTTCATCTCGCCACCGCTGAAGCTCGACCGCTCGCGACAGCTTGATTACTATACCAGATGACTTTCGTTTTGTCAAGTACTTTTTTCTGCTTTTTTCGACTTTTTTATATCCAACTCTCAACGCGCAAAAAACGAACGCCGACGGCTATACCATCGGCGTTACATTCGCTATATTCGGTTAGGGCAATAAAATCAACCCAAACGCTTTGCACCTTTATAATATGTATTATAGTATCCTGTGCTCAGACTGCTAATACGCACATACTTTCCACTGGAACCAGAGGATGCGTGGATAAATTCACCATTACCGATATAAATACCAACATGGGAGCAGGCCTTACCGTTACTACGGGAGGGGTCACAGAACAGAACGATATCACCAGGTTGCAGGTCACTGCGCTCGACATACTGACCGCTCTCATACCACTGAGAGGTTGCAGAATGGGGCAGGTTGTATCCAAACTGCTTAAAGACATACATAGTAAACCCAGAGCAGTCAAAACCACTGGGGGATGCACCGCCATACACATAGCGAACACCGAGATAGTTCATCGCCAACGCGACAACCTGATCTCCGATTGCACTGGACGCGCTACCAGTATATTCGCGGATAAAATCCTCTCGGATGTATCCCTCATGGCCATTATAGCTAATACGATACCAGTTATCTACCTTCTCCAGCAAATCCACAACTGCACCAGCATACACCTTGGTGACGATACCATGTCCTGTCGTTGGTCCACTACGGACATTGACGCAGGAACCAGTCACCATCCCGCGGGGCTGACGAAGCGTTTCCCCATTCACTGCAACATAATCGGCTACGACATAGCCCATAGTTCCCTGATAGCGCACTTCGCACCATCCATCGGAAACAGACAACACTTCAACCTCTGTCCCCTGTGCCAGTTTTCCAATGATATCCGCAGATGTCATCGGCTGTGTACGGAAATTGACATTATTTCCGCTAATCGTCCCCACAGTCTGGGTTTCTTCCTGTACATTTTCGGTACTACTGTCGATGACAGGCTCATCCGTAGATTCTTCCGTTGTCACGCTAGGTGTATACACCAGATAATCCGCCGAAACATAACCAGTCATTCCATTGTAGACAACTTTGTACCAACCATCCAACTGTTCGTGGACCGACACCACAGCACCATTGGGCAGATAGGTAACGGTGGAAGAAGACAGCGAAGGTTCATTTCTCAAACGCAACGAAGTAGCATCCACCACACCCGTACCAATTTCAGTAGCATAAGCGGTAGCTGTCATAATCATCACTGCCAACGCGGCAAGGATAGAAGTCTTTGTCAGAAGCTTTCTCATTCGTATATATCCTCTTTATTCTTACAACAGCGTTCGATTACTTACCAGCCAGTGCGCGTTCCAGCCAAATAGCAGAAACATCCATCGCATCGTACAAGCTATTCTTTTCGCTCTTTTTTACGATGCGGTCACGGCTTCTCAAATCCTTCGCGGTACGCTGTAGCTCGACGGATACCTTAGTCGCAATCTCCAAATCCTTTTCCTTTTTGCTCTCCTTCACCTGCATCATAATGATGTAGGGCTGTGCCATAGAACCATAATAAATGATATTTCCCACACGACGAAGGGGATGATTTTTATACATCAGACCCTGACTATTCTGCATTCAGGCAACACTCCTCACTGTAATAATTTGTATCCAAATTGTAACATATTGTACGCTTATTGTCAACTGAATCCGCAAAATTAACCAAATAGAAAATATTTCCTTTGACAAAATTCACAGAAAAGCGCAGAAAAATGCCCCTAATACAGAAGTTTTTTCCGCATTAGAGGCATTTTTTATATTAGTTCTTGAGGGTAGCAACCCACTCGCCGTACTTCTTAATATTTGCATCGCGAGCAGTCATATCATCACCCTTGGTTAGGATATAGACCTTAATTTTTGGCTCTGTGCCAGAAGGACGAACAATGATGCTCGTACCATCAGCCAGTTCAAAGCGGAGCACATTCGAGCCAGACAGCTCCATCGTATGCTTCTCCCCTGTCGCGCAATCCAGCACACTGCCATCGGCATAGTCCTTAAACTGCACCACGGTCACACCAGCAATTTCACTGGGAGGCGTTTCACGCAGTTTCTTCATCAGATTGGCCATATCTTTCAGACCATCCAGACCAGGCATCACCAGATTGTGCGTCTTTTCTCCGAAGTAACCATACTTCTCATACAGTGCATGGAGGGCATCCAACAGGGTCATCTTCTGTGCGGCATAGTAAGCGGCCATCTCCGTCAGCAACAGGGATGCGGTGACAGCGTCCTTGTCACGGACAAAACCACCCAGCATATAGCCGAAGCTCTCCTCATAGGAGAAGATGACATTTCCTTCGCCACTGTTCTCCAGTGCATCCTTCTTCTCGGCCAAGAACTTAAAACCAGTAAAGGTATCAAAGCTCTTCAAACCATTTGCCTCTGCGACGGCGCGTGCCATCTCGGTAGTCACAATAGTCTTCAGTGCCACAGGATTCTCAGGCAGTTTTCCTGCGCGCTTCATAGCACCGATGAGGTAATCCAACAACAGAACACCTGTCTGGTTGCCACTCAGGACTTGATACTCCCCGTTCTTATCGCGCACCATCACGCCGACACGGTCTGCATCAGGGTCAGTACCAAGGATAAAATCGACATCATTCTGCTGAGCCAGTTCCACCGCCAGATAGAATCCCTCAGGATTTTCAGGGTTTGGAGAAACAACCGTGGGGAAGTTTCCGTCAATTACCATCTGCTTCGGCTCACACAGCAGGTGCTTAATACCAGCGCGCTTCAGTGCTTCAGGTACCAGTTCGTGACCTGTGCCGTGGAAGGGGGTATAGACCATCTTGAACTGGTCAGCCACAGCAGGAATTACTTTCTCATCTGTCAGCTGTGCCATCACTTCCTGCAAGAATGCCTCGTCCGTCTCCTTACCCATCACGGTAATCAGACCAGCCTCGACTGCTTTCTCATAGTCCATCGTCTTGATATCGGTGAAAATATCAATCTTCTGCAGGGCATCTGCAACAGCGGCGGCGTGTTTGGGAGGCAACTGTGCGCCGTCCTCCCAGTACACCTTATAACCATTGTACTCCTTGGGGTTATGGCTAGCGGTGACATTGATACCTGCCTGGCAACCGTAGTGGCGCACAGCAAAGCTCAACTCAGGTGTGGGACGAAGTGCCTCAAAGATACGCACATGGATACCGTTAGCGGCGCAAACTTCTGCCGCGGCACGAGCAAACTCCATACCATGCAGGCGGCAATCCATACAGATGGCAACACCGCGCTTCTTGGCCTCCTCGCCCTCAGCACAAATGACATTGGCGAAGCCCTGCGTAGCATGGCGAATCACATAGATATTCATGTGGTGCAGACCAACTGCCATGGTTCCACGCAGACCTGCGGTACCAAATTCCAGAGGACCGTAAAAACGGCTCTCAATCTCCTTCGCATTATCGCGAATAGCCTCTAGCTCGGCCATTTCCTCTACGGTCAACACACCGCTGGTCAGCCATTTTTCATATTCCTTTTTGTAGTCCATTGGTATCGTCCTCCTTTGGATATGTATTACACTGATTGTACCACGCGGTAAAGTTCACTGTCAATCCCGATTTCTTTCTGTTTTTTCTGTGGAAATTGACGAATCTCAGCAAAATTCCATGCTTGCAGGTAGAGAAAAGATATGGTATAGTGGGAAAGGAATCCGTGCAGAAAGGGGAAACAAAGCATGGCAGAAAAAGGCGGCATCAAAATTGCGGCACAGAATCGAAAAGCACACCACGACTATTTTGTGGAGGACCGCTACGAGGCAGGCATCGAGCTATTTGGGACAGAGGTAAAATCCATTCGTGCTGGTACATTAAATTTGAAGGACTCCTACTGCATCGCCAAGAACGGAGAGATTTACCTTCATGCAATGCACATCAGTCCCTATGAGCACGGTAACATTTTTAATAAGGACCCTGTTCGTCCGCGCCGTCTCCTCATGCACAAGCGTGAGATTAACCGTCTACAGGCTTATGTTCAGCAGGACGGCTATGCCTTAATTCCTCTTAGCGTCTACTTCAAAAATTCCCGTGTGAAGATTGAAGTAGGACTGTGCAAGGGTAAGAAAAACTACGACAAGCGCGATTCGACTGCGAAGCGCGATGCCAAGCGCGATATTGACCGCGCTATGAAAACATTCAATCGTTAATCCAAAACAAAAGGAGATATCGTAAAATGAGCAATCCCATTGTAACTATCGCACTGGCAAACGGCCAGGTCATGAAGGGCGAGCTGTACCCCGAGAAGGCTCCCAACACCGTCAACAACTTCATCGAACTGGCCAACAACGGATACTATGACGGTCTGATTTTCCACCGTGTCATTCCTGGCTTTATGATTCAGGGCGGTTGCCCCGACGGCACTGGCATGGGTGGCCCTGGCTATCAGATTCGCGGTGAGTTCAAGGGCAACGGCTTCGAGAAGAACGACATCAAGCACACGCTGGGCGTTCTGTCTATGGCACGCGCCATGCACCCCGACAGCGCAGGCAGCCAGTTCTTCATCATGGTCGATGCTGCGCCCCATCTGGACGGACAGTATGCCGCCTTTGGTGCCATCACGGAAAATGTGGAGGCCGCTGTTGCTGTTTCCCGCGTCAACCGCAACATGATGAACGACCGCCCCAAGCAGGACCAAGTGATTCAGTCCATCCGTGTAGATACCTTGGGCGAGGAATATCCTGCTCCTGAGAAGAAGTAATTCTGCATTTTACGAAAAATTTTTGTTGAAATCGCAATTGTTTACAAAATTTTGATTGTTTTCTCCGTTGGGCTGTAGTATACTACAGTTCAGCGGAGGCAATCATACTACTTGTATGCTCCGACCAATACAAGGGGGTGTACCGGTTTCGACGGGGATTAGGAAGCAGGATTAGCGGGCGATGGTGCCCAGCCATCTAAAAATGGGCAACTTATAAATTAAAGAACAACAATTCTTTTGCTTACGCTGCCTAATTAAGGCAGCCGTCCGACCTTTGAGTACTGCGGCTTAGGAAGGGCGTCGTTTAGCAGTCACCGTGAGTACGGAAAGAGTTGACCGTACCATGCACCATGACTCTCACCCGACCTGTCGGCGTGTCGGCTTGCCGACGGGGAGGGGAACAGGGCGGTAATGCCGTCCGCAATAACCGACTGCGCCCGGAGAACATCCCGTGGAATGGTTTTCGGACAGGGGTTCGACTCCCCTCACCTCCACCATATTAGCACGATGGTTTTGATACGAAACCATCGTGCTATTTTTATTATAGAAATTTCATAAGAATGTGCTATAATCAATTCGACAAACTTGAATTTGTCGAACAGTACATATAAGCGAGGTGTTAGGTATGAAGTATGAAATGTTGCTCACCACACCTGATGATGTGGAATATATGAGTGAAAAGCTGGATGCTTTTTACGATTCTATTGTCCCACCTTCTGAGCGTCCCTCTACTGAAGGCTATGTATTAAAGGTTTCTGACGAAAATGGCAATATTATCGGTGGATGTATTGCTTATGTAAACAGCTGGGACATTCTGCGAATCAATACTTTGTGGGTAGATGAGCATCATCGGAAATGCGGCCTGGGTTCAAAACTTCTCGAGAAAATTGAACATGTTGGCAGGGAGAAAGGCTGCTATCTATCAACGCTAGGCACTGGCGATTTTCAGGCCAGAGGATTTTACGAAAAAAACGGATATCAAGTATGCGGCACGGTAGAAAATTCTCCCAAAGGGCATGTTTCCTACTCTATGGCGAAACGGCTTGATTGTCCCTTTCTTGGAACCGTGTCCAATCATGATGATGGGAAATTGCATACAACCACATTCGGAACAGAGGAAGACGGCGATTTTATCGACGACAAGCTGGACGAGTATAATTGCTCCCATGCGACGCTTCCAAATCGCTATGAACGATTTGGCAAAAAGTTCGTAGACGAGCATGGTAACCTTGTTGCAGGCATTTTCGTCAGAGCTGATATCTATAGAACCGCAAATGGAACAGATGTCTGGGGTGCAGCAAATGTAAGTGTATTGTGGGTCGAGGAGCGGTATCGAAATGAAAGATTCGGTTCGCAACTCCTTCTTGATATTGAACGAACAGCAAAAGAAAACAGCGGTGATTTCATTCTTTTGGATGTACTGGACTGTCAGGCAACGATTTTTCTAAAACATGGATATAGAATTGTCGGTGAAATCCAGAATTGTCCCAGAGGACATCGCTGGTATACTATGAAGAAACTCCTAGAATGACAATCATGTTGCCATATTCCAATTTGTCGAACAGATTGGTATGGTTTCACATTCCCTGCTATGGTTTCATTTTTAAGTGAAACCTTTTGAAACCCTGTGAAACCGTATCATTTTTATCAACTGTTGCCAAATAAGACCGATCATTTTGATACGAGAAGTATCTGAATGGTCGGTCTTTTTATCGCACATTGAACTTCTATACAAATATGATATAATCAATTCAACAAACTTGAATTTTCTTGATAGGTAATCGGATGAGACAATACTGTCCCACTAATAAAATAGGGCATTGCTCGCTTTGTGTCCTATACAAATTGAAAGGGATACGGTACATTCTTCTTGGAAGGAGGTAACAATGAATCAAGTAAAAATAGGAGAGTTCCTAAGAGAACTCCGAAAAGAAAAAGGGCTTACGCAGGAACAATTTGCTGAGCAGTTCAACATATCCCGAAGGTCTGTATCGAGATGGGAAACAGGTAGTAATATGCCTGATGTTGGATTACTCATTGAAATTGCGGATTTCTTTGAAGTAGATATTCGTGAAATTATTGATGGAGAAAGGAAAAGCGAGAATATGGATAAAGAAAAGGAAACATTAAAAAAAGTAGCGGAATATGCAGATGCCGAAAAATTTAAATTGAAAAAGAAGGTTAGTAATATTTTCAAATGGATGTGCCTGATGATATTAGGTAGTGTATTGATAGGTTTCTTCGCTAATCAGTTGGATACTATTTTTGGGTGTGTATGTTTCACTCTCGGCATTGTTTTGCTAGTTGGTTTAAGCATGTTGATGTCAAAGCAAGAATAGAGGAAAACAAAAACTTTCAGTTTGATAGAGTGTCAAATTCCAATTTGTCTAATTGCGTCATGGTTTCACTTTGAAACCGTATCAATATTATCAAGATAATTCATAAGACAACCCCTGTAGCCATAACGGTTACAGGGGTCAGTTCTTTTTTGATGAAAAATTTATCAACCAGCGGTGCCAAAGAAAACCGTGTCAAAGAAATCCTTGGTGGTATCTTCGCCCAAGGCACTTTTGAACACATCGGTCGAGATACCGCCCTTTTCAATCAGACCATCGGTATAGTCCATGGTAATCGCTATTTTTTCTGCGCGTTCCGCCTCGGTCAGCACAGGGAGCTTTTTGCTATTCTCCAGATACACATTCAAACAGTCAACCAACATCTGTTCCAATTGGGAGTCCTCCGCAAACCCACCGTTTTTATAGGCGGTGACGGTGAGCAAGGGGGCATACCAAGCAGGGGTTGTCTGCGCGTTTTCCAACTGCTGATACTTACCGATAGCCGTACCCAGTTCTTCCAAAAGTGTGTTGTAAGTAGCATCTTTCTGCGCGACCAAATCGTAAAACTCCATATAGGCGGTGCGGTTCGCTAGAATATACATATAATCTGTGGAGAGCAGGGGCAGATTGCGGTCGAGGGGTGTGATAACAAAAGTGGACATCTGCATGAAGCCCATGTTCACACGCATGACGGAGAGATTGCCGATACCCTCTATCTCGTACTGTTCCACATCAAATTTCATCAGACCATACAGGATCAGACCATCGTATTCGCCGGGGTCCACGGGAGTCACGGTATAATGGCTCCGCAGTTCCGTCATTGCCGCGTCTACACAGTGGTTCATCGCTTTCACATTTTTGTTAGCAATCACAGCCACGACACTTGCCAAAAGTAGGACAACGACCAAAACACCCAACAGAACCCGTTTCAGGACCTTTTTCCGTGTAGAGGACTGCCTATTCCTTTGTTTCATACCAATACCTCCCGTTCTTTATTGATATCCATATTGTACCAAGTTTAGAACGAATGTCAAGGACCAGCAGAAAAACCATCGACTTCCACCATAGAAACCATTCAGTAGCAGTCTTTGCTATTTTATTTCTTGCTCCAAACCGAGGAACAAATCTGAACGAAAGAAATCTTCAATGGTAATACCCAAGCCATCACAAAGTTTTTTGACAGTCGAAACCGTTGTACTGTTATTCCGCCCGCTGACAATGTTGTTTAGGGTAGATTGGGTTACACCACTCATAGTACTCAACTTATTCACAGAAATATTACGCTCACGGCATAACTCCAAAATCCGTTTTTTGACAGCTTCTCCTATGTTCATGGGTATCCCTTGCTTTTGTTGGTTATCTATCATTATTAAGTTTTCCTCAACCAATCTGGCAGAGTATGTCGCCGTACGCCTGCGACGATTCCCATTGCAGCATAGAGCGTGACGATAGAGCTACCACCATAACTGACGAATGGGAGGGTCAGACCGATAACAGGCATAACGAACAGGCACATTCCGATGTTTTCTATCGTCTGAAAAATCAGCATCGTACCAAATCCCATACAGATAAGACTGCCCATACTACTTTTGGCAATCTTGGCAGTCTGGAAGCACCGCCAGACCAATAGAAATTCCAGAACAAGAATCACAAGGCAACCGACCATGCCCAGCTCCTCGCCACAGACAGAGAAAATAAAGTCTGTCTGTCGTTCGGGGAGATTTTCTTTAAATGGGGACTGCGTCTGGATGCCGTTAAATAGTCCCTGTCCGAACACACCGCCGCCGCCGACCGCCAACATACTGCGTGTCTGTTGCCAACCGACATTCAGTGGTTTATAGCTGTGGTCTAACAGCACCCAAATGCGGTCAATCATATATGGCGGCAAGATATCCAGACCCACAGCTGCCAAGACACCCATACCAGCCACGCCAACCCCTGCGGCAAACCAATACCAAGCCAATCCTGCGGCAAAGGCCATCCCAGCAAAAATCATCAAATACACCAGACCACTACCCGCATCGCTGGAGATGAGATAAATCCAAATAAACATCATACCCGTGTGCGCCATCGGCCAAAACAGGGACTCCCACCCACGCATCGCACGATTATCCCGAAACCACGCCATCTGTTTGGCGAGCAGAATGGTAAAGGTCAGCTTGACAATCTCTGCTGGTTGAATATCCATCGGCAACCAAGAAAACGACAGCCACGCACGGCTGTTATTTCGCACCACGCCAAATGGTATCAACAGTGCAATAAATCCCAGATTAAAGACAAGAAAAATCCACCATTTTTGTGCAAAGTGTTCCATATCAATTCCCGCAAAAATACAGTACAGCACCACACCAATCAGCATCGCCGCACCCTGCACCACCACATAGCGCAAGCTATCGGCACGGAAATTCGTGGCACTCGCAATCAACACAATCCCATATATCGTCGTTACGAGGCAAAGTGCCAACAAAATCGGGTCAGATTTTTTCAAGATATTCTTTATCGCTCCGAACAAATTTACAAACCCCTTTCTATTCTATTTGTTCTATTGTTTTAGTGTATCACAAATCCCCTACCCTGTAAACTAAGGCAGAATCAAATTTTTCTGCTTTTCCTCTTTCCCTGTCGCGACACTTGTGGTATAATTTTAGCCCAGAAAAGAAAGTGAGGGAATACCACATGGAGCATCTTTCCCACAATGTAATCGAAACCGAAGCACTGGGCATGGCACTCGCCAAGCAGTTACACGCTGGTAGTATCATTGCCTATCTGGGCGACCTTGGCGCAGGCAAGACCGCCTTTACACGAGGATTGGCGCAGGGTCTCGGCTGTACTGGCCGTGTCACCAGCCCCACCTTTACCATTGTCAACGAATACGAGGGGACACTTCCCCTATTTCATTTCGATATGTATCGCTTAAACGATGCCGACGAATTGTTCGACATCGGTTGGGACGACTATCTCAGCCGTGGCGGTGTCTGTGCGGTGGAGTGGAGTGAACGCATCCGCAGTGAGCTACCCGCCGAAACCATTACCGTCACTATCTGCCGTCACGAGGAACATGAAGACTGGCGGCGCATCATCATCGAAGGAGTGCAGGGACTATGAAAATTTTAGCATTGGAAAGTTCGGCAAAAGCCGCCTCTTGCGCGGTGTTATCCGATGGGATTCCCCTTGCCCAAGCATGGCAAGCCACAGGTCTAACCCATAGTCGTACTCTTCTGCCCATGGTGCAGGATATGCTCCGCAGTAGTGAGTTGACCTTGGCGGACATGGATGCTATTGCTGTTGCCGCTGGTCCTGGTTCGTTCACAGGTCTGCGTATCGGCTTGGCTACTGTCAAGGGATTAAGCTGGGCGGCAGACAAGCCCTGCCTCGGTATCTCCACCTTGGAGGGCATGGCGCATCCCCTGCGCCATCTCGATGGTATCATCGTCTGTGCAATGGATGCCCGCCGCGCCCAAATCTACAATGCAGTTTTTTTAGCTGAGGGTGGCACTTTGACACGACTGCGTGAGGACCGCGCTATCTCTCTGGAGGATGCGGCGGCGGATATCCGCGAATTTAATGGTCGTCCCATCACCATCGTGGGCGACGGTGCGGTGTTATGCTACGAGTATTTCACCAATGCTGGCATCTCCTGTGCCCTCGCCCCTGCTCATCTGCGACAGCAAAGTGCCCTTGGTGTCGCGATGGCGGCTGAAGAAGTAGGCATTGAAGCTTCGTGTTCCGCGCAGAATCTCTCTCCTGTCTACTTACGCCTCAGCCAAGCTGAGCGTGAGCGTCTGGCACGAGAACAAGCCAACCAAGAAACGAAGTAAGCAGTACGAGTACAGCATCAATACAACAGGAGGCTATTTCCCATGTTATCTGAGAAAGTCCATGTGGTTGACCATCCCCTTTTAGCACATAAGCTGACCATCTTACGCGACAGACACACCTCCACCAAGGATTTCCGTGAACTGGTCAGTGAGATTGGTATGTTCTTGACATACGAAGCCACACGCAATCTTCCTTTAGTCGAACGCGTGGTAGAAACGCCCATCTGCACCACCACCGCCCCCACCATCAAGGGAAAGAAATTTGCGGTTGTTCCCATTCTGCGCGCTGGACTTGGTCTGGTGGACGGTGTCCTACGCATGGTTCCCTCTGCCCGTGTGGGACATATCGGGTTGTACCGCGACGAAGAAACCTTAGAGCCAGTCAAATACTTTTGCAAGATGCCCAAGGATGTTGCCGAGCGCGATGTCTTAATCGTTGACCCCATGCTCGCCACAGGTGGCAGTGCTAGTGCGGCTATCGGCTTTATGAAGGAGTACGGCTGTACCAATATCAAGCTCATGGTTCTACTCGCCGCCCCTGAGGGTATCGCCCGCATCCAAGCCGACCACCCCGATGTAGACATTTATTGTGGTGCAATCGACGAAAAGCTCAACGAACAGGGCTATATTGTCCCTGGTCTCGGTGACGCAGGCGACCGCATTTTCGGCACGAAATAATCATACAAAATTCTTCTTCACGGCGACCGTTTCTGCGGTCGTCGTTTTTTTATGAAAGAACCGCCACAATTTTTAGGTAGTCACACCATAAAAAAAGAGAGTGTTGCAAAATACAACACTCTCCCATCCATAAGATACGCTCAGAAAATACTCAACTGCAATTCTTCACTCAGTTTTTCCAGCATATAAATGCCTGCTACACTATTTCCCTTTGCATCCAGCGCAGGGGCATAAATACCAATTCCCATTTTTCCAGGGGCGACTGCCATAATGCCACCGCCTACACCACTCTTAGCAGGCAAACCCACGCGAATGGCAAACTCGCCAGAGCCGTCATACATTCCGCAGGTTGTCAAGATAGCATTGACATACCGCGCAAAATGGGCAGGAAATACCTGTTCCCCTGTCGCATTGATGCGTCCCTGATTCGCCAATACCGCCCCGATATGCGCGAGATTTTCGCAGGTAACAGAGATGGAGCAAGCGCGGAAATAGCAATCCAGCACATCCTCCACATTATCCTCCAGCATACCATAGGATTTCAAAAGATACGCCAAGGAACGGTTCCTACTACCGTGGGACTTTTCTGAGAGGTAGACCGCCTCATCCAATCCAATTGTCGGGTCACTGGCAAGCTTTCTGGTCAATTCCAACAGACGGTGAAATTTGTCGGTATAGTTTTCGCCATGAATCAGTGTACACATCGCAATCGCGCCCATGTTGACCATCGGGTTCAAATGTTCGCTGTCCAGACGCTGCTCCGTAGCGTTGATAGCATCGAACGGTTTTCCCGTTGCCTCCACACCAACTTTACTCCGCACAGCTTCTATTCCATTGTCCATTAGGGCCAACAGGAGCAGAATCGGCTTCACAATACTCTGAATCGTAAAATGCGCCGTGTCACTCCCTGCCCGACTATGTACCCCATCATTTGTGATAAGATGAATACCAATCGCACGGGGGTCTGCTTTCGAGAGTTCTGGTATGTAATCGGCTAGTTTTCCCTGTTGTGCATAGGGTGCACACTCTTGCACCAATTGTGCGAGAAAATTTTCCATAGATACGCCTCTTTTCGCCATAAAAATTAGTTTCTGTATACAGAGTAACAGCCAACAAATCGTTTGTCAAGAACAGATAACACACAAAGAAAAGGGAACCGCACGAAGCGGTTCCCTTCCTTTATTTCACAGTAGCATTTGCCACTGTAAAATTGTGATTAGCGGATGAACATACCTCTGACAACGATGTTGTTGCCGATTTCGCCGATACGGACGATAGAACCGTCGGACAGACCGAGGATGTACAGCACGGAGTCACCAGTCACACCATCCCAGGGGATGTGGTTCCAGTTCTCATCGTAGCTACCTGCGGTGTCGGTCATATCGCGGATGGTATACAGCACGCCAGTCAGAGTATCCTCAAACAGAGCACAGCCCGACCAAGGATCGCCCCAGTACTGCTTAACCAGAACATCCTGCACCAGCTTCTGCTCGGCAGAGTACAGGTCAACATAGGCAATCATACCGGACATCATAGCATCGACCATGAAGGCACGGCCGTTCTTGACATACAGGTTAGCACCTCTGATCTCTTCGTTCTCGAGCAGGTAGTTGACAGTACCATTCTCAAGGTCAATCTCAACGATAACACTCAGCTGAATCCAAGCACTATTATTGATAGCGACTCCCAGGACATACAGCTTGCCGTTGTCATAGGACATATCGACAATCTGCATATCACACTTAACCTCAACCTCGAAGTACTCGTTCCAGACCATATCATATTCCATGATATGGGTGGTGTAGGTAGTACCTACCTCAACGCCGGTAGCGGTACGCTCGAAGGTTTCGGGATTGATGCTGTAAAGAACACCCATCTCATCGACAGCGTAGATGGTCTCGGTCTCTGCGACATAGAAGGTAGCCTGGAACTTGGATTCCTCGCCATTCTCACGCTCAACCGTAACAGCCAGGTTACCCAGGTTGTCCATGGTCTCGCCATCGAAGCTGACCCACTGGTTGTTGGACTTGTCATAAGCGTAGTACTTACGAGCTTCCTCAGTGATGGTAACAACGCAGGTGTCGGTGTACGCACCAACCTTAGCGGTGATGGTAACGGTACCAGCCTTGACACCGGTCACAACGCCGTTAGCGTTGACAGTAGCAATGCTGTTGTCGGAGGAGGTCCAAGTGATGGTCATGCCCTCGGAGGAGCCAACGCCATTGGTGGTAGCACCAGGAGTAACCAACTCAACATCGGTCAGGATGGTAGCATCCAGCTCGACGGTACCGCCAACATGGGTGGTAGCCTTCTCGGTGATAACGATGCCAGCCTCCTGAGCGGGGCCGTTGGGCTCGGTGGGCTCGTTCTCGGGAATGGTGTACATCATGGTCAGCATAGCACCAACGGGGCTGATGGAACCCAGACCACTGGTAACACCGGTCTCGAGGTCAACCAGACGCAGACTGCTGGTCTGGTCGGCAGCGACCTGTGCCCAGTAGGTATTACCGGTATTTAGGTCATAGTGCATGGACTGATACAGGCTTGCTGCATCGACACCAGTGTGGCCAACCTTCTCAACCGCACCAGTCTTCTTGTCGACAGCATACAGGTAGTCGTCCTCACCGATAGCATACATCTGACCATCGGCAGCAACAGTCATGGCTACGAGGGTCACGCCGGTATCACCGATAATGGTCAGCTCGCCGGTCTCCATATCCAGCTGGACAACAGCACCAATCAGAGTGCCGCCCTGTGCGATAGCGTACAGGTTACCAGTGGTATAGTCGAATGCCATATCGCGCAGGTTGTACTCAACGCGGGAGAGCTGGGTCATTTCGAGCGTATCGGGATCGATGGTGAAGAAGTAGTAGTAGTAGCCCAGGTCGCCATACTGGTCCTGACCATAGCCATACAGAGTGCCATCGAAGTAGGTACCTGCAAAGACGCTGAACTTGTCATCGCCATAGTAGGCCTGAATATCGGTGGCAGGATTGGTATCGCTGAACTGTGCAAACACCATTCCGCCGCCTGCGAAGTCATCCAGCACATAACCGTGCAGATAACCGGTAGCCTTAGCAACGGTAATGGAAGCCTGATAGGAAGTACCATCGACGGTGATGGTCAGCACAGTTTCGCCTGCAGCAACACCAGTGAGGATGCCGTTGGCATCTACGGTAGCGATGCTGGTATCAGCGATAGCATAGGTGATTTCGGGATATGCATTCCAAGGCTCGATGCTTGCGGAAGCAGCAACGGTACCACCCTCGAGAACCATGAACTTGCTGGACAGAGACACGCTCTGGACAGGAACATTGGGAGTCTCGGGCTCGGTTGCGGGGATGGTGAACATACTCATGTTCATGGCACCGTACTGATTGCCGATGGTACCGACGGAAACTGCTCTGAGCTGACCCATGGCAAATGCTTCCAGGTCGATCCAGATCAGCTGGCCGATGTTATCGGAGAAGTACAGACCCTCATCCGCTGCGGAGTACACCATGGAGGTGTAGTTGTTCAGACCCTGGAAGCCAACGGGAATCATGTTGGTGAACACCATTCCGACGGAACCAGTCAGAGGATCGGGACCAACAATCCACTGGGTCAGATACATACCACCGGTCATGTTATCGCCCATAATGGAGTAGAAGTAACCATTGTGGTCGATAGCCAGACCGCCCAGAGGTGTCAGACTGGAGTTGAGCTGGCAGACGCGCTCAATCTGACCATTGGACAGGTTGACGCGGACCAGGTTGTATGCGGTCTCCCACATAGAAATCTGCTGCTGCTCGAGAGCGTACATGAAACCATCAGCGTAGTTGAACGCCATAGCGAACAGAGTGGTCTGAGAGGAGCCGAGCTGAGTGCCCTGCATGGTCTCAGGATTAACGCGATAGAAAGCACCTGTGGACTCGCTCATGTACAGCCAGCCGTTGAAGTAAGCAGTTGCCATGAAGCCGTTGTAGGGGCTGCTGGGAGTGATGGCGTTCTCCAGAACAGTAACATCACCGGGATTTGCTGCATTCAGGCTCATCCAAGTGGCGGTGTTACCCCAATCATAGAAGGTCAGGTCAGCAGTCAGGTTGACGATATCGACATGGCAGCTAGCGGAGATGCCACCGCTGGTGATGGTAATCACAGCAGTACCCTCGCCGACAGCCTTAACCACGCCATCCTCAACGACAGCGACATTCTCATCACTACTGTTCCAAACGACATCGCCCAGAGCAGCATAGTAGGGATAAGGAGTTGCGCTCAGAACGGCGGTAGAACCAACGCTCATTGCAACGCTTGCCTTGTCCAGATTGATCATCTCCAGCGCAGCGGCGGGGAAGATAGTCTCGGAGCCAAGGAAAGGCTTGTAGATAGCGGTCATCCAGCTGTCGTGCTCAACATCGGAGACGACAGTCAGCTTACCGGTAGCCTTGTCAACAGTGAAGAAGGTTGCAGGATCAACGGCATAGGGATTTGCGTAAGCCATCCAGTACAGCTCATTGGTGTCGTGGTCGACGGTCATGGACTGTCTGTAATCGGGCACATAGCCGGTCTCGCCAACATACTTGACGGGAACAGCATCAGCCTTGTAACGGCCGCCACCCTCGACGATGTTCTCGACATCGACGATGTACAGGTCGCCGGTGTTCTCATCGCCAGCCATAGCACCTGCGACATAGCTGATACCGTACAGAACGCCGTCATTGTCGCAAGCCAGGGTCAGCAGCTGGCCGGGATGACCCTCGGGCATGGTAACATAACCAATAGCCTCGACAGCACCGGTCAGCAGGTCGATGGTGGCCAGAACGCCACCCCAACCAGCGGAGTACTCGTCGGCCAGGACATACATCACATTATTCTGGAAGTCATAAGCCATATCCAGAACAGGGCCGGCATAGGTGGGATAACTCAGCTCGAAAGTACCAACGGGGATACGAGTCCAGTCACCAGCCTTCATTGCGAAGATCTGGTTTTCGGAATCGATACCGATAACATAACCATCCACATAGTCAGCAGCGACGACAGCAGTCTCGTTCTCATCGTACATGGAGGTGTGCATCAGCATGCTGGTAGCATCATCAGCGGCGAAGGAATGCCAGCCGTTGTAATCGGGTGCCAGATAGATGTAACCATCGCCGGGAGCGTAGTTCATCAGGTTACGATAGCCGTAGAAAGCGTTTTTACGGACATGGTCGGTACCCTCGGTGAACTTAACATCGAAGTAACGCTCGTTTCCGCCGTAGTCACCCACGACCAGAACGAACTCGCTATCCATCTCGGTAACATCAAACTCCAGCGTGAAGGAGCCATCCTCGTTGACGACAGCATTCTTCTCGGTAGGCTTGACCATGTTGACAATACCGCCCATACGGGTCAGGATTGCAACAGCGGCAACCTCATTGTCATCAGCAACGGTGACAAGCAGCTTGCGCTCATTGGTCTCCTCATCGTAGACATACTCAACATTGGACAAAGTGGGATAAACGCTATCCACCAGAATGGTAGCGGAGGTGTGGTCATCGCACACATCGTCACCATCGTCCTGATAGAAGTTGATATCCAGAGTGACCTTGCTACCGCTGGGTAGACCAGCAAAGTCATAGATACTAGAGAAGTACCAGCTGTAGACAAAGGGAATGATAGAGCCGTAACCGCTCTGATAGCTACTCTGGCGTGCGTACTCAGCATCGCGCTGGAGCAGGATGTTGCCATCTTCATCGCGCCAGATGAACTCAATCAGCTTAGCGTTACGCATCAAGCTCAGGTAGATATCATCGATGAAGTCATTAGTGCCATCACCGTTGGGGGAAACGACGGGCAGGTAGTTCTCGCCCTCGAAATCGGGGTCGAAGCGAGAGAGAGGACCTGCGTAGGGGTTACCACCTGCGCCGACACCAGTAGCGGAGTCAAGCCACAGGATAGAAGCATAACGCTCGGGCAGCTCAGTACCCTCGTGATACCAGCTGTAGGTATCGAACACACGAGCTGCGCTCCAGTCGCCATAGAAGCCCATAAAGGGCAGGCTCAGGTCGCAGTTAGCATCGTTCTCAGCATAAGCACGGACGAAGCCCTCGACGAAGATACCGTTGGGGTAGTTCTCATCCATATATGCCTTGTCAGCATCACTCAGAGTGACAGTGACAGTGACAAAAATGGAAGAATTTGCAGGAACGAAAACCTTTTCAGTAGCCTCAGAGTCATGGGCTTTCAGATACTCATACAGTGCCTGAACATCAGCGGTGTTCAGCCAGCCGTCTGCAACCATGTCAAATTTGCTGTTGTACTGGCGGCGGCCAAAGTTGACATCATTCAGGAAATCATGAATATCGTACCAGCCAACCTGCTTATCGTTGTTGTAGTCGCCCACAACGAACTCAACAGTGGCATCCAGCTCACGGCTGGTTTCGCCCATGAGCTTAACACCAGTCAGCTCATAGAAGCCCTCATGGAACTGGTCGGTCAGAACGATACCGTCCAGAATGTAGGTCTGCTCCTCGTTGGTCAGGTTGTTGAACTCGAAGGAGAAGGTGTAAACACCGTTCTTGTCCTCATCCTCACCGAAGGAAACAGAGGGTGCGCCGCCGTTCACGGTCAGGTAAACAGGGCTGGAAATTGCGCTGTAGATATTGGCATTACCTGCACCCTGCTTACGGGGGGAGTAGAAAATGCCGCTGGGCTCCACAACAGGCTCAGCAGTGGACATCAGCAGAGCCTCAGAAACCAGGTGATAGTCGCCATCGCTCTTCAGAACAGCGTAGTCGGTGCCACGCAGATACTGCAGAACCAGAGCAGCCATACCGGCAATGTGGGGAGCGGACATGGAGGTACCGCTCATGATACCGTACTCGCCATCCATGTAGGTGGAGTAGATGTTACCACCGTAGGAGGTGATATCGGGCACCAGACGCAGGTCAGGAGTAACACCCCAGGAGGAGAAGTCACTCATGGTACCGGCCAAACCGTTGTCAGCAATGATAACATGGTTGTAACGAACGACCAGAGTACCAATACCGTCTGCACCGGCCAGCTCGATGAGCTTCTCACCGTCAGCCTTGGTAACGGTGACATTGGGGATTACGCCAGCGTCCTGCATATAGAACATGGCAGCGTCAACATTGTCGTAAACAATGATACCGACAGCACCAGCATTGGCAGCGTTAATCTGCTTGTCGGTGAAAGCCAGTTCACCACGCTTGACCAGTGCAACCTTACCAGCAACATCAATACCCTCGTAGTCGGACTCAGCACCGAGGCCGGGGACGACTACATACTCATACTCATGGTTCTTGTAGTCACCATTGCCACCCAGATAGAAGGTGAAGTAAGTATAGTTGTCACCGAAGGCGAACACGAAGTCCTCGCCACCGTTTTCGTCCTTAGCGACCAGAACCTCAGCGGAGGTGGTGTTGTTCTCCAGAGAAGCAACAACGGTAGAACCGAAGAAAGTTGCAGGAGAGGAAACGACACCGTTAGCAGGGTCGATGGTCTGGTTATGGCCAGGAACCAGCTCAGGGAACTCAGACTGCAGACCATAAGCCATCATGAACTCATACCAGTAGTTGTTGGTACCTGCGCTGTAGCTGTTACCTGCGGAAACGGAGGCAATCATATCGCTCTCCTCGATGCGCTGCATGACCTCAACGAACTGAATGGTCAGGTCATCGCTTTCCCAAGTAAAGCCGCTGGGGGAACCCAGGGACATGTTGATAGCATCAACATTCAGCCAGAAGCAGTCTTCCAGAGCAGCAACGATATCATCCCAATATGCGCCACCGTTCTTACCGAAGACCTTCATGGGAATCAGCTGAGCCTCGTAAGCGACACCGACGACATCGGTGGTGTCAATCTTGTTAGCAGCAGCAATACCAGCGACATGGGTACCGTGGTCACCGGAAGTATCGTTGTCGTGGGTGACATCCAAGTCGTGGTCGACATAGTTGAAGCGGAAAGGAATCTTGACGCTGTTGTACAGAGCAGCAGCGGTCAGACCGGCATAACGCTTGTATGCGCTCAGGTTCTCCAGAACAGATTCAATCTCCTCCAGAGTCAGAGAAGTCTCAGTCAGGGGAACATCATCCAGGAAAGAGGGATGGTCGATATCCAAACCGGTATCGATAACTGCGATACGCATACCAGCACCGGTATAACCGGCATCCCATGCCAGAGCACTACCAGCCAGCAGCTTGGTAGTGACCATGTTGGGCTGAGCATCGCCCTCGGTCATATCCTCGGGAACATTGTACTGAGGAGCAACATAAGCAGCCTCAACACCGTTCAGCTCAGCAATCTCATCGACAATGCCGTAGGGCACTTCGACAGCAACACCGTTCATGGTAACGCTGTAGTTGTACTTTGCCTCAATCTCAGCGGAGTAAGTCTCGGGCATGAGAGAGCGTACCAGCGCATTGATGTCGCCCATCAGGGTGTCCTGCATGGTGTGCATGACATCGACCTGATACTGCACATCGTCGTCGTTGGCGGCAATCTCATCGGTGCTGAAACCCTGCTCCAGCAGAGCGGCACCTTCCAGAACGACAATCACGCGAACGATTTCGTCCTGCTGACGCTGGGCAACGAGCAAATCCGCAGCGTTGCCCTTCTCCAGAGAAACGGAGGGATTCTTATTCTCGGTGATGGTGATATTGTTGTTCTCAGAAACAACAACATCGCCCTTGGAAGCCTGCTCAGGATAATTCTCGCGCAGAGAAGCCATCAAATCGCGGTCACCTGCGGGAATGCCCTCGACATACTTGCCGTTTGTCTCTACGCTGGGCTCATTCACAACTGCCCGAGCGGAAGTGGGCAGCATGGTCAGCATCATCGCAAAGGACAGGAGCAGGGACAGAATTTTATTATACTTCTTCATACCTTTCTACCTCCTGCTTACAGATTGATGAAGAACATCAGAATCTTAGCGAGCTGAGCGCGGGTAGCTTCACCCTTGGGGGCAAGAGTGCCGTCGCCCATACCGTTGATGATACCGTTCTCAACAGCCCACTTCA
>JAZOVU010000013.1:0-2329 GCA_045658885.1 Candidatus Pelethomonas sp. | reverse complement strand
TTGCTCCCCTTTGTTTTTCGGGAGAGTTGCCGTTGGAGGCGCGCTAACTTCTTCTCGGACTTAGCAAGATACTTGTGGTTCGCGTACTCGTTTCCATCCGCATCCACGGCAAAGGATTTGATGCCCATGTCCAAGCCTGTGAATGCTCCGGTGCTGGGCAAGGGTTCTACTTCGACATCCGTACAGCACAGAGAAATGAAATACTTTCCACTTGGATTTTTGGAAACAGTGGCAGACAAGATGCGTCCCCTAACTTCTTTGGAAATACGGCATTTCACTTTCCCCAATTTGGGAATCTGTACTGCGTTGTCCAATACCTTGATGTTTGTTCCAACACATTTGCTCTTGTAGCTTTGCCGATGGTTGCGCTTGCTCTTAAAGCGAGGATAGCCAGATTTCTCGCCTCGCTTTACCCGTCGGAAGAAGTTTTGATACGCTCTATCTAAATCTTGCAATGCGGATTGCAACGAGGTAGAATCTGCTTCCTTCAACCATGGAAACTCTTGTTTCAGCGCAGTCAGCTGCTTGTCCTGTTGGAATCGGGTCGGTGCTTTTCCATTCTCCCGATATTGTTCTTGTCTCTGGGCGAGAAAGTGGTTGAATATATACCGACAACATCCAAAATTTCGGGATATCTGTTCCTGTTGTTTTATGTTCGGGTATAGCCGGAATTGATAAGAATATTCCACTTCCTCACCTCACAATCTCATATATTCTCATATATTGTTTGATTTTCTATGGGTATAGTATAGCATTTTTCGCTATCTATTGCAACTTGTTACCCTCTTTTACGAGGGAATTAGGTGTGCCTTATATCCCCATGTCTAAAGACAGGGGCTTTACGGCACGGATGGTAAAGGCTTCGGGGGTCATCTCCGTGGCGTTTAGACCTGTCAAGCCAACGGCTTTGGCGGCGATATCAGCGACCTGTGTTTCGTAGTGCAACGCACCGATAACGCTTAGACGCAACCAAGGCAGAGGGACACCCAGAGAACCCGACAGGGCGATTACACCGAGCAGAATACTGATGCTGGGTAACAAAGTGAAAGTACAACTGGAAATCACGGTATTACGCAGTTTGGTGCGGTCCATGCCGATGGCAATGCCAGCTTTCCATGCGCGAAGCATAAAAAAGACACTCATTACCATGACAAATAGGATGATACTGCCACAGATGAGATAGAGTGGCCAACTGTTGAGTAGGTCAATGGTAGACATATCATTCTCTCCTTTATTTGATAGTAGCGACAGTATACCACGATGCTACCGCTGGTTCAAGGGGGGATTCCTGCCACTGATTGCCCACAAAAGCGTGGAAAATTGGAAAAAGAAAGTTGAAAAAACTTCTTGACAAATGGGGGCGGATGTAGTATATTTTTATCAGGACAAGTTCCTAGTTAGGAGAAAAACCTATGAATACCAGAAATACTTTACAGAAGGAAATCATACGGTCTACGCTCTGTTCGCTCAAAAACCATCCTACCGCACCAATGCTCTACGAGCATATCCACCGCACGCACCCCAGTATCAGCCGTTCGACGGTCTACCGTGTACTGGGACAGATGGTGGACGAGGGGACTATCCTGCGCCTTGGGGTTGCAGGCAGTGAGAACCGCTATGACGGATGGACCGAGCAACACAGCCACATTCGCTGTCGCATCTGTGGACGGGTGGACGATTTCCCAGCGGTGGAGGTTTCGCCCGTGGCGGATAGCGGGGGGTATTGCATCGAGAGTTGCTCGGTGGTATATTCGGGTGTGTGTCCGCAGTGCAATGCAACAAAAGAGGAATAATTCGCACCACAACCGTCTATCTTAAAGAGAAGAAAAAACTTTAATAATACAATGAAAAGGAGAACAAGAGTTATGAAAAAGTGGGTTTGCCCTGTTTGCGGTTATGTTCACGAGGGAGATGCTGCTCCTGAGGTTTGTCCCGTCTGTAAGATTGCCGGTTCCAAGTTTACTGTGATGCAGGAGAATGCAAAGCTCGCCGCTGAGCATGAGTACGGCGTCTATGCACAGACTGTCAAGAACAACAGTGACATCAGCGAGGAGGATAAGCAGTATATCCGTGACCAGCTGTTTGCTAACTTCACCGGTGAGTGCGCCGAGGTTGGTATGTACCTGTGCATGGCTCGTATCGCACACCGCGAGGGTTATCCTGAGGTCGGTCTGTACTGGGAGAAGGCCGCTTTCGAGGAGGCTGAGCACGCCGCCAAGTTTGCTGAGCTGCTGGGCGAGGAGCTTGAGCCCAAGATGAAGGCATCCACCAAGGAGAATCTGGCATGGCGTGTAGACTGCGAGTTCGGTGCAACACAGGGTAAGTTTGA
>JAZOVU010000012.1:0-4305 GCA_045658885.1 Candidatus Pelethomonas sp. | reverse complement strand
GCAAACCCTGTTTTAGACGCTATGTTTGCATGGGCAAATTCCAGAACAGCCGCTCCGAAGTCTGCATTGGGGAAGGCACTCCATTATCTGAAAGAGCAGTGGCCTTACCTGACCAATTACTTGAAGGATGGCAGACTGGAGCTCTCCAACAACCGGGCAGAAAGAAGCATTAAGCCCTTCGTCATTGACCGAAAAAACTTTCTGTTTGCCAATACTCCAAAGGGAGCCTCCGGCAGCGCGGTTATGTTCAGTATGATCCAAACAGCCATTGAGAATGACTTGGATCCGTACAAATATCTGACGTGGTTGCTGAAGACCGCAAAGGATGCTGCTCTGTCCCAAGAGAATGTGCTGCAATCCTTGATGCCGTGGAATGCTCCGACTGAATGTCGGGCGAAATGAATAAATATTGCGGACTCCGTGGTTAATCCCAGAGTCCGCATTTTTCTTACGCGGTTAGATTTTACGCTTACGCATATATGCGTGTAAGTATGTCTTAAAAATCCACTCTACATTGATAGCTTTGGCGAAGGTCTACGGCTTGCCAAGGAGAAACTCGGTGAGAAGAATATCTACTATATGAACCCGTCGTTTGACAAATAAAAATACAGCAGGAGATGCACCAGTTATCCGCTGGCCATCTCCTGCTCGTTTCTATTCGGTTGCGTAAAGTCCCCCGTTTATGGATTGCAATGATTGCCACACACAGCATCCACCGCTTGGCAGATGACATCCACGCAGGCATCTGTCCCCATCGAAGCATCCAGACACAGATGATAGTTGTGCGGTTCGCCCCAGTTCTGTCCAGAGATATTGTGATAGTAGCCAGCTCTTGCCATGTCAGAATGTTGGATGTTTCGCACAGCATCCTCTCGACTGTCACCGTACATCTCCATCACTTTTGCAATGCGGTATTCTTTGGGTGCATGAATAAACACACGAATCACAGTATCATACTCCCTAAGAACATGGTCTGCGGCTCTGCCAACGATAACACAGCTTCCGTTATCAGCAATGGTACGGATGACTTGTTCCTGTGCCATCACTGCGCGTTGTACCACATTGGTACTCAGATACAGGTCGTACAGCGTATTGGGGGCAACTTCGTTGAGCTCAGAAATAAAGTGTTTGTCCAGACCACTTTCCTGTGCCGCCAACGCAGTCATCTCCTTGTAGTAGAACGGGATACCGAGTCGTTGTGCCACCAGTGCGCCAATCTGTTTGCCTGCTGTACCATGCTCTCTGGCAATGGTGATAATCGGTCCCGGCACGGATGGCTTTATGCTTCGTTGCTCGGTGGCTTCGCCCAGGTTTCCGTTCTTCAGCTCACGGAAAAACGGAATCGTCAAGGCAACAATGACAACGATTGCCACGAGGTCTGAAATCGGTGCCGCGTACAAAATACCGTAAATACCGCTTCCCGGGTTTTTCTTTTCTATAAGTGCAGGGAGAAGCAGGGCAAGTGGTGTAAAACACACCGTGTCGCGGATGAGGGAGGCTACCACTGCATGAATCGGCCTGCCAATCGATTGAAAAAACACGGTCGACATCTTACCAAGGCAGGTAATCATCATCAACGACAGGTAAATGCGGAATGTTTTTACGGCAAACTCCTGATACAACTCATTTCCAGAGCCAAAAATTCCGATGACCGCCTGTGGCCACAACTGGAAAATCAGTACGGCAACCAGTCCGACAATCAGCGTTGCGCGTAGAACCAACAGATACGCCTCCCGCACACGCTCCATTTTTCTTGCACCATAGTTGTATCCAAAAATCGGCTGTCCACCCAGAACAATACCGATAACGATATTGCAAACCACGGTAAATACCTTGGTCTGAATACTGAACACGGAAATGGGAATATCGGAACCATACTGGGACAGCGCACCATAATGGGCAAGGGTCATGTTGCTTACCAAGGACAAAATTACAATGGATATCTGTGTGATAAAGGTTGAAGCCCCCAACGAAACGACCTTGCGTAGCACCATTTGGTCGGGAATAAAACTGCGCCTGCTCAGACGAAATGTCTTTGGCTTGCAGAAATACACCGCACAGGCAAGAAACGATGCCGTCTGTCCGATGACAGTTGCCCATGCTGCACCAGCAATCCCCCATTTCAGCAAAAAAATAAAAACAGGGTCCAGAATAATATTGATGACCGCACCCGTCAGCATCGTGACCATCGAATATGCTGGGCTTCCGTCCGCACGAATCATGCTGTTCATCACACAAGACAGCAGATAGAACGGGAAAAATGCCGCAACGATGCGGAAGTACTCCACAGCCATCCCTAAGGTCTGGCTGGATGCGCCGAACAGTGCCATGAAGGGAACGGCAAACAGTTCGCTGAGCAACACCAGCACAAGACCAATCATAAGCGTGACCGTAATGCCTGTGCCGACGCATTTGTGTGCGCTGTCTGAATCTCTGCGACCAGCGCAGATACTCAGATACGATGCCGCACCGTCACCCACACACCACGCAAACGCATTGGCGATACAGATGACAGGGAACGATACGCCTGTAGCGGCGTTTCCGAGAAAACCGAGTTCACTGTTGCCGATAAAAATCTGGTCAACGATGTTATACAGTGCGCCGATGAGCAACCCTGCCACACAGGGAACGGAAAATTTGAACAGAAGTTTCGAGATTTTCTCCTGCCCAAGAAATTGATTTTCATGGTTGGTTTCCATGGTACCTCTCCATTTTACTTCGCATTATTTTGTATTGGTAGATTTGTGTGTCTATCTACACGGCAATTCATCTCCCACCTCCGAGCTACTGATACTACCATAAATCCTCCCTCACTGCAATATGTCCTCAAAAGAACAGTGGAATTGTTCCTGTGCATATGGTATAATCCTAACACTTCACTACACCATATCAGGAGGAAATCAATATGCTTACCATGGAGCGCGCGCAGGAATTACTGCGTACCACGACTACGGAGGAACACCTTTTCCTGCACGCAAAAAATGTTATGACGGCGATGGGCGGTCTGGCACAGCATTTCGGAGAAGATGTACAACATTGGATGGCGATTGGCTATCTGCACGACTACGACTACCAACAGCATCCCGAGGAACATCTGCAACACACCGCACAGCCGTTGCAGGATGCTGGTTTGACGGACGAGGAGATTCGCGCCATTCTCGCACACGGCTACAGCATTGTCAACGATGTAGAGCCTGTGACAAATCTGGAGAAATCCCTCTTTACCGTAGACGAGCTGACGGGAATCATTCAGGCGGCGGCCAGAATGCGTCCTGCTGGCATCACCGATATGGAGGTGTCCAGCTTTATGAAAAAGTTTAAGGATAAGAAATTTGCCGCCAAGTGCGACCGCGACTTAATCCGCCGTGGCTGTGAAATGCTTGGCATGGAGGTCAAAGATGTCGCCGCTATCTGCATCGAGGCCATGAAGGAGAATGCACAGGAGTTACAGCTAGAGGCAAAGTAAACGAATGGGGGTACAGCGGAGTGTCCGAACCTTAGTCAAAGACATACATACCGAAAAAAGCAAGTTTCCCCTCTCCGCAGTCATACGCCATACCACAGCGTTCCGCCAAATTTCTGACGAAGATGCAGTAGGCAGACATACAGGAATACCGCAGTTCTGGGAAACGGCACGGTTCCCCGTTTTGCATCGCACAGGGGCTACACAGCGCACAACCGCTGGCTCCCACAAGGATACCGCCACACCTCTCCTCGCGCAGTCGTTGCACCAGGCGAAGCTCTGCGGCGTTGTGTTCCCCTTTTGCCTGCTTGATAGCTGGGGTATCGGAATAGTCCGAAATGCTCCAGACCGTCTGCAACACCAACGCTTTTTTATACCGCAAAACTTTCTGCTTCATCTCCTCTGGCGAACCACAGTCTGGCGGACAGGAGTAATTTGCACCATACTGCCCACAGAGATTTTCCGCGCAGTACGGACGAAAACTGGGGTCGAAAACGATATCTGTCGTATTGACGATGGCGGCAGAGGAAAACCCCTCCTCTATGGCGTACTGGATAATTGGTTCATTGGTCATGGTGACCCCTCCTTATGTAGTACTTTGCTTGCCGTGAGGACATTGTACAATAAAAATTGCGCTGTATCAACCTCAAATGAAAAACCGCCGTACTTTTGAAAGGGTATTGACTTTTTCTATATTTCGTTTGACACTCCCCATGCCTAAAGGCAGGGGATTCTCGGTTCGTTGACCGTAGCCTGCACTTGCGAGGTCTTACATGGTCTCCCCGAGCGTATGGGTTCGGGTGTGTCCCACCCTACCATATTATTCTAGCTACGCTAACAGG
>JAZOVU010000011.1:0-57275 GCA_045658885.1 Candidatus Pelethomonas sp. | reverse complement strand
GATGAAGAATCACCACTTAGCCAAAGCGGTACAGGAGCAGGGATTCCATGAATTCTACCGACAGATGGAGTACAAATGCCGATGGAACAGCATTGCCTTTATTACCGCCGACCGCTACTATCCGTCAAGCAAGATGTGTTGCATCTGCGGACATATCAAAAAGGATTTGAAGCTGTCGGAACGAACTTATGTTTGCCCGATTTGTGGAAATTCCATTGACCGAGATGTGCAGGCGAGTGTGAATCTGAAACGATACGGAGAATCTATTGCATAGCGAAAACAAGTGCAATAGATATGTACCGATGCGTTAGTCGGGAATTTATGCCTTTGGAGTGTCATACAAACGCAAGTAGCTTCGGCAAAAGCGGACACAGCGAAGAAGGAATGAAACGGAGAAGTTTGCTTTTGATGAAGTTTATAACTTTTTGTAAGTTTTCAGTAACGGAAGTGATGGTATGCCTACGGTTTGGATTCCTACTTCCCAGCCCTACGCCGTCCACATCGGCGCAGGGCTTCTCACACATAGCGGCGATTTCCTCACCGCCATGACAACGGCACGGCGGTGTGTCCTCGTAACAGATAGCCAAGTTGCACCGTTCTATGCACAGACCGTACGGCACGCCCTCGAAACTGCAGGATTCACGGTGCATTTGTATACACTTCCTACCGGCGAGGCACACAAGACACTCCCCGTCTGTGCAGAACTACTCTCTTTTTTCTCCCAAGTGGGCTTGACACGCACGGATTTTGCGATTGCCCTCGGTGGCGGCGTGGTAGGCGATATGACAGGCTTCGCCTGTGCCGTCTATCAGCGTGGTATCGACTTTGTTCAAATGCCAACGACACTACTCGCCGCGTGTGATGCTTCTGTCGGCGGTAAGACCGCCGTTGACCTCCCCGAAGGGAAAAATCTTGCTGGCGCATTCCATCAACCTCGTTTGGTGCTCTGCGACACGGACACCTTCCGCACGCTCCCCAACGCAGTATTTGCGGAGGGCATGGCAGAAGTTATCAAGCACGCACTCATTGCAGACAAAGAGCTATTGCACATCCTACAGACGACGGAAATCCCCTCATCTATTGAAGAACTAGTACAGCGCAATGTAGAAATCAAGGCATCCTTCGTCTGTGGTGACGAGCGCGAACATGGACAACGCAAACTGCTCAACTTCGGTCACACCCTTGGCCATGCCGTTGAGCGTTGCAGTCACTACACCATCCCACACGGCGAAGCGGTCGCCATCGGCATGGCACTGGTCTGCCGTGCGGCGGAACGACTGGGATACAGCCCCACAGGGACACTCGAAACGGTACTCTCTCTGTTGCACCGTTTTTCTCTCCCCTATTCCTGTCCCTTCTCCGCTACCGAACTATTTACCGCCGCTATTGCCGATAAGAAGCGTGCAGGCGACAGCATTGACCTTGTAATTTTGGAAGAAGTCGGACGAGCAAAAACTCTGCGTCTTACTTTGGAACAGTTGCGTCACTTCACGGAGGTAGCCCTATGCAAGTAACTATTTTCCCTACACAGTTACACGGTACCGTCACACCGCCGCCGAGCAAATCACAGGCACACCGCCTTATTATCCTGTCTGCTCTAGCCGATGGCGACAGCACCATTACTAAATTTGTACCGAGCGAGGATTTACTAGCGACGATACGCGCCATGCACGCCTTGGGCGCACAGATTGCGCTCGATGGCAACACGCTCCACATCCGTAGCATCCATCCGCACCGCACTTGGACAGATTCTCTGCCACAGATTGACTGTGGGGAATCGGGTACAACCCTGCGCTTTCTCCTCCCCATTGTCCTTGCCGTTGCTGGGGGCGGTATCTTCACGGGGTCTGCCCGACTGCTAGAACGCCCTCTGACCCCCTATTTTGATATCTTCCGCCGACAAGGTATCCAATTTTCTCTTGAAGACAACACCTTAACCGTACAGGGACAGCTTTTGTCTGGTGAATATCGTCTACCAGGCAATGTATCCAGTCAATTCTTCTCTGGCTTACTCCTCGCGTTACCACTGCTCAACGAACCAAGTGTCCTCATCCCTGTTGGACCACTGGAGAGCAGTAGCTATCTCACTTTGACACTGTATGCACTTAGTCAATTTGGTGTCCATATTCCTGCCACCTTGAGCTTGCCACCGCAGTACCACATTCCTCCTAACACGCTCTATCATCCCCAGAATCTCTCGCTAGAAGCGGATTGGAGTCAGGCGGCATTCTGGTATGCCGCCGCAGGCATTGACAACGCGGTCACCGTGGCAGGTATGGACGAAGCTTCGTTCCAAGGCGACCGCGTCATACTCGACTATGGTACACACTTGGGGGAACAGGGCGATGTCAGCATTGATATTTCCGACTGTCCCGACCTCGCACCGCCATTGGCGGTATGGGGTGCGCTACGCGAGGGGCAACTGCATCTGACTAACGCCACACGCCTTCGCCTCAAGGAGAGCAACCGCCTTGCCACTATCACAGACACTCTCATCACACTGGGGGCTGATATCCACGAGGCGGCGGACAGCCTCACCATTCGTGGCAAGTCCTCTCTGGTCGGTGGTGTCACCGTGGACTGCCACAACGACCACCGCATCGCCATGATGCTCGCCATCGCCGCCACACGCTGTACACATCCTGTCACACTGACAGGGGCGCAGTGTGTCAACAAGTCCTACCCCAACTTCTGGAAAGACTATACCGCGTTAGGAGGGATACTCCATGAACACACTGGGCAATAAGCTCCGCGTCACCATATTCGGCCAGTCACACGGCACCGCCATCGGCTGTGTGGTGGACGGATTTCCTGCTGGATTCCGTCCCGATTGGGAGCGATTGACCGCATTTATGGCGCGTCGTGCCCCCGGGCGCAGTTCTCTCACGACACAGCGCAAGGAAAACGATGCCGTTGAGATTCTATCCGGTATGGTAGACGGTATTCTCTGCGGTGCGCCGTTGTGCGCCGTGATAGCGAACAGCGGACATCACAGTGCCGACTACACCGCCCTACAAAATATTCCACGCCCCTCCCACGCAGATTTTACGGCACGGATGAAATACGGCGACAGTTGTGACCTGCGCGGTGGTGGTGCATTTTCTGGGCGGTTGACTGCACCGCTGTGCGTGGCAGGTGGTATCGCATTACAAATCCTAGAGGCACGCGGTATCCACATCGGCGCACATATCGCACAGATTGGCAAGGTCTACGACAGCACCCCCGATTTTGCCACCATTGACGCGACCCTATTGGCGCGTCTTTCCGAAAAACCACTCCCTATTTTCGACCGTACCGCCCTGCTCGCCATGACACAGACTATTGAAAATGCCGCGCAAGATGGCGACTCCATCGGCGGTATGGTGCGCTGTTTTGCCGTAGGGCTTCCTGTTGGGGTCGGCGCACCGATGTTCGGCGGTGTGGAAAATCGTCTTGCCGCCGCCTTATTCGGCATTCCTGGAGTACGCGGTGTCTCTTTTGGGGAGGGCTTTGATGCCGCCACCATGTGTGGCAGTCTGCACAACGACCCCTTTGTGGTTGAGAATGGGCGCGTGGTCACGCGCACCAATCATGCAGGCGGTGTCCTCGGCGGTATTACCACCGCCATGCCACTGGTAGTCAATGTCGCACTAAAACCCACCCCATCCATCGCGCAGGAGCAGAGTAGTGTCAATCTCGCGACGATGGAAAACACGACTTTACACATTCGCGGTCGGCACGACCCCTGCATCGTCCCACGCGCCGTCCCTGTCGTAGAAGCCGTCACTGCGCTGACACTACTCGATATGCTTATGGAGGATGAAAAATGGAACTGAAAGACTACCGCGACCAACTTGACACCATTGACGCACAATTACTCACCCTGTTTCAAGAGCGCATGGCCATCGTACAACAGGTTGCAGACTATAAAAAAGCACATGAGATACCCATTCTCGCCAGCGGTCGGGAGCAGGAGATTTTAGAGCGTGTCCGTCAGAACAGTCGGGAGGAACTTGCCCCTTATGCACAGGCACTCTTTGAAACCCTGCTCTCTGTCAGCCGTGCCTACCAGCAAACGCTCCTATAATGCGAGGTCACTATGGTAGAATATGGATTACTGGGAGAAACACTCGGACACAGTTTTTCCCCTCAACTACACCGCGCTTTCGGCAACTACGACTACCGCCTGTTGCCCACCCCACGAGATGCCGTGGCACAACTATTGGCAGAGCGTCAATTTCGCGGTCTAAATGTCACCATGCCGTATAAGCAAATGGTCATTCCCCTGTGCGATGAGATTGACACACGCGCCGCCCAAATTGGTGCAGTCAACACCATCGTCAACCGTGGAGGACGACTCATCGGTTACAACACGGACATCGACGGACTGCTCTATATGGCACAGCGCAGTCATATCGACTTACAGCAGAAAAAGGTTCTCATTCTTGGCAGTGGAGGCACCAGTCGTACCGCGATTGCCGCCGCGCAACTGTGCGGTGCGAGAGAGATTGTCGTCATCTCCCGCAACGGTGACAACAACTACACCAACCTCCACCGCCATGTGGATGCGGACTGCATTATCAATACCACCCCTGTGGGGATGTTCTCAAACTGTGGGCAATCTCCCCTCGACTTAACGCAATTCCCCCATCTCTCTGGTGTCCTCGATGTGGTCTATCACCCCCTGCGTACTGCGCTATTTCTACAGGCAGAACAACTTGGCATCCCCTGCACCTGTGGATTGTCCATGCTGACGGCACAGGCCAAACGCGCCGCAGAGCTGTTCACTGGTACCACCATCAGCGATGCCCGAACAGAGGAAGTCTTTTCCGCACTCCACCGACAGTTGGAGAACATGGTGCTCATCGGGATGCCAGGCTGTGGAAAATCCACCATTGCCGATGCCCTTGCCGTACAGACGGGGCGCGAGGTGGTGCATCTGGATGAAATCATCGTACAGCGCGCAGGACTATCCATTCCAGAGATTTTTGCACAGCATGGCGAGGACTATTTCCGTGCCCTCGAAAGTGACTGTATCCGCGAGGTCGGAAAGCGCACAGGTATCATCATCAGCACAGGCGGTGGCTGTGTCACACGGGTGGAAAACTACGCGCCACTCCATCAAAATGGCAGACTTTTTCACCTCATGCGCGACCACAGGTATCTGCCCACGGATGGCAGACCTCTTTCACAGCGCACCGCTATCGAAACATTGTGGGCACAGCGCAAAGCACAATACGAAGCCTTTGCCGATGTCGTTATCGACAACAATGGAACGGTGGAACAGACCGTAGCACAGCTACTACAGGAGTGGAATCAGTGATGAACATTCTTTTTTTGAACGGCCCTAATTTGAATCTGTTGGGCATCCGCGAGCCATCCATCTACGGAACGCAAACCTATGCCGATTTAGCGCAGTACATCCGTGACTTCTGCGCGCCTCTTGGGATTACCTGTGAAATCCTGCAATCCAACCACGAGGGTGTTCTGGTCGATGCGATTCAGAACGCACTGGGCAAAATGGATGCTATCATTATCAATCCTGCGGCATACACCCACACGAGTATCGCCATTTTGGACGCACTCAAGGCCGTCGCGCTCCCTGCTGTGGAGGTTCATCTGTCGGATATCTCACAGCGCGAACTATTCCGTCAGGTATCCTATGCTGGGATGGCGTGTTGCGCCACCTTCTCTGGGTACGGCTTTGAAGGCTATCGCATGGCGGCTGAATTTCTGTTGCAGGCACAGCACCATGGAAAATCAACCTGATTTTTTCAAAAAAGAATAACCTTTTCCTTCGTTTCCGCATAGAATAGCCTGTAATGTAAAGGAGGCTGTTGCTATGCAGAATCACACCGCCTACGACTATCGAATGTACGACGATGTGTGGCAGCGCGTGTCCCCAGGGTGTGACCCCTACGGCGACGGCGGTAACAATGTCACACCGACACCGCCCACGGCATCCCTTGGGGAGAGTATGAGCACGCAAATGACACCGATGCCTGCCCCTACGCCACGGCGCGAGGATGCCACACTTCCTGGCGCACAGCCTAATCCCTGCTGTATGGGCAGTGCAGCCACAGAGGAACTACAAGTACTAGAGGGCTTTATCGAGGAAGAACTGGCACAAAGACGCTGTTACCTCGGACTTTCCCAGCGGTTGTGCCACGGTGGTGCGACACGGCTTCTGCGCTCGATTGCACAGGAGAAAAAAGAGGCGGCGCAGGAGCTAAAAACCGCATATTTTCTTATCACAGGCACTTGCTACGAGGATGTTGTCAGCATCGACCATATGCGTTGGCACTCTCTCTCGGATGCGCTACGCTCATGTTACCACCAAGAGGCGTGTAACGGGTTCAACTACCGCCGTGCGTCTGATGAAAGCGTGGACCCCTGTTTACAAAAGCTGTTAGGACGACTCTCGGCACAGGCTTTTTCACGCGCAGATGCCATTATGGACCTATTGGGGCAAATTTTATGTTAAAGCAAAAACGGCTTTCCTGTTCGGAGAGCCGTTTTTATCTATATTGGGTGCAAAAGCAGTTAGCCTGCCACGGTTAAATGCTCCAGGCTTCGCCCATTTTTCCACCGTTCGCCATATACACGGGTACACTTCTCATAGCGCGCAAAAATTTTCTGTGCCTGTTCCACATTGCCGTACACCTTCCAACAGCCGACACACTTATGGTTACACGCTTTATTGGCAATAAAGGCACAGACATCCTCTGGCGGATAGCTGAGGAACAAACCGATTTCGTGCGGAAATTCTTCACTCGTCCCAATGCGTTCGATTAAACGCATCACACAGCGTTCCATACACTCTGGTACATACCCATTCTGTTCCAGCAACGCCCGTGCTTGTGTGTCGTTCAAATCCCGTTTCAGAGAACGATAGCGATAGACATAGAGAAGCACACGATTACCATTTAGACGCAGTGGAATCACGCGCACCCCCTTGGGGACCAACTTTCTATTTAGTTCGCGCAGTGCCATTGTCAAGTCCTCCCGCGAGGTACAGGCACAGGAAAAGAGATTTCCTGTTTTCAATCCTGCCAGTGTAGGCGCACAGTGGCGAATAATCAATTCCTCAGACATAATTCCCTCCGTAAGTTAGTTGCAACTAACCAATATTGAAATAAGGAATCTCCCCCATAGAACATGGCAAGAGATTTTTAGTTAGTCTACACTAACTATTTAAAATCCTACTATAGTTTCTACTATTTGTCAAGAAAAAATACAAAGATTTTATTCAAAAAAACGAAAAATAGCTCTCCAAATGGAAAGCTATTTTTCAGAGAAAAGAGAGGAGTATGTATACGGAAGAATCGTTTTACTGTATCAATATCAGTGCTTACAGTTGCAACAGTCGTTTTTGCCACATGAGCCGCTGTCGGGACAACCGATGCACTTGCGGCCGCTTTTTTTCGCCTTGACGATATAGAACACCGCACCGCCAAGGATGGCCACCAGGACAAGTCCTACCAAAAAATCTGCCATCTGATAGCACTCCTTTTACTGTTTACGGACGGCTTCTGCTTTCACCTGTTGGTCCGCTCTGACACACAGCAGTACCAAAACCAAAGCAAAGAGCAGGACAAACAGACCACCGCCGATAGCGGCCCCGATGCTCAAGGTTGCAGGCGCAGTCATCAGCGTACCGATGGTATAGACCAGATAGCCGACCGTGTAACCGACTGCCAACTGTAAAGCGATACCGCCAAACAGCCACTTCTTCTTGGTGATTTCGCTGTTCATGGCACCGATTGCGGCAAAGCAAGGGGGAGAAAACAGGTTAAACATCAGGTATGCGAGCGCGGCAACCTTGGTAATGGCAAATACAGCGGCGACCTCACTGCCAGCTCCCTCCGCCATCTCCAATGCCTCAGTATCAATCAGATTGGAGATACCGTAGCACACCGCCAGCGTACCGACCACATTCTCCTTGGCAATAAAGCCAGTCACAGCGGCGGCAGCCATCTGCCATGCGTGAATACCAATCACAGGCACCAGAACGAATGCGACGGGGTTGGCAATACTGGCGAGAATGGAGGTACTTGCTGTCCCCTCTTCAACCAGTTGGAGATTCCAGTCAAAGGACTGCATCACAAACACAACGGCATTACACAGCAGGATAACTGTACCAGCCTTGACAATATACGCCCAACCGCGACTGCACATATCTGCCACGGCGCGTTTCAGCGAGGGCAGTTTATATTCGGGCAGTTCGATGATGAAGTAGGACCTGCGCTTCTGCGCGCCAGCGATGCGGTTGACTAACAGCGCACCAAATAGAATGAGAATGATACCTGCAAAGTACATCAGCGTACCTACCCAGCTCGCATTGTCAAAGAACGCACCTGCAAACAGGGCAATGACAGGCAACTTCGCACCACAGGGCATAAACGGTGCCAACATCGCAGTTGCGTTGCGCTCGCGCTCATTGTGGATGGTACGCGCCGCCATGACACCGGGGATAGCGCAACCTGTACCCACGATAAAGGGAATGACCGACCTACCAGACAGACCAACCTTCTTAAAAATGGGGTCAAGAACCACGGTAGCGCGCGCCATATAGCCACAGTCCTCCAACAGGGAGAGCAGGAAATACATGACCATGACCAGAGGCAGGAACCCAACTACCGCGCTCACACCGCCGATAATACCCTCTGCCAACAGAGACGCGAGGAATGGATTGGCATTCTCCAACAGACCAGCGACCCACTCTTTGAACATATCAATGAGCGTCACCAAACCAGGAATCGTTGTGCCATTGGCAAACTCGTAGCCCTCGGCAATCCACGGGCCGACCCACGCCTGCGAGATTTGGAACACCAGAAACATCACGGCCGCAAAAATGACCAAACCATAGGCAGGATTGGTCAAAACCGCGTCAATCTTATCATCCACGCTCTTGTTCCGTGTGAGAACCTTGCGCTTTTCGACCTTGGCGACAATACCGTTGACAAAAGCGTACCGCTTTCTATCCGCCATCTCAACCGCACTCTTACTGGTCAAGTCAATATCCCCCTGTTGGTACGGTGCTTTCTGCCCTTTGCCACAGAGGGAAACAGCGGTTTTAATAACCTCGCTTAACCCATCAGCATTGGTAGAAACTGTTTCGACCACGGGACAACCCATTTTTGTTGACAGTGCAGCCGTATCAATCTTCGTTGCCTTTTTCTCATTGATATCGCTCTTATTCAGTGCAATGACCACTGGGATATTTAATTCCATCAACTGCGTAGTGAAAAACAGACTACGGCTCAGATTGGTTGCGTCCACGATGTTGACAATGACATCGGGATTTTCATTTTTAATGTAAGTATGGGTAACGCTCTCCTCCGCAGTGAACGGGGACATCGAGTACGCACCAGGCAGGTCAACGGCAATCAATCCGTCCTGACCGCCACAGTACACTTTTTTGATGGGATGCTCTTTCTTTTCAACCGTAACACCTGCCCAATTGCCGACTTTTTCACTGCGACCTGTCAGCGCGTTGAACATCGTGGTTTTTCCACTGTTGGGATTGCCTGTCAATGCAATTCTCATGCTTGTGTTTCTCCCTGTGTCGTGATGATGCGATTAGGCGACCACAATAGCGGAAGCCAACTGGTTGTCGATGCTGTAGCGACCGTCCTTGATGGATACCACGCTACCGCTTCTACGGCGAGAAACCACGGTGATAGGCTCACCGCTATAGCACCCAAGGGTGAACAGGAACGCGTTCAACTCGTCGTCCCCCGTGTTGATGCGCTGAATGATGTATTCTTTTCCTTCCTGTGCGTTACGCAAAGTCATTTTCATAGCATTACCTCCATCCTATTATTACGCAGTTAGTTTTTACTAACTCACAGTTTATTTTTAAGGTTAGTCATCACTAACCTTAGCTATCATACCCCTATTCCCCGCTTTTGTCAATAGATTTTTTCCGTTTTTTCAAATTTTTCTCTATAGAAACAGAGGAACGCGCACCGCTTTTGCTCTGTTGCGATGCGCGTTTCGTGCAGTGTCAGCTCAATTCCTGCTGACCAGTATACAGTTGATAATACTTGCCGTTCTGCTCCAGCAGTTCATTGTGGTCGCCACGCTCGATAATTTCGCCCTGTTCGAGGACGAGAATCGCCTTTGCATTTCGCACAGTCGAGAGACGGTGTGCAATGACGAACACCGTGCGGTCCTGCATCAGACTGTCCATGCCCTTCTCAATGAGTTTTTCCGTTCTGGTGTCGATGGAACTGGTGGCCTCGTCGAGAATCAGTACGGGAGGGTCGGCAACCGCCGCACGGGCGATGGCAAGAAGCTGTCGCTCACCTTGGCTGAGATTGCCGCCGTCGTCCGTAATCCAAGTGTCGTATCCATTGGGCAGATGGCGAATAAAGGTGTCGGCATTGGCGAGTTTGGCCGCGGCGCGCACCTCCTCGTCCGTGGCATCCAGTTTACCGTATCGGATATTATCCGCAATCGTGCCAGTAAACAGGTGGGTATCCTGCAACACGATACCCAAGGAACGGCGCAGGCTGTCCTTGCTGATATCCTGAATATTGATGCCGTCATAGGTGATAGTACCGCTTTCAATCTCATAGAAGCGGTTAATCAAATTGGTAATGGTGGTCTTACCTGCACCAGTCGAACCGACAAATGCAATCTTTTGACCAGGTTTGGCATACAGGCTGATACCGTGCAGGACGCGCTTCTCTGGCACATAGCTGAACACGACATCCTTGAAGCGCACATCACCTGCCAACGGCGTGAGTGTCCCGTCGGGGGACTTCCATGCCCAACCGTCACCGCGCTGCGCCTGCTCGGTGAGCGTACCGTCGTGATTGCGCTTGACATTGACCAAAACCACTTTACCTTCGTCAAGTTCGGGGGTGGTTTCCATGACTTCAAACACACGCTCTGCACCTGCGATGGCGGAGAGGACGCTGTTGACCTGCTGGCTCATCATACCAATGGGGTGGCTGACTTGGCGCACATAGTTCAGATAGACCACCAGAGAACCCAAATCCATACCCGTGGCAATGGCAACAATTGTACCGACACAGCAGGTCAGTGCGTAGTTGACATGGCTCATATTGTTAGAGATGGGACCCATCGAGTTGGCAAGGCTCTGTGCATTTGTGGCATTGAAGCGGAATGCTTCGTTGCGCTCGCCGAAACCAGTGCGTGCCTCCTGCTCATAGTTAAACACTTTGATGACTTTCTGTCCCTCAATCATCTCCTCGATGTAGCCGTTGAGGGCACCCAAACTCTGCTGTTGTGCCTTGAAGAACTTCCGCGTCTTTTTACCGAAGCTCATCACAACCAACACCATCAACGCCAGTGTGAACACTGTCACCAAGAACAACCACGGGTTCAGGGTCAGCATTACAACCACGATACCTGTAAAGGTGACGACATTGGATACCAAGTTGATTAAACCGTTGTTGAGAATCTCGGTAATAGCGTCCACATCGTTCGTGTAACGGCTCATCAAATCGCCGTGGGTATTGGTATCAAAGTAGCGCAACGGCAGTCGTTGCATTTTGACAAACAAATCCTGTCGAATCGCGTGGGTGGTGCGCTGGGAAACGCTGACCATAATGCGCGCATAAGCGAAGCTCAACAGCGCACCAGCGATATAGACCAGTGCCATGAGCACTAAGGTACGAACCAAGCGGTCATAGTCGCCAGGCACGATACAGTCGTTGATAAGGGGCTTCAGAAGGTACGACCCCAGAATGGAACACAGGGAGTTGAGTACCACACAGATACCGACAACGACCAACAACCACTGCGAGCGACCGATATAGCCAAGGAGCGTACCGATGGTTTTTTTCATATTTTTTGGCTTCTGGAAACCGCCGTGGGGACCATGTCCCCCACCGGGACCGCGTCTGGGAGGATTAGCCATGTTCGTTCGCTCCTTCCTGCTGAGATTGATAGACATCTCGGTAAATTTCGCTTGTCTGCATCAGTTCCTCGTGCTTGCCGACCGCACTGATTTTACCGTCGTCCATGACCACAATCATATCGGCATCCATCACGGAGATAATGCGCTGGGCAATAATAATCTTGGTCGTACCGGGGAGAGAGGTCCGCAGTGCCGTACGGATTTTGGCATCGGTGGCGGTATCCACCGCACTGGTACTATCGTCCAGAATGAGAATCTGCGGTTTTTTCAAAATGGCACGGGCAATACAGAGGCGTTGCTTCTGACCGCCAGACACATTGACACCACCCTGTCCCAAGTCGGTATCATAGCCGTTGGGCATACGGTGGATAAACTCTGCGGCACAGGCGGCTTCACAGGCGGCCTCAATCTCCTCGTCGGTGGCATCTGCCTTACCCCACAGGAGATTGGACTTGATAGAGCCAGAGAACAGGGTATTCTTCTGCAACACCATTGCACAGGCATCGCGGAGATTCTCCATCGTATAGTCGGACACCTCGCGTCTGCCGACACGCACAGAGCCCTGCTGTGCTTCGTACAAACGGGGAATCAGTTGTACCAGCGTGGACTTTGCCGAGCCAGTCGCACCGAGAATACCAACCGTCATACCACTCTCGATATGCAGGTTGATGTCCTCCAGATTCCACTCGTTACTGTCGTCGTTGTACTTGAACCAGACATGGTCGAAGTCGATAGAGCCGTCAGCAACGGTGAGCGTGGTGTCGCCTTTTTCGTCGGTGATATCGGGCTTTTCGTCCAACACTTCAATGATACGCTTGGCACAAGCGATGGAGCGTGTCATCATCATCATCATCATGGATACCATCATCAAACTGGAGAGAATCTGCGTGATATAGGTGAAGAAGGACGACAACAGACCGACTTCCATCTCCCCACTCTGTACCAGCGGTGCGCCAAACCACATGACGGCAATAATCGTGCCGTTGGTAATGAGCATCATGCACGGACCGCTGATTGTGACCAGACCAAATGCTTTTTCTGCCATGGCACGGAGTGCATCATTGCGCTTTTTGAACTTCTCCGCCTCGTGGTCCTGTCGCACAAAGGACTTCACCACGCGGATGGCGGACAGGTTTTCCTGCACGACCAGATTGAGGTCGTCCGTGCGGCCCTGCAATCCGCCGAACAGCGGACTAATCTTGGTCAACATCAGAACGATACCCACTAACAACAGCGGAATCGAAACGAGGAAGACACTGGATAGCTTCAGACTGATGGCGGTCGCCAGCACCAGTGCGGAAATCAACATCATGGGGGCACGCACCATCATACGCATACTCATCGCCAGTGTCATCTGCATATGACTGCAATCGTTGGTCAGTCGAGTGACAAGCGATGCGGTGGAGAATTTTTCGATATTCCGGAAAGTGAAGTTCTGGATGTGGTCATATTGTGCCTGTCGCAACTGTGCGCCAAATCCCTGACCAGCACGAGCGGCGAGGAATGCGGCGGCAATGCCCAGAAACATAGAGAAAAATGCCATTGCGAGCATCAGCACACCGAACTTGAGGATGTGTTGCATATCGTGGTCGCGCATACCGACATCCACGATACTCGCCATAATTAACGGCATCACCATCTCCACGACGGCCTCTGATGCGGCACACAGCGCACCGAGAAAGACATACTTCCGATACCCTCTGGTATAGGGCCAGAGTTTTTTTATCATGGTTTCTTAACCTCGCTTTCCAGATTGACAATAATTTTACGCAGGATATCCTCCAGAGCAGACTGCTCCTCCTCGGACAATCCGATGAGTACCGCCTGGTCGGTCTGTTCCAGTGCGGCACGGAAGGAATCGACCAGTGCCTGTCCTGCGTCCGTCAGGTACAACAGGCGACAGCGTCCATCACGCGGACTGGGGCAACGGGTGATATATCCTTTCTCCAACAGACGGTCTACGATACCGTTGATGGTGGAAGGTTTGAGCCGCATGAAGTGTTCCAAAGCACGCTGGGTAATCTCCTCCTCCCTGTGCTTGGACAGATAGATGAGCGCGTGGGACTGCGCCGGTGTGACATCGTATCCGCGTCTGCGCAGTTCGGCATCGACATTCAGCTTGGTGAGCCGTCCGCAACAGGTGAGCATTCTTGCCAAATTATAGTTATCCAAAGGTGACACCTCCTAACCTAAAAGTGAACCACACTATAATTGATTTTTTCAGAATGGTCAAGGGAAAATCGACCAGTTTTTGAATGTACTGTGAACTTTTCGTAAACAAGTGTCCGAGAGCGTTGACTTCACGGAGAGAGTATAGTATGCTACTATCATAAAGTCTTTCTTCTTTTTCTCTCTCTTTTCTATGCGACCGCCGCAGGCTACTACAGTCCTGCGGCGATTGCGTTTTTTACGAAAGAATGGGGGCGTTACGCACCAAAATCAGCGGCAACCTGCTTCAGCATAGTGCGGATGGGCAGATGGTAAGGGCAACGGCTCTCGCACTCGCCACATTCTACACAAGCACCTGCCTTGACGGACAGACCTTCGTAGCGTCCCTTTGCCCACTCCTCCAAGCCGTAACGGCTGAGATAGCCGTGGAACAGGAACGCACCAGAAATATTGATACCAGCGGTACAGGGAGCGCAGTAGTTACAGCGACGGCAGAAGTTTGTTCCCAATTCGTCACGCACCTTGTTGATAGCGGTGACTTCCTCTGCGGTGAGGGGCGTGGTGTCAGTGACCGCCTGTGTATTCTGCTCGACCTCTTCGACACTGTACATACCAGGGATGGCGACGGTCACAGCGTCGTTGGCACAGATATAGCGTAGAGCCAGACGGCCATCCTCGATAGCACCACCTGCCATCGGCTTCATGTCGATAAACGCGATATTCTTCTCCTGTAGACGGCGCATGAGTTCCTCGCCCTGATTTTCGACAATATTATAGGGGAACATAAAGGTTTCCACCCAAGGCAGTTCGAGTGCCTTCTCGAACACCTGCAACGAGTGGGCGGTCAGACCGATGTGGCCAATCTTGCCACTCGCCTTGGCCTCCAACAGTGCCTCCAGTGCGCCCCCCTCGGCACAGACTTGGTCAAGCTGTTCCACGGTGGGGTTATGCACCTGATAGATGTCGATATAGTCGGTACGCAGATTCTGCAGACTAATGGCAATATCCTTCGCCATGCCCTCCTTGTCACGCGCCATCGACTTGGTGGCAAGGATAAAGTCCTTGCGATAGCCCTCGATGGCCTGCCCAATCAACTCCTCGCTGACGGTGTAGCCACGCGCAGTGTCGATGTAATTGATACCTGCCTTATGTACGGCCTCCAACAAAGTCTTAGCCTCCTCGGCAGTGATACGCTGAATGGGGATACCGCCGAAGCCAAGGCGGGACACACGCAGATTGGTTTTCCCAAGGGTTACATATTCCATAACAATACTCTCCTTTTCCCTGTTTACTATTACATCTTACTTGGGTGCGTTTTGCAACGCACCCATTTTCATTCTTCTGTACCGTCTTTCTCTCCATCGTCTTCCCCATCTTCGTCCCCAAATTTGGGCATGGGGATGGGTTCGTCCAGCATGGAGATGTGCTGTGCAGGGGGTTCAATGGTCGTATCGGTCACAACATCGGCATTGCCCTTGACACCGTAATACTCCTCCAAGTCGGGGTCACGGCCTTCAAGAATTGCCATCATCTGTGCGCCTGTGATGGTTTCCTTCTGGAACAGATAGCCAGCCACACTGTCGAGCATTTCGCGGTTCTCGCGCAAAAGCTCCATCGCCTCATCGTGGCAGTTCTGCAACAGGCTGACCACCTCGCGGTCTGCGGCGGCGAAGGTTTCCTGTGCGCAGTTCATGCTGTAACCACCATCGAGGTACTGATTTTGCACGGTACCCAGTGCCATCATGCCGAATTTTTCGCTCATACCGAAGCGTGCCACCAGATTACGCGCCAATTCCGTTGCGCGTTCGATATCGTTTGCCGCACCAGAGGTCTGCGTATTGAATACCAGTTCTTCTGCACAGCGTCCTGCGAGCAAAGTACGAATTTCGGTGAGGATGTCGTCCTTGCTCATCAAGAACTTCTCCTCCTCAGGCAGGTGCAAGGTATAGCCCAATGTGCCCTGTGTATGCGGTACAATGGTAATCTTGGTGACAGGCTGAGCATTTTTCTGCTTGGCGGCGGCCAGTGCGTGACCAACTTCGTGGTAAGCAATAATGCGCTTCTCCTGCTCCGTGATAACAGTTCCCTTTTTCTCTGCACCAGCAATGACAACTTCAAACGAGGCGAGCAAATCCTCCTGATTCACTGCGTGGCGACCATGGCGCACGGCGCGCAATGCCGCTTCATTCACCATATTGGCGAGGTCTGCACCGACACAACCAGCGGTTGCCTGTGCCAACTTGTCAAGGTCCACATCTTCCGCCAGACGGATTTTCTTCGTATGCACCTGTAGCGTCGCCAGACGGCCTGCCAGATTGGGGCGGTCTACGGTAATACGGCGGTCAAAACGACCAGGGCGCAGGAGTGCCTTATCCAGCACTTCAGGACGGTTGGTGGCAGCGAGGACAATAATACCTTTACTGGGGTCAAAGCCGTCCATCTCTGCCAACAGCTGATTGAGCGTCTGCTCACGCTCGTCATTGCCACCGCCGAACCGACTGTCACGGGTTTTACCAATGGCATCAATCTCATCAATAAAGATGATACAGGGGGCAACTTTGGCAGCCTCTTGGAACAGGTCGCGCACACGGCTGGCACCGACACCAACAAACATCTCGACAAAGCCAGAGCCAGAGATAGAGAAGAACGGCACGCCTGCTTCCCCTGCCACCGCCTTGGCGAGCAAGGTCTTACCCGTACCAGGAGAGCCGACCAACAGCGCACCACGGGGCAGTTTTGCACCGATAGCGGTATACTTTCCGGGGTTGTGCAGGAAGTCGATAATTTCCGCCAAAGATTCTTTTGCTTCGTCCTGTCCTGCGACATCAGCAAATGTCACTCCTGTCGTTTTTTCCATATACACCTTGGCATTGGATTTCCCCACACTGCCGATACCACCCATACCACCACGGCGCGTCATGAGATTCATCATCAGCACGAACAGACCGACCATCAGTACGGTGGGCAAAATATAGGAAATCATAAATTCCAGTACAGGGGACATCTGCGCCACATAGGGGTTGGTATAGTCCACATCGTGTTCATTCAGAAAATCTTGCAAATCAGCATCGTAGCTACCCAACTGCATAGTGAACAGGATAAAGTTTTTATCGTAGGTCTTGCCATCGTCATCTGTGTAGACATACCCCTCTACAGGGGTAATCTGCACCATTCCTTCGGTCAATACAACCTTCTCAACCTTGTTTTCTTCCACTAAGTCGATAAACTCACTGTACATAATTTCGTGGGTCGTGGCGGCAACATTCGCCTGATGGCTGTAGTCGGACAGGAAATTGATGACGATAGTCACCACCAACGCCCACCCCAACAGGCTCAACAATCCACGCATATTTTTTCGATTTTTGTTGTCGTTATTTTTACCATTACTTGGTTTATTTTGATTCTCGTTCATGTCCTACTCCTTATGATAATTATTGAGGGACGCTTCCCTTTTCTATCAATGTATCATGGTATCACAAAAATACGCGTGTCACAAGAACAGGTTGTGGATTTTCTGTGAAATTTCTATGAATACCTCTTTATTCCGTCGCTATGCCTGTGGTATACTGATGGATAAGCGTGTCATTCGACACCCTATCCCAATTGGATACAACAGATAGCATAAGGAGTTTGTTATGAAAGAATACAGAGAAGATTTTGAAAAAAATGCGGAGGGCGAGGGCTTGATTGAGGGCCGTAATGCGGTGACAGAGGCACTGCGTGCGGGCACTCCCATCGATAAGCTGTATGTTTCCCGCGGCGAAACCGACCGCACCTTGGGTCGTATTGTCGCAGAAGCAAAAAAGGCAGGCATTGTGGTGGTAGATGTTGACCGCCGCAAGCTCGATACCATGAGCGCGACCCACAGCCATCAAGGTGTGATTGCTGTCGCCGCCGCCCAAGCCTACGCAAGCATTGAGGACATCTTCGCCCGTGCCGCACAGCGCGGAGAGAACCCCCTGCTTGTCGTATGCGACGAAATCTCCGACCCCCACAACCTTGGTGCCATCATCCGTACCGCCGAGTGTGCTGGCGCACACGGTGTCATCATCCCCAAACGGCGTAGTGCAGGTGTGACCTCTGTAGTCGCCAAGACCAGCGCAGGTGCCGTCAGCTATATGCCTGTGGCGCGTGTCCCCAACATCCCTGCTCTGCTGAAAGACCTGCAAAAGCAGGGCGTATGGGTATTTGGTACTGCCGCCGAGGGCACCACCACCCTGTACGAAGCCGATTTGAAGGGCTCTGCCGCTATCGTCATCGGCAGTGAGGGTGACGGCATGAGCCGTCTGGTGCGTGAAAATTGTGACTTCTTGGTCAGCATCCCCATGAAAGGACAGATTTCTTCGCTGAACGCATCGGCTGCCGCCGCTATTCTGCTGTATGAAGCGGTGCGTCAGCGTCTTGCGTGAGCCTGCGGAGCTAACACGGTATGAGTACCAAAACAACGCAGGACACACCAAATCTACCACTGGGCGTGGAGGGTAACGAGGCGGAACCCACCTACACACTGGAAGATATTCTCGCGGAATTCCGTGACCAGGCAGAGCCGACCGCCGAACCCGAAGAAACTCCCCCACCTGAACCAGAACCGCCCTCCCAACCCCCTACCACAAAAGAATCCCCCAAGAAAATTTTTCTAAAACAAGAAAAAACGAAAAACGAGCCATCAGAAAAAGAGCTACCCAAAAAAGAATGGCATCCCGAAGCGTTTTTTCAGAAAGAATTTTCTATCGCAAAAGAGCAGTTACAAAAAGGACAGAAAAAACTGGAACAGTGGAAACGCAAGCGTAAGACCACCACTGCACAGACGACACCACCTCCGCCGAAAGAAGAAGCAAAAGGCCCATCAACCGCACCGCACACCGTCACACTGGAAGATATCGTTGCCAGCACTGTAGATGCGACAAAAGCGGAGCTTGAACGACAAAAGGACCGTCGCCGTCGCCGTGCAGAAAAAAGGCGACAAAAGAGCAAGCAAAAGAAACAGAAAAAAGAGGAAGCAAAACTGGAAGTACCAGAAACGGAGCCAGAGCAGTCCCCCCGCGAGGCCGCCGCCTTCCACAAACGCCGTTGGCAGGAGAGTCGCCGCGGACTGTTTTTCTCCATCCCTGTGTTGCTTCTCATGTGGCTCCCCTTCTTCTTGGAGTGGCGCGGTGTTGCTATCCCCTACTTTCAAGAGAGTGTGGGCAATATGGCGGTATGGATTCTAGTTACACAGATTATACTGAGCCTAACAAGTGCCAGCGTATTCCACACGGCGTGGGAGGAGTGGAACACACGCCTATGCACTGGCTACACCTATGCCGCTATTACTAATCTGGTTGCCCTGTTGGACGCTATCACGCTTTTGGCACTCCCTGGGCGCAGTGCGCTACTACCGTTGGGCGGTGTCGCAGGCACGGCACTGGTATTCTCCCTCTGGGGACTGAAAAGTTACCACCGTGGCATGTGGGAAACCTTGCGAACTGCCAGTAAAAATACGCCCCTCTGTGTGGCAGACCGCTGTGAGGTCGGTATCGCCAGAGGAAGACTGAGCAGTGAGGGCTTTGTGTCGCGCACCAGGATGGAGAGTACCGCTTCCCAGTGGCAACGATTGCTGTTGCCCCCCCTGTTGGCGGTGTCTATCGTGTTCGCTCTCCTTTCCTCTGTCGGACAGGAGCGAGGACAGGACTTTTTGTGGTGTTGGTCTGCGATTCTGTGTGCATCCTGCTCCTTTGTTTGCCCTATGGCATACTGCATCCCCTTTGCGCGCGTGGCACGGCGACTCAACTACAACGGCACCGCGGTCGCTGGGCAATACGGCGCAACCGTTTTAAGCAGTGCCTCTAAGATTGTCGTTTCTGACACCGACTTATTTCCGCTGAACAGCGTTACCCTGGCGGAGATAAAACTGTACGGTGAGGAGGAGAAGCGCGCTATCTCCTACGCCGCGGCACTGGCAACCCAGGGCGGTGGCTGTATCGCCCCCATCTTTGAGGCCCTCCGCCAAGAGCACCAGTGTAACTGTGAACCGCTGGAGCATTTCCATGTCCATGACGACAACGGTTTGAGTGGTATCATTCGCGGCGAAACGGTTTTGGTCGGTCCGCCCGTCTTTATGCGCCACATGGCAGTGCGTCTGCCCCCGAAACTTCCTGCCAAAACCGCCATCTGTCTGGCGGTGGATGGCGAGTTGACCGCGGTTTTTTCTCTCCAGTACAAAGCGACCCCTGCGGTTGAGATTGCCCTGCGCGCCCTCTCGCGAAATGGTATGCAAATTTTGCTTGCCACCCGCGACGGCAATATTACGGGCAAACTAATCAAACAGTGCTTCGGTACAGACGGAAAAGCCACCCTCCCAGAGATTACCGAGCGTCTGTCGCTGTCCGACCCTCGGCGCGAAGCAACCACCCCGAACGGCCTTATTTTCCGCGATGGCCTGTTGCCATTTGCTGAATTGGTGGCACTCAGTCGCCGTCTGTGTCAAATTGTCAAAATTGGAAATTTGCTGTCGCTACTGGGGAATGTATTCGGCGCGCTATTGGGGTTTTATTTGACTTTTGTGGGGCGCAGTGACATCCTCTCCCCCACCATGTTGCTGGTCTATTTGTTGCTCTGGACCGTGCCAATGTGCCCACTTCTTATCAGCGTAGATAGAATGTAGCCCGTTTTTCTGGCTTGTATGCCGAAAATCTCCATCCGTTTTTAGTAAATTCATCAAAATATTTCGACAAAAAGAAAAAGCTGTTGTGCTAAACGCAAAAATATTATATAATCTGGTTATTGAGCGCGTTCTATGAGCAGAATGCAGTAAACGGAAAAGGAGATTATTTCCTATGGAAATTCGCAATATTTGCCTGCTGGGTCACGGCGGCAGTGGTAAGACTTCTCTGGTTGAGAGTATGCTGTATATGACTGGTGTTATCGACCGTCAGGGCAAGCCCACCGACGGCAACACGGTTTGTGACTATGACCCCGAGGAGATTAAGCGTCAGATTTCTATTTCTCTGGCTACCACCTCTCTCACCCACCACGGTGTCAAGCTGAATGTGCTGGATACCCCCGGTAGCTTTGACTTCGCTGGCGAGGCGATTGCCGCTCTGCGTGCCGCCGATGCCGCTGTTATCGTCTGCCCTGCTAAGGACGGCGTTTCTGTTGGTCTGGAGAAAGCTTGGAAGTATCTGGAGGAGCGCAATATGCCTCGCTTCCTGTACATCTCCAAGTCTGACGAGGACAACAGCGATTACAATGCCACCTTCAACGCCCTGCGTGAGCGTTTCGGTAAGAAAATCGCCCCTGTTGTTGTCCCTATCTGGGATGAGAACAAGCGCGTCACCGGTATCATCGATGTTCTCAACAAGCGTGCCTATGAGATGCAGGATGGCAAGCGCGTCGAAATTGAAATCCCTGAGGGCAAGGAGAATGTCGTCGCTGAGTACCACGAGGCTCTGAAGGAGTCCGTCGCGGAAACCAGCGAGGAGTTCATGGATAAGTTCTTCTCTGGCGAGGACTTCACCTACGCCGAGATGATTAAGGGTCTGCGTCAGGGTGTCCGCGAGCTGAGTATGTTCCCTGTTCTGGTCGGTTCCGCCCATCAGAATATCGGTACCCTCATGTTGCTCGACCACATCGCTGACCTGCTGCCCAGCCCTGTTGAGGGTAACTACCACAAGGCTACTACCCAGGATGGCAAGACCGAGGAGTTCGTCGTTTCCCCCGGTGGTGTCCCCTCTGCTTTCGTCTTTAAGACCGTTTCCGACCAGTACGGCAAGTACTCCTACATCAAGGTGTTCTCTGGTGTTATCACCCCCGACACCCAGCTGGTCAACGCCCGCACTGGCGAGACCGAGAAGCTCGGCCGTCTGTATCTGATGAACGGTAAGAAGGCCACCGAAGTCAAGGAACTGCACTGCGGTGACATCGGTGCCATCGGCAAGATGGAGAAGCTCAAGACGGGCGATACCCTGTGTGACCCCCGTAAGATTGTTTCTCTGAAGCAGTTGCCCATCGCAGAGCCCTGCTACGCTGTCGCTATCATCCCCAAGACCCGTGGTCAGGAGGACAAGATTGCACAGGGTCTGAACCGTCTGAATGAGGAAGACCCCTCCTTCTATGTTGTCAACAACGCTGAAACCCACCAGATGGTTATCTATGCTTCTGGTGATATTCAGGTGGATGTTCTGGTCAACAAGCTCAAGACTCGTTTCAATGTCGAGGCCGAGCTCCAGCCCGCCCGCGTCCCCTACCGCGAGAAGATTCGTAAGCCTGTCAGCAAGCAGGGTCGTCACAAGAAGCAGACTGGCGGTAGCGGTCAGTTCGGTGATGTCCATATCCGCTTCGAGCCCAACCCCGATGTGGAGGAGATGGAGTTTGCCGAGGAAGTGTTCGGTGGCAGCGTGCCCAAGAACTTCTTCCCCGCTGTCGAAAAGGGTCTGCGCGAGGCCTGCCTGCATGGTCCTCTGGCTGGCTATCCCGTTGTCAACCTGAAAGCTGTCCTGTATGATGGCTCCTATCACCCCGTTGACTCCTCTGAAATCGCCTTTAAGACCGCCGCACAGCTGGCTTACAAGGCCGCTATGCCCGAGGGTTCCCCTGTTCTGCTGGAGCCTGTCGGTGAGCTGAAGGTCACGGTGCCCGACAGCTACATGGGCGATGTCATCGGCGATTTGAATAAGCGTCGTGGCCGCGTGATGGGCATGAATCCCACCAACGACGGTGAGCAGGTTATCGAGGCTGAAGTTCCCATGGGCGAGATGATGACTTATGCTATCGACCTGCGCGCCATGACCCAGTCCCGCGGTTCCTACACCTTCCACTTCGTGCGCTACGAGGATTGCCCCCCCAACGCACAGGAGAAGGCAATTGCCGAGGCAAAGGCACTGGCCGAGGAGCAGTAATGCTATGATTTTCGAGGACCCTTTCCCACACGGGAGAGGGTCCTTTTTTGCACAACGATGGATACAACCGCGTCAAATGAGAAATACTACTTGACACGGGACAAATCCCTGTTTATGATAGGGATTTAGAAGGGCTGGTGGAAGATATGAAAATATCGGCAAAAAGCCGTTACGCACTGCATCTGATGTTGGAACTTGCCATGCAGGAGCCTGGTGTCAACCTGTCGGTCAAGTCCGTCGCCGAGGTCCACGGCATCAGTGAAAAATATCTGGAACAGATTATTCCCGTTCTGGTGCGCGGTGGTTTTGTGAAAAGCGTCCGCGGTGCGAAAGGTGGCTATCATCTGGTCAACGACCCCGAGGACTATACCGTTGGTCAAATTCTGCGCCTAGTTGAGGGCGGTATCGCGCCAGTTTCCTGTCTGGATGACGAAATTAACCAGTGTGTGCGCTGTAAAGACTGCGTGACGCTGGACCTCTGGGAACAGGTCGACCGCGCCATCAGCAATGTGGTTGACCATGTGACCCTTGCCGACTTGGTGGACAAACAGCGTCGCATTGATGCACGGTGCAAAGGACACGCTGGCTGTCACTGTCACTAATTTCGTAAAACTATTGACTTTTGCGACAGACCGCCGTATAGTATAGGTAAATCCTATTTCAATATAGGGAATTCGGAATTTTATGCCGTTCAATCGGCTGTGATAGAAAGAAGGAAGCAACTATGTTCGTATATGCTGACAATGCCGCAACCACTGCCGTCAGTAAGACAGCGTTGGATGCCATGATTCCTGCCATGCACGAGCTGTATGGCAACCCCAGCAGTCTGCATCAGAAGGGCAGAGAGGCCAACATGGCACTGCAAGCGGCGCGTGAAACCGTGGCAAAGTGCCTGAACGCACAGCCCCGTGAGATTTACTTCACTGGCTGTGGTACGGAGGCCGACAACTGGGCGATTACCGAAGGTGCGCGTCTGGGCGCACTGGAGGGCAAAAAGCACATTATCTCCGATGTCATCGAACACCACGCCGTCCTGCATACCCTACAGCGACTGGAAAAGCAGGGCTTTGAAGTGACCTATCTGCCTGTCCACGAGAACGGTGTGGTGCGTGTGGAGGAGTTGGAGGCGGCCATCCGTCCCGATACCTGCCTTGTCACTATTATGTTCTCCAACAATGAGATTGGTACGGTACAGCCCATCCGCGAAATCGGTGCCATCTGCCGTGCCAAGGGCATCCTGTTCCACACCGATGCCGTACAGGCTGTCGGCCATATGCCGATTGATGTGGAGCTAGACAACATTGATATGCTCTCCCTGTCTGGCCACAAATTCCACGCCCCCAAGGGTGTCGGTGCGCTATACTGCAAAAAGTCCATCAAGCTGAAGAACTTCATCGAGGGTGGCGCACAGGAGCGTGGCAAGCGCGGTGGTACCGAGGGTATTCCTGCCATCCTCGCAATGGCTGCCGCCATGCAGGAGAGTTGTGAACACCTCGAGGAGAATATGGCAAAAGTCAGTGCCATGCGCGATAAGCTGATTGCAGGTCTGTCTCAGATTCCCTGCTCCCGTTGTAACGGCGACCCCGACCACAGAGCCCCCGGTATCGTGAGCTTCTGCTTCGAGGGTATTGAGGGTGAGAGCTTGCTGTTGCGTCTGGACTTGGCTGGTATCTGCGCCAGCTCCGGCAGTGCCTGTACCAGCGGAAGCCTTGACCCCAGCCATGTGTTGCTCTCTCTGGGTCTGCCCCATGAAATCGCCCACGGCTCCCTGCGTCTGAGCCTGTGCGAGTACAACACGATGGAAGAAGTCGACTATATCCTCCAGCAGGTACCGCAGGTCGTCAAGACCCTGCGCCAGATGAGCCCCGTGTGGCAACATATGCTGGAAACCATGGACGACCCCTACAAAGAATAAAATCGGTTCACACAGAAAGAAAGGAAGTCAATTCATATGGCTATGGAATACAGCGCAAAGGTTATGGAGCATTTTGCTGCTCCCCATAATGTCGGTGTCATCGAGGATGCCAACGGTGTCGGCGAGGTCGGCAACGCCAAGTGTGGCGATATTATGAAGATGTACCTGAAAATCAACGAGGACGAAATCATCGAGGATGTTAAGTTCCAGACTTTCGGCTGTGCATCCGCTATCGCAACCAGCTCGATTGCTACCGATTTGATTAAGGGTAAGCACATCAGCGAGGCTCTGCAACTGACCAACAAGGCCGTGGTTGAGGCTCTGGATGGTCTGCCTGCCGTCAAGGTACACTGCTCTGTTCTGGCGGAGCAGGCAGTCCGCGCCGCCATCAAGGACTACTACGAGCGCAAGGGTATCGCCCACGATATCTGCGACTGCGCCAACTGCGAGCACGGCTGTTGCGACCACGACCACGAGCATGGTCACGACGAGGACGACGACGAATAAGCACAAACAAAAGAGAGAGGGAACGCTATTTCGTGTAGCGTTCCCTTTTTACTGTTATAGACAGGCAGTTTCTTCCTACTTAGAGTACATAATCGGCGGCGTTAATCACCTTGGTATCCAATGCGCCCATGATGCCACCCATAGCGGTCTTCAGCATTGCACCAATGCCCATGCTGTCCTCACCTTCCGTGTCACCGATTTGCCCCACATCGGTGCAAATCATCGTGACGGCATCCTCCAATTCCTCGCTGCACTTGACGACACCGCAATCCTCAATACGCAGTCGCTGTGTAATCAGCTCCTTGGGAATATCATCCGCAATCTTCACGACGGCACAATCCACGACCGTAAGTCCCGCAGGTTGCTGTTCCAGCATCCATTTGGTGACTTTTACGAACGGTCTATCCCCCACAGTTGCGCCCTTGGGTCTGGGAACCTTCACTTCGCCAGCGATGTCGGTCAACACCTCCATCAACTTCGCCTTGCGCTCCTGCGGTACGATGGCATCACCGCGGACATTCAGATAGGTCAATTCGTCCAGCACATCTGCGCCTTCGGGCACGGTCACATCGCCAATCACATACAGCTGTTTCCCATAGCGGCGCAGGGTATCCTCGTCCAGCGTAACATCATCCAGTACAACCGCTGTACCGTCGGGGACGATAACAATTTCAGCCTTTTCATCCACCAAATCAAGGAGTGCTTCCACCTTGGACTCGGCAATGATTGCCTCCTTGGTGCTAAAGGTCGCACCCTTGGCCTTTAGTTTGTCCACATCCAGTTCCGCATCGACCATAATCATACGGCGGCTGGACCAATACAAGCCGTTCTTCGCACGGAGCGCAAAGAGCTTATCAATCACGGCATTGCGCTTGAGGACAATCGCCCCATCGGGATAGCAGGTGGTGGAGCCGTTGACAGTGACACCAGTGAGGGTGGCATAGATGCTCTCGGGGCAGGTCAGACTGCCGTTGATGGTCATGCCCACACAGTTGGCCAGCTGTTCCTGCGTGTCGGGGCCGATAGTCAGGGAACCATTCACGAGCATATAGTATTTCGAGGTAGGCACGATATCACCGTGCTTTATCTCACTACTGCCATTGACGGTGCGGATGTCAACATCCTTTTCCACCTCCAGAACATTGGCGCAGTTCAGAGAGAACGGCAGTTTGCTCATAACAGCCTTTGCATTCGGGCTGGTCAGCACCACAGCGCAGTTGACGGTAATCTGCTCATAGTGGGCATAGTTTTCTTCTCGTGCGTCTCTTGCATCACAGGTAGCACAGTTAATCATCAATTTCTTTGCCATTTTCGTTTCCTCCATCATTTCATAAAGCAAGGTTGTGTTGTAAGGATTTGCGACAGCGAGATAACTTGGAACGAATCGTTCCAGGCGGGAGGTCCATCATTTGGGATATCTCCTCAGCTGAGTAGCCATCGAAGTATCGAAGCTGAAAAATCGCCCTATCTTGGGGTGTCAGGCTTTGGAGCAGCATGGCAGTTTCTACTTCCTGCATCCCTTGGTCCTCCCAATCGTCAGGTTGCCAATTCTGCTCATATTCCTGTTCCAGAACGACCCGACGGTAGCGGTCAAAGAACAAATTTTTGAAGGTGCGGTACAGCCATGCCCGTCGCTGATTGGGTGACAAATCCGCTACTACTTCTGTGTTCATCAAAGCCTTGATAAAGGTTTCTTGTACAAGGTCCTCGGCAAGTTCTTTACTGCCACTCATACGGGAACCGTAGGCTACCAGCTCTTTATAATAGTCTTCATAGAGTTCTTCCCACAAAGGTTTTCCCCCCTTTCTGCCTAGATAACGAATGGCAGGGGAAAAGTGTTGCAAGTCAAATCTAATTTTTCAAAAAATTTTTTGCAAAGGTCTGATGCTATACCACCATATCCACAAAGTCATGCAATTCCTGTTGACAACGCTTCTGGTCGACCAGATAGCTCATGCCGTGTCCTGCGTTTGGGACGATACACTTTCGTTTTACTCCTGCGGCGGCATTAAAATTTTCCTCACTCATATAGGTGGGGACAAAATCATCATCTGCGCCGTGGAGCAGGAGCAGTGGAATCTTGGTGTTTGCCAGTGAGGTCAGCGTGGAACAGGAGCGATACCCACCGCCAAAGCGCAGGTATGCTATGCCAGAGAGCAGATGCACCAACGGAAAGGCAGGGATATGAAACCACTGTTTTCCGCAGTGCGCGATAATCTCCCACGGCGAGGTAAAACCACAGTCTGCGACAATACCGCGCACGGATTTGGGCAGAGGGAGGTCGGCGGCGAGCATGACAGAGGATGCCCCCATCGACAGGCCATCCAAGAGCAACGGCATACCGTGCAGTCGTTGCTCCAAATACTGCGCCCAAGCGAGGACATCGTACCGCTCCAAAATCCCAAAAGTGGTATATTTGCCCTCGCTCTTTCCACAGGCGCGTTGGTCTACGATGAGAACATTCAGTCCAAGCGAGTGGTAAAATGCTGGCATGGGGGCAAAGTCCTGCAACCCAACGGTGCGGTAGCCGTGAAAGCACAGAATCGTCGCACGGGCATTCGGTGTCGGGAGATACAGTCCGTAAAGTTTCAAACCATCAAAACTTGTGATAGTGAGTGTTTCCTGCTCGTGCGCGTCAATGTAGGCCAGACCATTTTTGACCATCTCCCGATAGGCCACACGGACATCACTGGCGAGAAATTGGTCCGTCATATTGTCCATTCTGCGGTGGGCAAAGCGGAAGAAATATAGAACCGCCACCGCCAATACCGCTAGAATAACGGCGACCAGAATGAGTAAAATAGCAGAGAGATTCATTCGGCTCGCCCACTTTCTTCCCATTCGTGCAGATAGTCGCGCACCGCCTGTAGTGCCTCCTCCGTGGGGGCAGAAAAGCTCGTTTCGCCACAAAAAGCGGAGAGAAACGCCTGCCCAGCTTCCGTCTGCATCAGCGCATAGAATAGGCTCTCCTGAAATGCTTCGGTCAGGTCGCTGTTGGTGCGCGAAACTGCGATTGCGGTCTGCGGTACATCCTCCTCACTGAGCGCAAGAATAGCTACTTGATTTTCATATGGAATAATATCGACACTGGGGAGAATGGCGGCATCGACACCGCCCTCTCGCAGAGAATCCACCGTATACGCCCCTGCGGTACTGATGGTGAGTGTCACGCTGTCGAGCTGACACCCTGCCTCCTCCACAGCTTGTCGCAACTGTTCCGAGAGGTCGTCCAGTGCAGAGAGAATGGCATCGGCTATCTCCCACTCTATCACCAACTCCACTGTGATATCGGTCGGACAAGTGACTTCGTCCTGCTTGTCGGCGGCAGAGATATCTGGATTCGGCAGTGCTTCATTATTATTTGTAGTATCTGGTGTGTTCTGTTCTATCTGAGAATTGTTCTGCGTGGTGCTATCAGGATTCCCTGTCGGTTGGTTGGTACAGGCAGATAGCAGAACCACCATCGCCAACAGCAGTGCAGTCAAATTCCATTTTTTCATTCAAAAAGACCTCCCTTTTCCGTCTGATTCTTATCGCCCACTTTACCACAGTTTGGTATGAAATTCAAACAGAAAAATCTTTGACATCGTTTCTGCTTTGTAGTATATTTGTGACATATTGCACTATCTTGCAAGGAGAAAACACCATGTTTTACAAGATACTGAACGAGATTCGGCATTTTGACCGCATTATTATCCATCGCCACAACAAGCCCGACGGCGATGCTATCGGCAGTCAAATCGGACTCAAGCATATCATTCGAGAGAACTTCCCCGAAAAGGAAGTGTTTGTGGTGGGTGACAGTGCTGGACACTACGGTTTCATCCCCGACTCCGCGATGGATACCATCAGCGATGAACAATACAACGATGCACTCGCCATTGTCCTCGACTGTGGGGCAAGCGCACTCATCAGTGACAACCGCTATACACGAGCCCAACGCACCGTGCGGATGGACCACCATATTTTCTGCGAAACCATCTGTGACATCGAAATGGTTGACACGAGCTACGAGAGTTGCTGTGGTATGGTCACTGACCTTGCACGCACCTGCGGACTGCGCCTGAACCACATCGCTGCACAGGCACTGTACACAGGAATGTTGACGGATTCTGGTCGGTTCCGCTATGACTCTACCAGCGCACGCACTTTCCGTCTGGCCGCGTTCCTGTTGGAGCAAGAGATTGACACCAACGAAATTTACCGCCATCTGTATGCCGATGACTTTGCCAGCAAGAAACTCCGCGCACAGTTCACGCTGAAAGTGCAGTTTACCGCACACAATGTCGCCTATCTTTACACAACACTAGAAGAAGTACAGGCACTGAGCATGGACATTTTTTCGATATCGCGCGGCATGGTGGGCATTATGGCTGACACCAAAGGGGTGGATATCTGGGTCAACTTCACCGAAACCGAGGACGGTGTTCTCTGCGAACTGCGCTCCAGTCGGTTCAATATCAACCCTATCGCCACCAAATACGGCGGTGGTGGCCATGCCAAGGCAAGTGGTGCAACCGTGGCTGACCGCGCAACCGCTATGCAACTGTTATGCGACCTCGATACTATGATGATAGGAGATGCACAATGAGTAGAGAATCTATGGAACAAATTCTGAAGAAGATACAGGAATATGACCGCATTATGCTCTTTCGCCACACGCGGATTGACGGCGACTGCACAGGCGCGACTAAGGGTCTCAAGACACTGCTGAAAGCCTCTTACCCCACCAAAGAGGTCTATCTTATCGACGACGAACACTCTGACTTCCTCGCATTTCTGGGCAGTGATGATGCCCCTGTTGCCGATGCCGTCTACACCGATGCACTGGGCATTGTACTGGACACGGCAACCGTTGACCGTATTTCCAATCCGAAATACGCGCTGTGCAAGGAGCTTATCAAGATTGACCACCACATCAACAACGAGCCGTACGGAAATTATGCTTGGGTGGAAGAACATAGTTCCTCGTGCTGTGAGATGATTGTCAAATTCTATGACACCTTCCGCGACCAGTTGACACTCACCAACGAGGCCGCCACCTACCTCTATACGGGCATGGTCACGGACTCTGGCCGTTTCCGTTACCGCGGGGTCAGCGGTGACACCATGCGCTACGCTGGTATCCTGCTCGACCAAGATATCAACACCGATTGGATTTTTGCGAACCTCTATCTGGAGGAGTTTGATAGTCTGAAATTCAAGGCACACCTCTACGACCTCATGCAAATTTCTGAGAACGGTGTTGCCTATCTGTATCTCAGCCAAGAGATGCAGAAGCAGTACAATCTCAGCCGTGAGGAGGCCAGTGCCACCATCTCCGCCCTCGATTCTATCAAGGGTTGCCTGTGTTGGTTGGTATTCATCGAAAACGGGGACGAGGAGCAGTCTATCCGTGTGCGTCTGCGCTCCCGCTTTATGACCATCAACACACTCGCGGAGAAATACCGCGGTGGTGGTCACGCCTGTGCCAGCGGTGCAACTGTCTACAATATGGAAGAAGTCAACGCACTGGTCAGCGAGGCGGACGCTATGGTGAAAGCCTACAAGGAAAGCCACGAGGGTTGGCTATGAGAATTTTGATTGTCAACGACGACAGCATTACCTCCTCGGTCCTGGCTCCACTGGCAAAATGGGCACAGAAACTGGGCGAGGTGGCAGTGGTTGTCCCTAAATTCGAGCAGAGTGGCAAGAGCCACAGCATTGAGATTCACAAGCCGTTTGAGGTACGCGCTCTGCCAGACATCGTCCCCAATGTGCGGACTTTCACGGTGGATTCCTCCCCTGCCGACTGTGTACGCTATGCTATCCTTGGTATGCACAAGCAGTTCGACTTGGTACTGTCTGGTATCAATCGAGGCTTAAATATTGGAACAGATATTATGTACTCTGGTACGGTTGGTGCGGCGACGGAGGCCGTTGCACTGGGGTGCAAGGCGGTTGCCCTGTCCACCGAACCAGAGAGTTTTGACACGGCCCTCGCCCACCTCGACACGGTGCTCGATTGTTTCGTACAGCACAATCTACTGGAGAAAAATGACCTGTACAATGTCAACATCCCACATACCGTCAAAGGATTGCGTATTACACGGCAAGGTGGTCCCTATTACTCCGATGATTTCCCTGCTATCGACAACCATCTCGTGCGCCCCACAGGAAAGTGTGTCTATGTAGAGGGAGATGACTACACGGTGGACACCCATGCCGTTCTGCACGGCTATATCTCTATCACGCCCCTCGCCTTCGACCGTACCGCACACAACATTGTTGCACAGCTTTCCCACTTAAATCCCTGATACCAAACAGTGCGTTGTGATTGCGTTCACAGCGCACTTTTTCTGCCATATTGGGCTTGACATTTCGGTTTACTTGATGTAGACTGCCAGTAGGGCTACTGATAGTAGACCAACAGAAAGGAGGTTTATGACTATGAGCGAATGGAAACTTGGCGCAGTAGAGTCGCGCTTTGCGGACCTGATTTGGGAAAATGAACCGATTCCCTCTGGGGACTTGGTGAAACTCGCAAAAGAGGCACTCCAGTGGCACAAATCCACCACCTACACCATTCTCAAACGACTGTGTGAACGAGGGATTTTCCAAAACCTCGACGGCGTGGTAACATCCCGCATTTCCAAAGAGGAACTGTGTGCCATGCAGAGCGAGGAATTTGTGAAAGAAACTTTCTCTGGTTCTCTCCCTGCGTTCCTCGCCGCATTCACACGGCGCAAAAAGCTCTCCGAGGAGGAGATTTCCCAGCTACAGGCACTCATCGACCAGAACAGGAGGTGACACACCATGCTGACTGTTTTGAACATGAGCCTCACGGCATCCATTGTCATTGTATTCGTACTGGTAGCACGACTGCTGTTGCGAAAAGCACCCAAAGTTTTCTCCTACGCACTGTGGGGCGTTGTGCTATTCCGTCTGCTGTGTCCGATATCTATCTCCTCCGACCTCTCTCTGCTCGGATTGTTGGACCGCACCGCCTCCCCTGTCACGCAGTACACCACAACGATTGAACACATTCCGCAGGAGCTAACTCCTGCCCCAACCTTTCCCGTCGCCCCTATTATTCCACCCCCCAATATCGACCAGCCGATACATGCCCCTAACACGCAAGCACCTACCCAAACACCCCCAACTGTATCCGACACGGACACCGTTGCGCCGCCCCTATCTGCCACCACTATCGCCTATGCCATCTGGTTGACAGGTATCGGAGGGATGCTTGTCTACAGTGCAGTGTCATTCTTCCGTCTGCGCCGTCAATTGGTCGGTGCAGTCAAGGTACACGACAACATCTACCTCGCTGACTACTTGGATACCCCCTTTGTGATGGGACTGTTGCGCCCCAGAATCTATCTCCCCTCGTCCCTGTCCGAACGAGAACAGCGGTATATCCTGCTCCATGAGCAACAGCATATTCGACGGTTGGACCATGTGATTAAGACACTTGTCTTTCTTGCGCTGTGCATCCACTGGTTTAATCCATTGGTCTGGCTCGCCTTTATCCTGTCCGCGAAAGATATGGAGATGAGCTGTGACGAGGCGGTCATGCGGAAGATGGGCGAGGATATCCGCGCAGAATACTCCGCCTCTCTCCTAAGTTTGGCCACTGGTCGACGCATTATCGCTGGTACCCCACTGGCTTTTGGCGAGGACAGCACCAAGAGCCGTATCAAAAATGTGTTGAACTGGAAGAAACCGAAAGCATGGATTATCCTCACCGCCGCTGTCCTCTGCGTCGCCGTCGTCATCTTCTGTGCAGGAAATCCGACCAAAACCGACGAGGACGGAAACCCAGACAACGACACCGCACAGAGCGACGACAACACACCCGACAACAGTAATGACACGCAGAACTCCGACACCACGACACTGCGCGGACAATACCAGAGTTTTGAAGAGTATGCCATCACACAGATGGGTACAGCAGAAACCATCGAGTTGTATGTAGACACTGGTGAACCCGTGCAAGTCCCTGTTCTGGACAGAAAACTGGGGGATATCAGGTTGCACGGTTCTCTCAGCGGTTTAGACCCCAACGGCACGGTGGAGTCATGGAGCTACTACTGGTTGACAAAAATCGACACCAATGTCGTTGACCCCGATTCCCTCCTCCTCGCTGGCAGTATGTACCTCGACGAAGAAGGCTATCTGTACGAGGGAAATCATGCCTCCAACAAGCTCGTCTATGCCTTACGCTATGCGGATGGCAGCTATGATATTCTCGAAGAAACCGCATTCGGGGATGGATTTGAGGTACAGGGCTACCACAATACCGTGGAATATGCCATCTACGACTGGTATGTGACCAAGTATCAATTGGATTTACCGCTGTATGTCTTGGATTGGCGCGAGCGTCTGTCGGTATCCGACAGTTTTGAGGCAGGAAACTGGCCTGTCCACCGCTTTGACGGTGACGGCTGGTATCTCTATGTTCCTTTGGATACATGGAACTGGCCCACCAATGCCGAAATACCTTGTGTATTTACATCTGCTTACTACACAGGTTCCACGCTGAAAGTTGATTACTTCGATGATACACTTGAAGGATTGTCTGATGACCACCGCAAACAAGAGTTCACTTTAATCGACGAAGTAAATCAGATTTGGAGCCGAAATAGTGACGGCGTTAGCACACGATATTACTGTTTTGCTGCACAGGACGGCGGTTGCTGGCGCATTACCATCGAGTGGATTGATGCTAACATCACCGATTACCCCTATATCGCCATTGAGCCACAACTGCTTCAACTGATGGCGGAGAGTTTTGTCCTCACTGTCCCCAACAGCGATGCACAGAACAACAACCAACAACCATCTGCCATCTGTACCCATCCACAGTTCACGATTGGTCTGGAAAGTCACCCACTCTGGATGACCACGGTACAGTGGTTCTATGACCGCAACTGGACTACCACCTGTGAAGCCTGTGGAACCATCCCACAGAGTAACGCAACATGGACCAGCTTCGCTGCCTGTATAGACGGGTTGAAAGATGGTACTTATGATGTAATTCTCGTCCCCTACCACAGCTACCATCTTGCCGACTGGGACGGCTATACCGTCGTCCCCATTCAGCGCGATGCCATTATTTTCGTGCGTAGCAACGCAGAACACTTAACAGGGTTTTCCCTCACGGATGACACGATTCGGCGTGCCTTCACCTCCGAGGAAACTGTTTACTGGGACGAGGCACAAACTGACCCTATCATTCCTGCCTCTGGATGGCTGGACGAACAGTCCTGTTGGCCACAGATTACCCATCTGTTTGGCATCGAGCCGACTTCCTCTCAAATCGTATTTCGTGGTACAAGGGCGGATAATGCGCCGATGGCTATTGCGGATTCTGAGCGCGACGGTTCTGGCCTGTGGCCACATCATTTTAGTATGCGGAACGCGGAAGCGGCACTGAACGGTGAACCTATCGCAGTGAATGGCATCTATCCCACGGAGCAGACCGTTGCCGATGGCAGTTATCCCTACAGCTTCACCTACTATGCCATCTACTCCCCCGACAATGTTCACGCGGACGATATCGGCATATTTACTGCCTATATCCAACAGTCCAACTGCTCGGCATACAGCATGACAACCTACAAGGATTTGTCGGAACTGCCGTGGCGATGGGAACAGAGTTTTGAGGGAGTGCGCGACCCCATCCGCTTCCAACGCATGGACGGCACGCAGGAAAGCACACTGGTGGTGGATGGCAATGTAATCTCCCTGTTTTCTGCTATGGCGACCCGCCTGAAACAGCCAGACGCTTCCCAGAACATCGCCACGCGTACCGATGGCGTGCGGATTACCTTTGACGACCAAGATGAACACTACCTTACCTTTTCCCGAACCGAAACCGCCCCCTGTGTGTATATCCAAGGCAAAGGGTTTGGGGTCGAGGAATCTGCGGTGGTCTATGAGCCACAGCTCTATCTCTATCTCACCGCACTGCCAGAGAAAGAAAATGCCCAACTCACCGACCTGGATGGGGATGGTGTGTTGGAAGCGATACTGTGGCAGTACAGCGCGCGTGATTTTGTCATCTACGACTATTACGACGGCGACTACCACCGCATCAGCACCAATCAGACCATCGGCTGTACTGGCTCGGACTTCACAGGGCTTATCGCCAATGTCCTGCCAGCGTACAACAGCATGGTGCAGGCACAGCGCGAAGATGGCTCTGTCAGCGTCTACCGCTATCAGGACGGTACTTTCTCCTATGTCTGCCCCATCGGTATAGCACTGGGCGAGCAAGATACCGCTTCCCCTGTGACTTACTCCTACATCAGCGACGGTTTTCTATACGATTTGAGGGAACAACGCGCTATTGCCATCTGCGATGGTGTACCAATCTCCCTTGCATTCGAGATGGTAAACAAAAAATTGAACCACAACGGATGGGAGATTGACTTGGTATTCGGTCTGGCGACCTATAAACATTCTGTGGCGGCGATGTCCTATACCGAAGATTGCTCGGTTTCTCCTATCATCGGTAGTACTCGTTTCTTAGAACTCATTCTGAATGGCGGATATACCTACCTTATCGACCTCCAAAGCGGAGAGATTTTAGACCCTCTCGCTGTGTTGGAGCAAGAGATTGCGGAACGATTGACTTTTGTCAACTTCTCACCAGATGGACAGTATGCAGTCATTTCCCACCACAGTGGGACGGTCTGTATTCTGCTCAACTGCACCACCGGCGAAGTCACGCAGTTGCCCTACGCCCCCGATATCTACTCCATCTACGGTGTTTTTCTGGATGAAACACAGATTCTGTTGACCTCGGCTTTCCAAGTAGGCACCTCGAACGAGTTGACCTTTCACAGAACGCGGTACGATATCACCACAGGAACATTGACCGAACACCCAGAGGACAACGCGCTGTACCTGTTTGACGGTAGCACTAGCACACCAGCCTATACCTATGAGGACGGTTTTCTGGTGATTGTCGATTTGCTCAGCGGTAAACGAACCAAAACCACTTTCCAAAAACAGCAAATTGATTGGATTTTTTATTGTCCCGACAATCTGGCGGCTGTTATCTCGGACGGTGTCCTCTACCTGATTACTGAGAATGGAACTGCACAGGCTGTCTGCGAAGTAACACAGCAAATTTTTGAAAATATGACACGGTAACGATTGACTGTGCATTTTTTAGCGGATATAATAGGGGAGCAATCAAAAAACACAGGAGGATATCCCCATGAAAGAAATCATTTCCACCACCAATGCCCCTGCTGCTCTGGGCCCCTATTCTCAGGGCATCACCGCTGGCAACCTCACCATCACCTCTGGTCAGGTTCCCATTGACCCCGCTACCGGTGCAGTCGTCGAGGGTGGCATCGCAGAGCAGACCCGTCAGTCCCTGACCAATGTGCAGGCTGTTCTGGCCGCCGCTGGTCTGACCATGGAGAATGTCATCAAGACCACCGTGTTCCTGAAGGACATGAACGACTTCGCCGCTATGAACGAGGTCTATGCCACCTTCTTCACTGGCAATCCCCCCGCACGCAGTGCTGTTGAGGTTGCTCGTCTGCCCAAGGATGTCCGCGTGGAAATCGAGGCTATTGCCGTTAAGTAAGTACAAAAATCGCCAAAAAGCAACAACAGGGAGTATTGCGCGTTCGATGCAATACTCCCCGTTATTATGTAAAGACAAATTACTTAAAGCAGTTGACAGGATAACCGTTCTGCTCCAAGTTATGCAGGATGTCCTCTGCATGACGGCGGTCTCTGGTTTCCACCGTCAGATTCACAATGCAGGCGTTGACCTCGGACTGGTAGTCCTCGCGGTCGTGGTTGATGGACAGGATGTTGGCATTGTTCTGTGCGATGAGTGTCAGCAGGCGGTTCAGCTCACCGGGCTTATCGACCACCTTGGTGGTGATGTTGGTGATACGACCGCACTTGGTCAGACCCTTGGTGATGATGCGGGAGAGAGTGGTGACATCGACATTACCGCCAGAAACCAGACAGACGGTCTTCTTGTCGGCGGTACTAACCTTGCCAAACAGGATAGCGGCAACGGTGGTAGCACCTGCGCCCTCAGACACAATCTTCTGGTCCTCCATCAGCGTCATAATGGCGGCGGCAATTTCGCTGTCCTTGACGGTGACAATCTCATCGACATACTGCTCGCACAGTGCGAAGGTCAAATCACCAGGGACTTTAACGGCAATACCGTCTGCAATGGTAGACACAGAGGACAGCTCCGTAATCTTACCGTTGTTACGGGAAACCCACATGGAGGCCGCACCCTCTGCCTGTACACCGATGATACGGCAGGAGGGCTTGAGGTACTTGACAGCACAGGCAACACCGGCAATCAGACCGCCGCCGCCGATGGGAACGATAATCTGCTCCACCTCGGGCAACTGCTCCAGAATCTCCAGACCGATGGTACCCTGACCAGCCATAACATAGGGGTCATTGAAGGGATGGGCGAAAGTATAGCCCTTCTCCTCGCACAGACGCTTGGCTTCCGCGGCGGCATCGTCATACACACCGGGAACCAGCACAACTTCTGCGCCGTAGTTCTTGGTGGCCTCAATCTTGCTGATGGGCGCACCAGCAGGCATACAGATGACGGACTTCATACCCAGCTTGGTGGCGGAGAGGGCGATACCCTGTGCGTGGTTGCCAGCGGAACAGGCGATAACACCGCGCTCACGCTCCTCTGCGGACAGCGTACGCAGTTTATTGTAGGCACCGCGCAGCTTAAAGGCACCCGTCAACTGCAGGTTTTCACACTTGACATAGACATTCTTACCAAGGCTCTTGGTGGGGTTCAAGGGGGTAACACGGGCAACACCTTTCAGTGCTTCGCGTGCTTCCTGAATCATTTGTAAAGTCAACATCGGACAATTCCTCGTTTCCTGTTAATATGTGGGATATTGTACTAAGATTTTGCACATATCGCGCAGTTTCATTATAAGACATCGGCAAAAAAATACAATCCCCCTGTGAAAATATTTTTCACCAGTTGACAACCACTTCTCGCTATAGTATATTTTTATGAGAACCATATTATTTCAAGGGTTTTGTGGCTCTTTTTATTTTCAATTAGGAGGCTATTATGAGCGAATTGAAGCGCACCCCTCTCTATGATGTCCATGTGGCAGCAAACGCTTCCATGGTGGACTTTGGCGGATGGGAAATGCCCATCCAGTACCCCGAGAAAATTGTGGCTGAGCATCTGTTCACCCGCGCTAACTGCAGTCTGTTCGATGTTTCCCACATGGGTCACATCATCGTCAGCGGCCCCGATCGTCTGAAGTTCCTGCAGCGCGTACTGACCAGCAATGTCGCCGCACTGGCTGTCGGTCAGTCCCAGTACTGCATTATCTCCGACGATAACGGCCACGCTATCGACGATGCGTATGCCTATCGTTTCGAGGAGGACACCTACCTCGTCGTTATCAACGCATCCAATACCGATAAGGACCTGGCACACTTCAACACCGTCATCAAGGACTACGATTGCACCATCACCGACATCACCAAGAGCCACTGCATCATCGCTGTGCAGGGCCCTGGTAGCGATGCCATCCTGCATGTCCTCTCTGGCGGCAAGGAGATTACCCCCGCTAAACGCAACGCTCTGAACACGGTCGAGCTGGAAGGCCGCACCGTTTGGGCTGCTCGTACTGGTTACACCGGCGAACCCATGTGCTATGAGCTGTTCGTCAAGAGCGAGGAAGCTACCAGCCTGTGGAACCGTCTGGTTGAGCTGGGTGCTAAGCCCGCTGGTCTGGGCGCACGCGACACCCTGCGTATGGAGGCTTGCCTGCCCCTGTACGGCCACGAGTTCGGTGCATCCCCCGACGGTAAGGAGTTCCCCATCTTCGCAATGCCCATGGCTCGCTTCGCTGTCAGCTTTGCTGAGGAGAAGGGCGATTTCATCGGCCGCGAGGCTCTGGCTAAGCAGTACGCCGCATTCAAGGCTATCAACGAGGGTGACCTCTCCAAGGTTGAGGACCTTCCCTACCGCACCCAGGCTATCGCTCTGATTGACCGCGGTGTTATGCGTGGCGGCATGGAGCTGTATCGTGGCGAGGAGCACATCGGCTGGATTACCAGCGGTACCATGGTCCCCTACCACACCGAGAACGGCAGTGCAAACCGTTCCTTGGGTATGGCTTACATGAAGAGCGATGTCAAGGAAGGCGACGAGATTTCTGTCGATGTCCGCGGCAAGCGTCTGAAGGCTCGCGTGGTCAAGAACCATATGCGTATCGAGGGCAACTTTGTCCGCCCCGTTATCCATCAGTAATCCCCTAGCAACTGCAATTCCATATATAAAAAATATTACATATCAGGAGGAACACTATCATGAATCATCCCGCTGAACTGAAGTATACCAAGGACCACGAGTGGCTCAAGTACGAGGGCAATGTCGCCGTCGTCGGTATTTCCGATTTCGCACAGGACGCTCTGGGCGACCTGGTCTTCGTCAATCTGCCCCAGATTGGTGACGCTGTTACCGCTGGCGAGGCTTTCGGTGATGTCGAGTCCGTTAAGGCCGTTTCCGACCTGAACAGCCCTGTCACTGGCGTTGTCTGCGCTATCAACGAGGAGCTGGTCGATTCTCCCGAACTGCTCAACAGCGACTGCTACGGTGCTTGGATCATCAAGGTCGAGAATGTGACCGATGAGGAAGAGTTGCTGGACAGTGTCGCTTACGAGGCATTCTGCGCCGAGGAGGGCTAATCCATGGGAAGCTATATCCCTTCCACTCCGGCGGAGCGTCTTGAAATGCTCAAGGCCATTGGCCTGAACGATTTCAAGGACCTCTACCGCGATGTGCCTGCAAGCATGTATCTGGACAAGCCCCTCAACATCCCCGAGGGCATGAGCGAGCTGGAAGTTAGCCGCGCTGTCAGCGAGATGGCCGATAAGAACACCATGTTCAAGACCATTCTGCGCGGTGCTGGTGCTTACGACCACTACATCCCCAGCATTGTCAAGTACATCCCCGCTAAGGAGGAGTTCCTGACCGCTTACACCCCCTATCAGGCTGAGATGAGCCAGGGTATTCTCCAGTCTATCTTCGAGTATCAGACCATGATTTGCGAGCTGACTGGCATGGATGTCTCCAACGCTTCCGTGTACGACGGTGCTACCGCCGCCGCTGAGGCAGCCGCTATGTGCCGTGACCGCAAGCGTCGCGTCACCCTGATTTCTGGTGCTTCCAACCCCGAAACCATCAATGTTGTCCGTACTTACTGCTACGGCACCAACGATGAGCTGCGCGTCATCCCCACCAAGGACGGTAAGACCGACCTGGAGGCTCTGAAGGAGATGCTGGCAGCAGGCGATGTCGCTTCTGTCTATGTCCAGCAGCCCAACTTCAATGGTCTGTTCGAGGATGTCGAAGCTATCGGTGAGGCTACCCACGAAGCAGGTGCTATGTACATCATGGGTTGCAACCCCATCGCTCTGGGCATTATGAAGACCCCCAAGGACTGCGGTGCTGATATCGCTGTCGGTGAGGCACAGCCTCTGGGTATGCCCTTGAGCTACGGTGGTCCCTACCTCGGCTTCATGGCCACCACCACCAAGCATATGCGTAAGCTGCCCGGCCGTATCATCGGTGAGACCGTTGATAGCAACGGCGACCGCGCTTTCGTTCTGTCCCTGCAGGCTCGTGAGCAGCACATCCGCCGTGAGAAGGCAAGCAGTAACATCTGCTCCAACGAGGCTCTGTGCGCTCTGATTGTTGGCGTGTACTGCTCCGCTATGGGTCCCAATGGTCTGGCCGCTGTTGCTAGCCAGTCCATGTCCAAGGCACATTACCTCGCCAATGAGCTGTGCAAAATCCCCGGTATCTCCCTGAAGTATACTGGTGAGTATTTCCATGAATTCGTCGTTGAGATGCCCAAGGTCGACGAGGTGCTGAAGGCACTGGAGAACGCTGGCATCCTGGGCGGTCTGCCTGTCGAGGGCGGCGTGCTGTGGTGCGCTACCGAGAAGGCTACCAAGGCTGATTTGGATAAGACCGTCGCTATCGTCAAGGAGGTGTGCGCATAATGAAGCTGATTTTTGAAAGAAGCGTGGCTGGTCGTCACCTCGACCTGATGCCCGCTTGCGATGTCGAGCTGGTGGAAATGCCTGCCGCTCTGAAGCGTGAAGCTGCCCCCCACCTCCCCGAGGTCAGCGAAACCGAACTGTCCCGCCACTACACCGAGCTGAACAAGCGCGTACACGGTGTCAACAGCGGTTTCTATCCCCTGGGCTCCTGCACCATGAAGTACAATCCCCGTATCGACGAGGAGATGGCTGCTCTGCCCGGTTTTGCTAATGTCCATCCTCTGGCTCCTGCTCATGCTACTGCGGGTTGCCGTGAGGCTCTGGATGTTGCCAACAAGTATTTCTGCGAAATCTTCGGTATGGATGCCTGCACCTTCCAGCCCGCCGCTGGTGCACACGGTGAGTTTACTGGTATTCTGCTGATTAAGCAGTACCACGAGGCTCGCGGTGAGGGCGCAAAGCGTACCAAGATTATCGTTCCTGACTCCGCACACGGTACCAACCCTGCTACCGCTAATATGTGCGGTTATCAGGTTATCAACATTGCATCTGCTCCCAACGGTTGCGTTGACCTCGAGGCTCTGAAGGCCGTTCTGGGCGACGACACCGCTGGTCTGATGCTGACCAACCCCAACACCGTCGGTATTTTCGATGAGAATATCCTCGAAATCACCCGTCTGGTACACGAGGCTGGCGGTCTGTGCTACTACGACGGTGCAAACCTCAACGCTGTTATGGGCGTTGTCCGTCCTGGTGACATGGGCTTCGACTGCATCCACTCCAACCTGCATAAGACCTTCGCTACCCCCCACGGCGGCGGTGGCCCCGGCGCAGGTGCTGTCGGTTGCAAGGCACACTTGGCTCCCTACCTGCCCAAGTGCGCTCTGGTCGACGGTGAGGACCACCTGCAGGTCCGTAGCTTCCACGGCAACTTTGGTGTTGTCCTGAAGGCTCTGACCTATGTTATGACGCTGGGCCGCGAGGGTATTCCTGAGGCCGCTAAGAACGCTGTTCTGAACGCCAACTATCTGCAGGCCAAGATTAAGGGTACCTTTACCCCTGCCTTCGACCGTATCTGCATGCACGAGTTCGTTCTGGACCTGAGCGACTTCAAGAAGGAGACTGGTGTTTCCGCCCTGGATGTTGCTAAGACCATGATTGACCACGGTATGCATCCCCCAACGATGTACTTCCCCTTGATTGTCCACGAGGCACTGATGCTCGAGCCCACTGAAACCGAGAGCCGTGAGACTCTGGATTGGGCTGCTGAGATTTATCGTGGTCTGTATGACCTCGGCCACAAGGATGCCGAGTACATGCATCATTCCCCCCACAACGCGCAGATTGGCCGTCCCGATGAGGTTCGTGCTGCTCGTACCCCCATCCTGCGCTATACTTTCTAATTGACCCTATAGCAGCGGGAGTCGTCCATATTCCGGCGACCCCCGCTGTTTTTCTCTCTATCTTTCCATGAGGAATCTATCTATGCAATGGACTTTTATTGATATCCCCACCACTGACCCAGCTTTTAATCTGGCTATGGAGCAGTATGTCTTTGATGTACTCCCACGCGACCGCAACTATTTCATTCTCTGGCAGAATGACAATGCCGTGATTGTTGGCCGCCATCAGAACACGATGGCAGAGATTAACGAGCCGTATATCCGTGAACATGGTATCCGTGTCGTGCGCCGTCTGTCTGGCGGCGGTGCCGTGTACCACGATTTGGGTAATCTGAATTTTACTTATATTCAGGACTCTGCCTCTGGTATCCAGCTCGACCTTGCGATGTTCTGTCGCCCTCTGGCACAGGCCATCCGCGCACTGGGCGCAAATGCCGAGGTGAACGGCCGTAACGATATCACCATCGACGGCAGAAAATTCTCTGGTAATGCCCAATATGTCAAGGAAGGGCGCGTCATGCACCACGGCACGATTCTATTCGACTCCGATTTGAGCCGTGCTGGTCTGGCACTGACCCCTGACCCCGAAAAAGTCGCCGCCAAGGGCGTGAAATCCGTGCGTAGTCGCATGACTACCGTGAGCGAACACCTCGACGACAACATTACACTCGCAGAGTTCAAGAAACTCCTGCTAGAGAAGTTGTTCGAGGGACAGCCGATGGAAGAATACAAGTTGACCGCGCATGATATCGCAGCAATCGAAAAGCTACGCGATGAACGCTATGGCACTTGGGAGTGGAACTACGGCGGTTCTCCACCGTGCGACTTGGTGCGGAAAAAGCGTGTGGATGGCTGTGGCACGGTGGAGTGTCGCTTCCACATCAAAGAGGGGCGTATCCAACAGGCGGTATTCCGTGGAGATTTCTTCTCCGCGAAAGACCCTGCACTGTTAGCAGAGCGTTTCATCGGTCTGCGCCCCGTCTTGGAGAACTATCAAAAAGCACTGGAAGGCATCGAGGCTTCGGACTTCTTTACAGGTCTGTGCAACGAGGCACTTCTGGACATCTTACTATAACAAAGAAATAGGAGGAAACGACATGATCGTTTCTCAGAAGAAGCCCATCGAAGAACTGATGGGTATGCTGGGTGGCGTTAAGAAGGTCGCCCTGGTCGGCTGTAAGAGCTGTGCTACCGCTTGCGGTGTCGGCGGTGAAAAAGAGTGCAACGAGATGAAGGCCTACCTTGAGGAGCATGGCATCGAGGTCGTCGGCATTGTTCTGCCCGATGAGAGCTGCCATAAGATGCTGGTCAAGAAGGAAATCAAGAGTGCCCTCGCCGCTGGTCCCGAAGCCATCATCTCTATGGCCTGCGGCTCTGGTTGCCAGACCGTCGCTGAAAATGTGAAGCTCCCCATCTACCCTGCCAACAACACCATGTTTGTTGGTCAGACTGAGCGCGTCGGTATCTTCCATGAGAAGTGCCGTACCTGCGGTGACTGTGTGCTGGGTGAAACTGGCGGTATCTGCCCCATTACCCAGTGCGCTAAGTCCTTGGTCAACGGTCCCTGCGGTGGCCAGAAGAATGGCAAGTGCGAAGTCTGCGCTGACAACGACTGTGCATGGGTTGCCATCTACAACCGTATGAACGAGATTGGCTTGCTCGGCAAGCTGGAAAAGACCATCGAGGACAAGGACACCCGTGTATGGCCCATGTCCGTCAATACCAGGGAGGTGAAGAAATGAGCAAGTTGCAACTGGCACTGGAAAACGGTAAGTTTGGTGTTACCGCTGAAATGGCACCCCCCAAGGGCTATGATTTCACTGAGCAGTTGGAAACCGCCCAGCTACTCAAGGACTGCGTCCACGGTGTCAATGTCACCGATATGCAGTCTGCCTGCCTGAAGGCATCCTCTATGGGTCTGTGCATCGCCCTGAAGCAGGCTGGTGTAGAGCCCATTCTGCAGATGACTGGTCGTGACCGTTCCCGTATGGCTATCATGGGCGAGTTCCTGTCCGCCGCCGCTTTTGGCATCGACACCATGCTCTCCCTGACTGGCGACCACAGTGCAGTCGGTGACTGCAAGAACTCCAAGCCTGTCTTTGATTTGGACAGCGTGGGTATTCTGAAGATGCTCACCAAGATGGAGGAAACTGGTCTGGACTGTGGTGGCAATGCCCTGTCCTCCGTGCCCAAGTTCTACAAAGGCGCATCCGTCACCCCCGTCTACGAGCCCATCTTCCTCCAGATTAACAAGCTGAAGAAGAAGGTTGACGCTGGTGCAAAGTATGTCCAGACGCAGGGTCTGTTCACCGTCGAGGCTCTCGAAACCTTTATGAACGAGGTTGAAAAGGCCAATATCAAGGTGCATGTCATGGCTGGTATCATCCCCCTGAAGGCCGCTGGTATGGCTCGCTACATGAACCAGAACATCCCCGGCATTGATGTGCCCGAGGAGATGATTGCCCGTCTGGCCGCTGCCGCCGAGGAAGGCAAGGAGAAGGGTGTCAAGGGTCTGCCTGCACAGGTCGGTATCGACATGGCAGCCGACATGGTTCGCGAGATTTATGAGAAGAAGCTGTGCAGTGGTGTGCATATCATGGCTATCGGCGCAGAGAAGAATGTTCCCGTCATTCTCAACAAGGCTGGCGTTCAGATTTAATCCCACACATATCAAAACAGGAGGTCCGTTTGGTCGGGCCTCCTGCTCTTTTATTTCAAGATGATTGTTCTTTCACGACAGCTACCGCATGGATACCATAGTAGCGAAAGTTTTCAATGGCACATCGGTCAATTTTTTCACCGCAGACAAGAATGGGAACTGCTGGTGGACATCCTACCGAGGGTGTTGCCAAGATTCTTCCCCCGCTCTCTGATACAGGAATCCTCTCGCTTGGCGAAAACATCGCTTCTCGGATGGAGAGGACGGTTTCCCCTGCCTGTATCGAAAGGCAAGGTGGTGACAGTGGTTTTTTTCTTGGTATCGCGAGCAGGATATCCCGCAGTCGGTGGATATCTGCCGCACGAATTTCTGGAGTCAACATCAGCACCAGAAAGTCGGGGTCTGCAAATTCACACACAATGTTCTGCGCCCACAGGATATCCGCCAACTCTATCCCCGTATAGCCATACGCTTTTGCAGAAATGGTTATCTTCAATGCTTCCTGACCTGTCAGGCAGTAGCCCCCATTCCGCAAGTCTTCTTGCAAGGCTTCAACCAGTGGCAAAAAATCGCGGAGTTTCTCCTTATACCCACACAAATACGCATTTGCGGCATCCAAGGACTGTAGAATCAAATACGATGGACTGGTGGAACCAAACAGAGCCAACGCGTGTTTTCCCTGCCCTGCCAAAAGCGGTTCTACCGCCGAGGAGAGATGGAGATACGCACCACCTGTCAAAACAGGAAGCGTCTTGTGTGCGGAGGCACAGCACATATCTGCCCCCAAATCTATAGGATGCTGTGACGGCTCTAAAAATTTCAAATACGCACCGTGGGCATTATCCACCAACAGGAGAACCCCATGCCGACGGCACACCTCTGAAATTCCTGCAATATCAGCCAAATTGCCCAGATAATCGGGACTGGTCAAGTACAGTGCGGTTGGCTTCTGCTCCGCAGAACAAAGTACAGTTTCCCACTCCGCTGGAGAGATATTGCCAGTCAGATAGGATTCTTCTCTATTGGGATAGAGCCACAGTACCTCGGTATCCAGCAACGCAACCGCGCTTAAAAAGGTTTTATGTACATTTCTCACCGCCGCAATCAGGGGCTTTTGTCCCTGTTCCTTGGCATACAGCATCGCCAGATACAGCATAGCACGAATACATTGGGATGACCCCTCTGTGGAGAAGAAAGTCTTACACCCAAACAGACGACTGGCATTTTCCTCACTTTGGAAAATAATTCCCTCAGCCTCATACAGACTGTCAGCACCGTGAATCTCGGTAATATCCAGATGCTCCACACCGAGGACCGCATTTCCCTTATGGCCAGGCATATGCAGTCTGACCGCGTCACGCGCCACATACTGGCGGACAAAGTCACAAATTGGTGTATCCATCGTTACTCGTCCAGTGCCTTGGCAACAGCGAGCATGATGGCACATTCCATGCGCTTGCGGAACAGCTTACAGCCGTACTCGTATACACCCGTGATAGAGCCTGTCGCATGGTACGCATTGGCGGCACAGCCACCAGAGCAGTACAACCGCGCCCAACAATCCCGACATTCAGGATGGGCATACACATTACAGGAGGCAAATTCGTTCTGCACTTCTGGATTGGTCACACCATCCCAGATGTTGCCGAGTTTGAAGCGTTCCTCCCCGACAAACTGGTGGCAGGGATACAAGTCGCCCCACGGTGTCACCGCCATATATTCCGTACCACTGCCACAGCCAGAGATACGCTTGTAGATGCAGGGTCCCCCTGTCAAATCAATCATATAGTGGTAGAAAGTAAACGGCTTGCCCTGTTTATCGCACGCCAACATCAGCTCTGCCAGCTTTTCATACTGTTCCATCACGATGGGCAAATCTTCCTCCGTCAGTTCGGAGGGGTCCCCTGCGGCACAAACCACAGGCTCCATGCTCAACTCTGTAAAACCGAGGTCCAACATCTGCTGAATATCCTTCAAAAAATCGGGATTGGCATGGGTAAAGGTTCCACGCATATAGTAGTCCTTGCCGCCACGCGCCTCCACGAACTTCTGGAACTTGGGCACAATCTTCTCCCAACTGCCATTACCAGCGTAGTCCACGCGGAAACGGTCGTGAATCTCCTTGCGCCCATCCAGACTTAGCACCACATTGCTACACTCCTGATTGGCCCATGCAATCACATCGTCATCCACCAACATACCGTTGGTCGTCAAGGTAAAGCGGAAATTCTTATGTTTCTCTTTCTCCACACTGCGCGCGTAGGCAACCAAATCTTTGACCACCTGAAAATTCATCAGGGGTTCGCCGCCGAAGAAGTCCACCTCAAGGTTCCGCCGTGTACCAGAGTGTTCCACCAGGAAATCCCACGCCTGCTTGCCCACCTCATAGCTCATAATGGCGCGTTCGCCGTGGTACTTTCCCTGACTGGCAAAGCAGTAGGAGCAGTTCAGATTGCAGGTATGGGCGATATGTAGACACAGTGCTTTAACCACACCTGCCGTTTTTTCTTTCAAAGTGCCAGCCACTGTTTCAAAAGTGTCAGGGGAAAACAGCTTGCCACTTTCCTGCAAGCCCGCTACCTGTGTGTAACACTCCGCCAGTTCTGCCTGTGTAACCTGTGGATACTTCTCCTGCAGTGCCCGCAATATGGTTTCCTGCGTATTTTCTTCAAACATAGCAATGATATCGTAGGCAATCTCGTCCACGACATGAACTGCACCAGAGCAGACATCCAGTACAATATTGAATCCACCGAGTTTATATTGATGTATCATACTTCTCTCCTTTACAAAAAAATGCCGCCAAAATCGGCGGCATTTCAGATGTGCAACTTACTTGCTCTCCTTGGTGCTCTCGCACTTCTGGTTTGCAATACCACAGCTGGTCTTGCAAGCGGACTGGCAGGAGGTCTGGCACTCGCCACAACCGCCATTCTTTGCACTCTCGCACAGATTACGGGTTTCGATGGTCTTAATATGCTTCATAAGTTCACCTTCCATTTTTTTATTTTTCCAGTTTACTGTATCATATCACTTAGAAACTGTCAATCACACAATGCCAATTTTCCCATATTTTTCTTTGAGAGCTATCCAATTTCCCCGCAAATGACCCACAGAAAAAGAAAATCCCTCCGAAAACCTGTGACGGTTCGGAGGGTGAGATGGTATGCCCGACTGGATTCGAACCAGCGGCCTTTGGAGTCGGAGTTATCAGGCCGTAAAATAGAAAACACTTGATTTGCAAGTGTTTCGTTGGTATTGCACAATTTCGAGGCAAATTGTCCAAAATGCGTGGAACCCTTGCGTCACAAGGACTCCACGCTTTTTCTGTATTCTCTGAAATAGTAGTCAAATAGTAGTCAGGGTTAGTACGCACGATTTTCCAGAAAATCTTCCACCGTACATGCCAAAATTATAGCAAGGCCATTCAGGCGAGAGAAAAATACCATTGAGAAACCGAGCAAGGATATAATCTGTGTATTCATTTTGAAGTCCATTATCTTTTCGACAAAAACTCCGACATCAGTATTGGCTGATATGCGATTGATGCATCGCCACATTCATACAGCAATGCCAAATCTCCATCCGCCATTTCCGTTAAACAAGAATAGGCATAGTAGCCAATCGTGATATGACGAGAATTCACAAGCGACACTGCGTTATCATCTTCCAGTGTCAGCAGATAGATAGTACCGTTGCTTCGACTGCGGCCGTCACCATCAGCTGTAGAAAGAAGAATAACATCCTTTCTGTTGACTGGAAGAGAATATCGAATAGCTGACAGTTGATTGCAGGCTGTTTTTGAAATACCCGTATCTACCTCGACATATCTTCCGTGAATGTATTCTGTACCATTCCATTTGTAATCGGTATACCGTAGAGTTGTGCTGTCATCCCTGTAAAACACACGAACGGTTCCATCCGGGAGAACGACAGCTGTTCCCTCGCTGCTCCATGTATCCACAGTTGCGTTTTCGCTGCGGTGCCAGTTGCCATCCCGATCCATCCAGATCAGGCAACACCGTTCATACCCCGATGTATGCTCATAAGCTGTGAAGATCATGTGTTTGTTTGAGGCATGATACACACCGTTACCGGGGCCTACCAGCAGTGTCTGCTCCCCCGGTCTCTTCAAATTCAGCAGACGGGGCGCAGACCAGGTATTACCCTCATCAGAGGAGGTTGTGAGATAGAGATAATTCGTGGGATAGGGCTGATAAGGGGAATCTGCGAAAAATAGATTTGTCATCTTCCCGTCTGGGCAGGTGATATTGAACCAGGGATCTACCGTATATCCATCTATCCTTTTTCTGGTGGTATACTCATAGATTCTGTAATCGGCAAAGCTGAGGTAATAATCGTAGTTTCCGGCAGCAGCAGCCTCGCCGTATTCCGGTTCGCCGATGACGGCACTATCATTTTGCAACTGTCTCAATCGCAGATTCCCATGCTCATCCAGACCGTTCCGACCTGCCACAGGGCGATACCGTGAGGTGTTCAGCGCAAATCCTGCAGGGAAAAGGTCCACCACGAGATAGAGGGTATCTCCATCTGTTCCCAGCGCCCCATCCATGAAGCTGGTAGACAGATCATTGAACTGATTTCCGTTATCTCCCAGATAATTGGCGAATCGATAGTGCCAGCTCTCACCACCGTCCTTTGATGTGCTGACGATAGTGTCGATCCCTGCACCATCACCGTCGTGATCCCAACGGGCATCGCATGCGGCGACCAGTGTACCGTTTTTTAGCGTTACGATAGCGGGAATTCTGAAATTCTGACTGCCGCCGGTTCCCGGCGCAAAGGGTTGACCGTGCGAAACTCCAGGCTTTGGCAGCTCAGCAATATGAATCCTCCGAGTCTCCTGCGCGAATGATTGATTCTGATGCATAAGCAATCCTTTCCGCCTTATGACAAGGTCATCCGGCTGAGTTATTCCTATATTTCCAGTTCAAATCGCTCATATGCGTTAATGATTTTGGTCCCGTTTCGCTCCAGCTCTCGCGGAATGTTATGTCCATAGTTGAGATGCACATGACTGTGAATGAAATATTTTGGATGATACTTATCAATGAGTTGAGTAAAACACTGGAAGCCCCGGTGTGCGGTGTCTTCCGCATCTCCATAGCCAGCCGCAGGGGCGTGAGTGAGCACAATGTCTATCCCACCGGCACGCCGGATCTTCCAATACAGCTTGCGGATCCGCCGCGCCATTTGCCGCTCGGTATACTGGTGCGGTCCACCGTTATAGAGATAGCTTCCCCCGAGCCCAAGAATTTTAAGTCCCCGATAGTTGATGATCGTATCCTCAATGCAGTCACAGCCCTCCGGGGGATATCTGTCATAGGATCCATCATGGTTTCCATGGACATACAGAACCGGCGCCCGTGCCATTGTCACGATGAAGGACAGGTAGTCCGCCTTCAAGTCGCCTGCGGACAGAATCAAGTTGTAATCAGAGAGCATACCGGGACGGTAATAGTCCCACAGGTAGCTGCTTTCTTTGTCGCCCAGCAGCAACAGCTTCACAGAATAACCCCCTCCTTCTGCGGCGGGATCTGATCGCGGTAGATCCCCTGCAACCGGACGATGGACTGTCCTCTTTCGGTCAGTTCGCCGTAGGCAGGGATCGCGCCGTTGACATTGTCGCACAACCAATCCATGTGAAGGATTGTTTCCGGCGAAAACGCATTGCTTCCATCGTTGCGAACAACGCCGTCCTGAGAGACAATTTTCCTGCGGAAGGGATCAATGGTTCCGTCCACAATGCCGCGCTTGAGGAGTTCAGTAAGTGCTTTTGTTCCATCGGGCATGGCATCCGTCCATTCAACACCGATCACGCCGTTTGCCATTCCCCACCAATAATTCACAGCGCGAGTCTCCTTCTTTCCAAAGAAAGATGTCCCCCATTCGCCGTTCAGAATACTCCGCGCAAGCTGGACATAAAATGCGCCCCAATCCCAATAGGGAGATGAGATCAAATCCGTGGAACCATCAGGCCTCACACGGAAAGTACCCCACTGGCCTTCATTCCAACCGGGCAAAGGAATGTCCAGCGTGGAAACAATGTCAACACCACGCTTTACAAGCTCATCCAGGTGATCTCCCGGAACACAGTCCCATTTCAGTTCAATTCTGGCGTTGGGGTTTGTAAGCTGTGCGCCCAAAGCAAAGGCATTGATACCAGCAGGCACTCCAAAAATCGGGTAGCTGGCAATATACCCAATCACATCGTTCTTACTGATGGCACCTGCCACCGCGCCGGAGATGAACTTTCCCTCATAGATCCGGCTGTAATAGGTGCGAACATCGGTATAGGGCATGGAGATGGAACAGTTCAGTATTTTGGTGTCTGGGAAGCGGGCGGCGATCCTGCGGCATACGCCAATCAAGGAGGCGGTAGTGGCAAAAATCACTTCAGCGCCATTTTTGATCGCAGTTTCCATTGCTTTTTCCGCTTCGGCACCGCAGCCAACACCTGCGAAGCGCTGCACAATGACCTGATCGCCCATTACCTGTTTCAAATGCAGTCTTCCCACTTCGTGAGCTCGGACCCAATTGCTGTTTTCCGGCTCCAGTTCGTGGATAAACGCTATGTTCAGATAGGATGGCATCATTGAAAGGGTCCGGCGGTTCCAGAATGTCTTTTCATCGCCGCCGTCGATTTCGGTAGCAACTTCAATAACATCCTCGCGGCCAATTGCACGAATATCCGACCATATCGCTTGCAGACTTTTTACAAGATCATGTTTGGACAGCTTTCTAAGATTGTCGTACGGATAAACCTTTAGCCACTCAAGCAGTGCGTCAGCGGCGGTAGCTCTTACGGAATCGCCCCCCAGCTTTTGAAAGGCACGCTCAAAGAAGAAGAATCCGGACAGGAAATTCCTGCGTTCATCCTCTGTCCAGACATGGTCCGCCTCGTAGCCCAGCGCTGCCTGCAGCTTTGGGAAGCTACCTAACTGCGAAAAAGAAACCTGATAGAGCTTTGTGAGAGGATAATAGGTTAGAAATTCGCGGTACGCCTGAACCTCCGGCGAAGTGCAATCATTGGGCAGGATGCGGTAAACCGTACCTGTAATCGTGGGAGCACCGAAGAATTTCAGAACGCTGACCCGCTTGTTGCCCTCCTGCACATAAAACCGCCCCAGATACTCGTAGCACACGATAGGATCGCGAATTCCTTCGTCGCTCAGATGGGCGTCGCACAGGGCGCACCACTTCATCCCAAACTCACTGTTCTCCGGCAGGAGAGGCATAAAGTTAGAGGCAAACGCATTGGTCCGACCACGTGTTTTTGTACCGACAATTTTGTCCATCGGGATTTCCATCGTTCCGAGATCCGTTTCTCCGGCAATCATGTGATCGGCAAGTATTTCATCCAGAATTTGCAGAAAGGGATACTGTCCCTGCTGCACCGCCTGCCGATGGGCTTTGCGTCCCATCTTCAACGCCTGCTGGTAGTATTCCAATGCTTCGATTCTATGGCTCATAAATGATCTCCTTTCCTCGTTTACCGAAAATGTACTCAACGAAAGAGAAATTCTTTTATTTCGAGGACATGATGACACGAATATTTTCTACTGTCAAGGCGCAGGAGAAAGGTGGATAGTTTCGTCCATAATCTCGCTCAAAATGTATATATTCCAAAGAGAAAACAGATAACCTGCCTCTGTCAATGTCATTCCGTTGATTGTTTTCCCTCTCTCGACAAAGAAGCCACCTCGTTCAACGAGGCGGCTTCTTTACTGTCAGATTGCGTTGGTCTTACCGATTCGGTGCGATTAGAACAGTGTGCCGCACAGTATCAGCTGTCCCTGCGATTCGTCCACGGTAACGGTATCGCCGGGGAGAATATTGCCTTGCAGCAGTCTACGACTGAGCATTGTTTCCACCGTGTGCTGTACATACCGGCGCAGGGGGCGGGCGCCAAACTCCGGATCGTAAGACTCGTCTACGATAAATTCTTTGGCCTTCAGTGTCAATTCCACACGGATTTGCTGGGAGGCAAGGCGTTCATTCAACTTGTCGATCAGGAGATCAATAATTCTGGTCACATCTTCCTTGCTCAGAGGCTTGTAGAACACGATCTCATCCAGTCGGTTCAGAAACTCCGGGCGGAAGGAATGCCGCAGCAGAGCGTGGACCTGCGCCCTGGCTGCCTCGTCGAGACTGCCATCAGCGCCAATACCGCCAAGCAGGTATTCAGACCCAAGGTTGGAAGTAAGGATGATGATGGTGTTCTTGAAATCAACCGTCCTACCCTGGGAATCGGTGATACGGCCATCATCCAGCACCTGCAGCAGTACGTTGAACACATCCGGGTGCGCCTTTTCCACTTCGTCGAACAGCACCACCGAATAGGGCTTACGGCGCACTGCTTCTGTCAGTTGACCGCCTTCGTCATAACCCACATAGCCGGGAGGCGCACCGATCAGTCGGGACACGGAGTATTTTTCCATATACTCCGACATATCAATACGCACCATATTCTGCTCATCATCGAACAGAGCCTGCGCAAGGGCTTTTGCCAGTTCCGTTTTACCAACGCCGGTAGGGCCGAGGAACAAAAACGATCCAATCGGGCGGTTGGGATCCTGAATACCGGCACGGCTTCTCTGGATGGCCTCGGCAACAGCCTGCACCGCTTCTTCCTGACCGATCACTCTCTTGTGCAGAGTTTCGTCAAGCGTCAGCAGCTTGTCGCGCTCGCTTTGTACCAGCCGTGCCACCGGGATTCCCGTCCACCGCTCCACGATCCGGGCAATTTCCTCCTCCGTCACCCGATCCCGCAGCATAGTGGTGTCCTTTCGCTGATGGGCATTGCTTTCTTCTTCCTGCAAAGCCTTTTCCGCTTGGGGCAGCTCTCCGTATTTCAGACGGGCCGCTTTTTCAAGATCATGGTCACGTTCGGCGCTATCAATCTGACGCCGCAGCTCTTCCATCTGCTCGCGCAGCTGCTGAACGCGGTTAATGGCATTCTTTTCATTTTCCCATTGGGCTTTCAGAGCGTTATAGCTGTCCCGTTCCTCTGCCAGTTCCTTTTGCAGCTGCGCAAGGCGTGCTTGGGAAAGCCCGTCATCCTCTTTTTTCAGCGCTGCTTCCTCAATTTCCATCTGGATGATTTTTCGGGATACCGCATCCAATTCCGCAGGTGAAGAATCCATTTCCGTACGGATCTGCGCACATGCTTCATCCACCAGATCGATTGCCTTATCCGGAAGGAAACGATCTGTGATATAGCGGTGGGAAAGAGTAGCGGCGGCGATGATGGCCGCGTCAGCAATTTTCACACCATGGAACACTTCGTAGCGCTCCTTCAGACCACGCAAAATAGAGATGGTTTCCTCCACGGTAGGCTCCTCCACCTGTACCGGCTGGAATCTCCGCTCCAGAGCAGGATCTTTTTCAATATACTGTCGGTATTCGTCCAAGGTGGTTGCACCGATGCAGTGCAGCTCGCCACGAGCCAGCATAGGCTTCAGGAGATTACCCGCATCCATACTTCCATCGGTTTTTCCTGCCCCAACGATGGTATGCAGCTCGTCGATGAACAAAATGATTCTTCCATCAGACTGCTTCACTTCACTAAGAACCGCTTTCAACCGTTCTTCAAATTCGCCACGGTACTTGGCGCCAGCGATCAATGCGCCCATATCCAGCGAAAAGATTATCTTGTCTTGCAGACTCTTCGGTACATCTCTCTTCACGATTCTTTGAGCAAGACCTTCGGCGATTGCGGTTTTGCCCACACCAGGCTCGCCGATCAACACAGGGTTATTCTTCGTCTTACGGGACAAGATCCGAATCACATTTCGGATTTCCTCATCTCTGCCGATGACCGGGTCCTGCTTCTGTTCCCGCGCCCGTTTAACAAGGTCTGTGCCGTATTTTTCCAGTGCATCGTAGGTGCTTTCCGGATTATCTGTGGTCACACGCTGGCTGCCACGAATGCTTTGCAGTGCCTTTAATGCTTCTTCGCCGGTAATACGATACGTTTCAAAAAGGTTCTTTACACTGCCTTTTGCCGTTTCAATCAATGCCAGCAGCAGGTGCTCCACGGAAACAAAGTCATCCTTCATGTGCTGAGCCTGCTGCTCAGCGGAACGAAAGGTCGCATCTACATCAGGGCTGATATAAAACCGGTCTGCCTCCCGGCTGACGGTAACGGCAGGCAGCTTTTGCAGTTCCGTTTTGGCAGCGGCTTCCAGACTTTCTGTGTTCACGCCCGTTTTTTGCAACAGCTGCGGTGTCAATCCTCGTTCCTGCTGTAAAAGAGCAAGCAGCAGATGGATCTGCTCCAGTTGCTGATTGGAGTGCTGCACAGCAATGTTCTGCGCACTCTGGACAGCTTCCAGAGACTTCTGGGTATAGTTGTTGAACGTCATATAGCCATCCTTCTTTCTTTTTTAGCACTCTCGCTTTGAGAGTGCTAATTTTTTCACCATCACTATAGTCCATTCTTCCCAAAAGTCAAGTGCCTCATCAAAAAGATAATAGAATGTTCACATTTGCAGCCTGTACACGAAGATTTGAATCGGTAAACAGGACCACAGAAATATAGAACAGCCGTTAAGGGACAAACAGTAGTTTTCGTCCCTCAACGGCTGTGTTTTGTAGTGATATTGCCCCTTTGTTTGCGGCACTATGCAGCAAGGCAGGCTTGTCTGTTTACGGTATCTCAACGGAATGGTCATGCAGGAGCTTTCTGTAGTCAGTGGGAGAGACTCCTTTCTGCTTTTTGAACAGGCGGCTGAAATACATGGGATTCTCATACCCAACGATTGCGGAGATCTCGGCGATGTTATAATCCGTCGTTTCCAGAAGACTGGTCGCGTTATTGATGCGGTTCATCAGAATGTAGTGCATAGGCGACATTCCTGTGACCTGCTTGAAATTTCTTAAAAACCAGCTGACACTCATGCTGCGGGACAGCGCAAATTCCTCAATGCTGATTGCTTCGTTATAGTGCTCATTGAAGTATCTTCTCGCGTTCTCCATCTCCTCATGGAGGTAAGAGTTGATGGCTGGCTTTTGCTCCATCCGGGATCGTTGTGCCAGAAGGAACACCTGACGCAGGTACATGGTCAGCAGTTCCTGAAAGCCTACCTTCTTTGTCTGAAGCTCCTGAATCATTTCCTTGAACAAATATGCGTACACCGAGGACACGCCGCAGTAGAAAACATTTTCATCCAGAGGAAGCTCATAGTGCCGGAGAATATTTTTCACATCGCCTCCAGTAAAGTGAATCCAATAGACCTCCGGTTTGTCCTTTCCGTAGTACACATAGTTCTGCTCCTGCCGGGGGAGATACAGCACCATATGTCCCGCTGTTACCTCCCGATCCTCGCCATTGATCATAAAGTGTGTTTTTCCGGAGGCAACATAAAGAAGCTGATAATCCAGACGGCCTCTTGGACGTCTGGTGGGCAGGCGTTCCATTGTCTGGAGTCTGTAGGTTCCGCAGCTTGTAACGATCAGCGGTGCCGATTTGTCCTTCACAGGCACTCTGGACTCCGTCAGATATCCGAAATTTAAGTACATAAGCCACCTCCGAACCGCTCCATGTAACCGGACCAGCATAAAAAAAGCATCCTCGTCGAGCAACATTGTATCATTTTGTGCTGGTTTTGTCTAATCCTGTTTATTCAATTTCCTAAAATTTTCAATAGAATATAGTCAAGAGTTTTGACACTCCCCACGGCTAAAGCCTGGGGATTCTCGGCTCAACCACCACAGCCTGCACTAGCGAGGTCTTACACGGTGTCCCCGAGCGTATAGGTTTGGGCGTATCCCGCCCTACCATATGTAGGCTACGCCAGCAGGCGAAGTCCTTCAT
>JAZOVU010000010.1:0-43433 GCA_045658885.1 Candidatus Pelethomonas sp. | reverse complement strand
TCTACGACAAGACCAACGGCTGGTGGTATGAGCTGGTAGGAGATTACTACCTTCCTTGCATGCGATCGGATGATCCAACATCCATTCCCAATAGCAATCCTTCTCCCTCTCAGGTAGTAAATACTGAGCCTCGCCACCTCGGCACTTGGGGCACACGGCACCTGACCTATCTCCGCAAGAACAGTCCCACCATATACCGTGAATTTCTCAACAACGGCACTCTCAATAGCTACCTTGCAGAGATCGACCGTACCGCACAGGCAATGTTTGACCGTCTGATTAAGCAGCTTGCAAATAGCCAAGGCATCACCGCAGATCTCAAATCCCAAAATCAAATGGAATGGGTCAGATCCATGAACTCCATCCGTCACACCGCTGAAGAAATCGTCCTCACGGAGGTGATCTACACATGATGGAGCAATACATCAAGGCCCTAACCGATCTGACCATGTCCGAACAGCCCAACTTCGGCAACGGCGACGACCTTCTGTCCCTTCTCTCCGTAGCCTACACCGAATGCAACAACACGGACACCGCCCAAATCAAGGCCGCCTATAAATCCCTCTACCGAACCATGAACGGCAAAACCTTAGACGAAATGGATACCATCCTCTATCCCGTTTGCGCCCTCTGCCGTGAACACGAACTCTCCGGCTTCATCACCGGCATCAAACTCGGCCTGCGCCTTTCCCAAGAGCTAAAGTAAAAATACACCCCTGCGCATCAATCCGCCGAGCAGCTCTCACTGCCCGGCGGATCTTAGTTTTTTGATCGTCGTGTTTGTCGGTGAGTTTATGTCATTTGTTCAGCGCATCTCCATCACCTCGTGCTACCAACCTTATAGTCTATACAGCACATCTGTAAAATATAAAAAAGGACAAATTTCGCCTAAAAAACCACGCTGCCGTACCAGCAAAGGGCGTTTAGAAAATAGTATTGGTTCGACAATTTGGATTTTGCTTACATATTAATATAATTTTTAATATGTTGATGCCGTTTCTGCAAAAACATATTGACAAACATCTATGTTTGGTATATAATAATGCATAGATAAATATCTATAGGAGGTTGGGGATGGACGAAAAAAGAACAGCAATGATTTTCAAAGCATTCTGTGACGAAAACCGTATCCGCATTGTGAAACTCCTGCGAACTGGCGAGAAGTGTGCTTGTAAACTGCTCGAGGAAATCGAGGTCACACAGCCCACCTTATCCCACCACATGAAAATTCTCTGTGATTCTGGTATCGTGGTTGGTCGCAAAGAAGGCAAGTGGATGCACTACTCTATTTCAGCAGAGGGGGGAAAAGTCGCGCTGGATTGCTTAAAGGAACTGACATCTATTGATGGCAGATGTGATAACGAGTCGTGTTGTGAAAAGTAAGGGCAAGTTAAATGCTTTTCCGCACGACTTCCTTTAAGGTCTATATATAGATATATTTGAATATAACGATGTAATAGGGGGTTCTGCATGGAAACATTAAAAACAGTATGGTATTTCTTTCAAAATGAAATCTTGGGTATGAACTGGCTGAATCGGTTCGTTGGTACAATTTTGAATACTTGTGGTCTGGATACCACAGGTCGCATTGGTGGAAGTGTTCAATTCTTTATTTATGACACCATCAAGATTATGGTGCTGCTTGGTGTACTGATTTTGATTATCTCGTATATCCAAAGTTACTTTCCGCCGGAGAGAACAAAGAAGATTCTTGGCAGATTCCACGGAATAGGGGCAAATATGGTTGCCGCTCTACTTGGAACAGTAACACCATTTTGTTCCTGTTCATCCATTCCTCTGTTTATTGGGTTTACAAGTGCAGGACTTCCTCTCGGTGTAACATTCTCGTTTCTCATTTCTTCCCCGATGGTTGACTTGGGCAGTCTTGTTCTCTTAATGAGTATCTTCGGATGGAAAGTCGCGGTTATCTATGTACTGCTTGGGTTGATTATCGCCGTTACTGGTGGCACGATGATTGAGAAGTTACACCTTGAAAATCAAGTGGAGGAATATATTCGCAACGGTCATTCGCTTGATGTACCACAGGAAGAACTGCATTTCAAAGACCGCATGAAATATGCTTGTGAACAGGTTATTTCCACTGCGCAAAAGGTTGCGCCCTATGTGCTTGTTGGTGTTGGTATTGGTGCCATCATTCACAACTGGATTCCCGAAGATTTTGTCGTCAAAGTGCTTGGCGACGATAACCCCCTTGGTGTTGTCCTTGCCACGGTTGCAGGGGTTCCGATGTATGCGGATATCTTTGGAACCATTCCGATTGCAGAAGCACTACTTGCAAAAGGCGCATTACTTGGTGTCGTGCTGTCCTTTATGATGGGTGTTACGACTCTGTCCTTGCCGTCTCTGATTATGCTCCGCAAAGCAGTAAAACCGAAACTGCTCGGGATTTTTGTTGTCATCTGTACGATGGGCATTATTCTTGTGGGTTACTTCTTCAACCTAATTCAGCCCATGATTCTATAGTGTGATATTATTTGGAGGTATTATTATGGCACTTTTCAATTTTGGCAAGAAGAAAGAAAAAACAAAGGCTTCTGCCTGTGCTTGCAACTCTGCTTGCCCTGCAAGTCAGGTTGAGGAGATTGCAAACGACTGCTGTGGAGAAGCAGTAAAGGGCATCTGTTGCATCAAGGTATTGGGTGCAGGATGTGCATCCTGCCATCAGCAGTACGAGTATGCAAAAGAAGCAGTTAAAAACATGGGGTTGTCCGTAGAGGTTGCGTATATTACCGATATGGCAAAGGTCATGGAATATGGGATTATGAGTATGCCTGCCCTTGTAGTGAATGAAAAGGTTGTTTCAATGGGCAAGGTGTTGAAGACTGCGGATGTCGAAAAATTGTTCAAGAAGTTCGGGGGTTGATATGAGCAGTAAGAAAAAGATTGCTTTCCTCTGCGTTCACAACTCTTGCAGAAGTCAAATCGCAGAAGCACTCGGGAAACACCTTGCAGGAGATAGGTTTGATTTTTATTCAGCAGGAACAGAAACCAAGCCACAAATCAATCCAGATGCAGTAAGACTGATGAAAGAACGGTATGGCATCGACATGGAGCAAACCCAATACAGTAAGACCATTGATGAAATTCCTACTCCTGATACTGCTATTTCCATGGGTTGTGATGTGGGTTGCCCCTATATCGGCAGAACCTTTGATGATAACTGGGGATTGCCAGACCCAACGGGGCAAAGTGATGAAATGTTTATAGAGGTTATCGAGCAGATTGCACGGAATATCATGCGTATCGCATCATTGCAGAATATATAAAAATAACCCTTTCTTGGAATCTTGTGTTTCTATGATTTTGATGATATAATCCCGTTAGCATAGTACCATTTATTTCATATGGTATAAGAGGAGTGTCATTATGGATTATAAGAAACTGCAAAATGGAAGCGATATCCGCGGAGTGGCTCTGGAGGGTGTCGAGGGACAAGCGGTCAATCTGACCGAGGAAGTTTGCCACAATATCGGTCGTGGCTTTGCCCTGTGGTTGCGTGACCGTATGGGCAAGGATACTCTGCGCGTATCCGTTGGCCGTGATTCTCGTCTGTCTGGTGCCCAGCTGGCAGATTGGCTGTGCCATGCCATGAGCGAGCAGGGGATTGCGGTGACGGATATTGGCATGGCTTCTACCCCTGCCATGTTTATGAGTACCGTCACGGGCGATGTGCCGTATGACGGCGCAGTGATGATTACCGCAAGCCATCTGCCCTTTAACCGCAATGGCTTTAAGTTCTTTACCAAGGATGGTGGTCTGGAGAAGCAGGACATCGCCGCCATTTTGACCTATGCCGCTGGCGAGGAAGTCACGGGTCTGTTGCCTGCTACCGTGCAGACAGGTGCCTTTATGGACGACTATGCCGCCATTTTGGTCGACAAGGTGCGTTCTGCAACAGGGGAGGCGCGTCCTCTGGAGGGATTTAAGATTATTGTGGACGCTGGCAACGGCGCAGGTGGTTTCTATGCGGATAAGGTGTTGCAACCGCTGGGTGCTGATACCACAGGCAGTCAGTTCTTGGAGCCTGATGGTTCTTTCCCCAACCACATCCCCAACCCCGAAGATGCGACAGCGATGGAGGCCATCAAGTCCGCTGTTGCCCAGACCAAAGCCGATTTTGGTATTATCTTTGATACCGATGTCGACCGCGCTGGCGCGGTGCTGTCCGACGGTACGGAGTTGAACCGCAACCGTATCATTGCGATGTTGGCGGCTATCCTGTTGCGCGAGCACCCTGGTACGACCATCGTGACCGACTCCATCACCTCCACGGGCTTGGCGGCATTTATTGCACGCCGTGGCGGTATCCACCACCGCTTTAAGCGTGGCTATCGCAATGTCATCAACGAGTCCATCCGTCTGAACCAGTTGGGACAGGACAGCCAGTTGGCAATGGAAACCTCTGGCCACGGTGCGTTGCAGGAGAATTATTTCTTGGATGACGGTGCTTATCTGGTCACAAAGTTGCTCATTGAGTTGGCGCGTGGCAAGAAGGAGGGCTACACCTTGGACTCCCTGATTGCTGACTTGGCAGAGCCTGTGGAGAGCAAGGAAATTCGCCTGAATATCATTCCCGAGGACTTCAAGACCTACGGCCAGTCCGTGCTGGAACAGCTCGAAGCCTATGCCAAACAGCAGAACGGCTGGGAGATTGCCCCCAACAACTATGAGGGTATGCGTGTCAATTTGGATGCCGACCACGGCAACGGCTGGTTCCTGTTGCGTATGAGTTTGCACGACCCCTTGATGCCCCTGAACATCGAGTCTGATACCGAGGGCGGTGTGCTGACCATCGCCAAGGAACTGGCTCCGTTCCTGCTGTCCTGTGAGGGACTGGACACTGAGAAGCTGAAGGCATTTGTCGAAGCCTAATCGGATATGAAACAGCAATCCCGACGCGTAGCGATTTGTGCGATGACCGCAGCTGTGGGCGTGGTACTCATGCTGTTGGGGTCGGTGCTGGGACTGGGAACTTATGTAGCACCCATGTTTGTGGGGTGGTGCTTACTGCCTATCGGAAAGCACTACGGCGTGAAATATCAGACAATACTCTGGATTGTCATCAGTCTGCTGTGTGCGATGCTGGTGCCGAATATCGAACAGAATCTGATGTTTGCGTTCCTGTTTGGCTGGTATCCCATAGTGCGTCCCAAATTGCAAACGCTCCCCAAACTCCCACGGTTTGTCCTCAAATTGCTCGCGTTTAATGCGATTATCGTGGCACTGGAGGCTGTCATACTGACCTTCTTTGTCCCAGAGGCGATGGAAGTATGGATGGCAGTGTTGCTCCTCACGATGGGGAATTTGACCTTCCTGTTCTATGACTTCGCATTCCCCGTATTTGAACTTTTGTCGGATTACTATTTAAGAAGGCTGTTCCGTTAAGGAAGCATAAATGACAGCATAGGGACATTCCTGCGCCACATAGGGTGGAGCGAAAAGGGAATATTTCTATGCTGTCAATGGTTTGCTTTTAACAACTTTTTTGTGATAAGGTATCATAAAATGGCTCTGCTCATTCCTGGTCATAGGGGATGGCAGAGCCTTTGGCTGTTGCGACGATTAACGGGCGGTCGGAAAGCGAACTAATCACCGTCAACGGGAGAGAAGACCCTGCGGCTTCTCGCCGTGTAGAAATCCAGTTTCGCCTGAAGGACGAGGAGATGATTCGGAACATGATGGCAGTCATACAAACGAGCGATACGGAAAGGAAGTCTTGGACTGGGTCTACCACGAGGTGACATTCCGAAAGTGGTACTTTGGGCATTTCCATGTGGATATGCAGGTGAATGCGCAGATGATTGCCTGCTTCGAGCAGGTGCATCCGTTAGTCTAATCCGCACAGCCGATACAGTTCTGCAATACAGGGGGATTTGTATGCGATGTATTGGTCAATATCGTCTGGGAACAAGCGGGCGGCGGTTTCCTTTACTAGGCTATACTTCTGCACTGCTTCCGCATGAGTTCTCAAAAAATCTCGAAATGTGATATGGCGATGTAACTCCGCAGAATCCTGTGGGCACACATACAAGTGATGCGTCTGTAAATGTGGTTTATTGGCATATTGGAACGCCTCTCTATCTGGGATGCCAAGATTGCCCTCGTGGAGATAGCCAATGGTTGCTAACTTGCGAACAACCGCATCCAATACCGTGTAATCTTTGATAATGACATCAATATCAATACAAGGTTTCGCAGACAGTCCTTCCACCGCAGTGCTTCCGATATGCTCTATGCCAATCATCAAATCGCCAATAGCGTCTTCGATTTCTTTCCTGATGTCTTCAAATGCGGATTTCCATGCGCTATCATACGGCAGAACGATAACCTGTTTCGTTCGCATACAAAATCACCCTCCTATCCTTGTGCTTCCGATTGCTGAAGTACATGATAGCATAGATGATGGCAAAAGGGTAGAGGATACCGCAACGATTTTACGCAATCCAATGAAGTTTCTGCTTTTTCAGAAAACCGTTCCGTTGCAAGATACCGACTTGACAGCATAGGGACATTCCTGCTTTACATAGGGTGGAGCGAAGGAGGGGTTTCTATGCTGTCAACAGTTATGTTGCTACTACGGAGCAGTTTATTTTTTTCCTTACACTTAGCAGGGAATAGTGGGTCATTTCCACGGCCACTGCGTGCGGAGGAGGAGCAGGAATATCTACAACGCTTTGCCCAAGGGGATATTGAGGCGCGGAATAAGTTAGTGGAACACAATATGCGCCTCGTGGCACACATCATCAAGAAGTATTACAATCCGAGTGTGGACCAAGACGACCTCATTTCGATTGGAACCATCGGGCTGATTAAGGGCATCTCCAGTTACCGTGCCGATAAAAATGTGCGTCTGGCGACTTATGCCGCGCGGTGTATTGAGAATGAAATCCTCATGTTTTTTCGGAGTCAGAAGAAGCTACAGGGGGAGGTATCGCTGTCGGACACACTGGAAACTGACAAAGAGGGCAACAGCTTATTTTTGATGGATATCGTTGGGGTAGAGGACACGATGCTCGATGACTTGGAGGAGCGTGAAAGTCAGATTCGGGTGCGCGCGTTGGTGGAAGAATGTTTGAGTGAGCGCGAGGCGGATATTATTCGCCGACGGTATGGGTTAGACGGCAACAAGCCACGCACACAGCGCGAACTTGCCGCCGCGTATGGTATCTCACGCTCCTATGTATCGCGCCGTGGGTATGGTAAGGAGCTTTGTGGAGGATGGGGGGAATAAAACTGCCGCCACCAGAAGGTGACGGCAACTTATACAGGGTTATTTCATCCGTTTGCGGCAGTTTTCCGCAAGTTCGGCAGTATATTTCCGTTCGATGTTCAGACCACGGCGGTCAAGCTCTTTGGTAATGTCACACCAAACCTGATATGCTTTGTCGAGCTGTCCCAATTCCTCGTAACAGAACCCCATCGCATAGGCGGCGGCGTGCAAATCGGGGTCAAGCTCCAGTGCCTTGCGCCAGTAAGAAAACGCATCGTCGTACTGCTTCAATGTGTGTGCGATATCGCCTGCACAACAGTATAGAATGGCCTTGTCTGGGAAGTGTGCAATCCCATCGCGTGCAATCTGGAACGCACGCTCGTTATCTGCAATGGAATGGTGTGCGGTGGCACACAGAAGCCAGTAACGCGCGTTGGCAGGGTGTTCCGCGAGCAACTGGTCATAGTGTGCAACTGCTTCGTGCCCTTTTCCTATATCGCACAGCACGGCAAGGTGTTGCAGTGCCGCGGAGCAGTAGATATCTTCGCTTGCGTCCAGATGTTCCATCGCCTGTGTCAGCTTGGTCTGTGCCTGTGTTGCGGCATATTGTAGCATGTAGTGGTAGAGAACGCCCCAGGAGCGAAGGTCATCTGCGCTCAGTCTGTCGTGGGGCATACGGAGAAATTCCTGCTCGGCGGCGAGAAAATCCTCCGAACGACCTGTCGCTTCATATACGGATACCAGACGCTGTGCGTAGTTTGCATAGGCGGTCGCTTCCTCACGATACAGGTCGTCCACCGTCACACCGTACAGGTGTGCGATTTCGGGTAGAAGCATCACATCGGGGAGCGTATTGCCACACTCCCAACGAGAAACGCTTTGAATACTGACCCCCAACAAGGCGGCAAGCTGTTCCTGTGTCAAGCCTTTGGCGAGGCGCAAACGGCGAAGATTATGAGAAAAATGTTCACTGTTCATGTTGATTACTCCCGATAAAGTCGTATTAGAAGCTTCTGATAGCATCATACCACGGGGAAACTGCGCTGTACAGTTCGCAAACTGCGAGAGAACTCTCAAAAAACGAGAACAGAACGCAAAAAAAGACCACACCGCAAAGGGGTGGCCTTGTTAGCAGATTATGCCTTGCCGAGCTTACGGGATTCCTTTTTGCGCTCCAGATTGGACACGATGACGGAACAGGCGGCATCGCCAGTGATATTCAGCACCGTTCGACCCATATCGAAAATACGGTCAACGCCCATAACTAGCGCAACACCATCGACGGGCAGACCAACGGACTGTAGAACCATTGCCAACATGACAGGGCCCGCACCGGGGACACCAGCGGTACCGACGGCAGCTAGCGTGCCAGTCACAACAATCTTAGCCATATCGCCCAGAGAGAGGTCAATGCCATAACAGGTTGCGATGAACACAGCACAGACACCCTGATAGATAGCCGTACCGCCCATGTTGATGGTTGCACCCAGCGGTAATACAAAGGCGGTCACTTCTTTGTTTGCACCCATCTTCTCACAACATTCCGTGTTGATGGGCAGTGTACCCACGGAGGAGGCACTGGAGAACGCGAAAATCATAGCGGGAGCCATGCCCTTGAGGAAGTCAATCGCTGTAATACCGCCCATGACATGGACGGTGGTGCAGTAGACCAACAGACATTGTAAGATGTAACAGAGGTAAGCCGCTGCCAGAACCTTTGCGAGAGAGCCGACAATCTCCGCACCGTTTTCTGCCACAACGGGACACAGCAGACAGAACACACCGATGGGGGAGAGCTTCAAAATCATGTCCATCGCCTTGACAAACACATCGTTGAGAATCTCAACGCCCTGAGAAACGGGGGTGGCGCGCTCACCCAACAGCACGATAGAGAAGCCGAGGAGCAGGGCGATGACAATGACTTGTAGCATTTCAGCATTGAGGAATGGGGCGATAAAGTTGGAGGGGAACATATTCACCAGCGTGTCCATCAGAGAAACCGAGGCTGTGTTGACATTGGTAACGCCACCTGTAACTTCCACTTCTGCCAGACTGGGGAACCACCCTTTTGTCAGGGAAGCCACGAATAAGCCGATGGCAATAGCGAGGGCTGTGGTACAAAGAAAATACACCAGTGTTTTCCAACCAATAGAGCCAACCTTCTTGATGTCTTTCATGGACAAAATACCGCACATGATAGACAAAAGGACGATAGGGCAGATGATGAATTTTAGAAGATTTAGGAAGATAGTACCGAATGGTTTGATGTAGGTAATAGCAATACTCACATGTGACTGCATCAACAGACCCACAACGATTGCCAAAACCAGCGCGATAAAGATTTGTCCTGCCAGAGGTATCCGTTTTTTCATAGCATTTTCTCCTTTGTATAAAATTTTGCAATGGCTGGTTGTCGTGCATTCCGCACAAGTCCGATTATACACAGCACAAATTTTGTTGTCAAGATTTACAACTGGATTCTGTCGAATACTCTCTATTCTAAAACAAAAAAGACCACACCGTGGTGGTGTGGCCTTGGAGCTAGTGACGTGACTCGAACACGCGACCTATTGATTACGAATCAATTGCTCTACCGGCTGAGCTACACTAGCAAAACAATATGAATCTCGAAAGAACAAGAATATGATAGCACAGTTTCTCGCGTTCGTCAAGCAAAATCTGATACAATTTGGATAAAATTTCAAAAGAGAGGGGTGTCACACGGTGCGACACCCCTCTTTCTTATTGTTACGCGTTTTTGGGCTTCTGCGTTGCCGACTGCTGTGCCAACTTCTGCACCGCAATCTCTGTCGTGGTGAACAGGGTCAAATGCGCCAACAGGAGCGCAACACCCACCCAGAAGGGCGGGCGCGCCAGTGCCAGACTGAGCGACAGGTCGTGCGCCGTGGCAAGCCCTGCGGTGACAGGGAACACCACAAAGCAGTGGCAGAAAAACCCGAGCAACAGGAGATGCGAGAGAATGCCGAGGGGGAGGAGATAGCGCGGACGCTCAAACATCAGCGCGAAGCCGAATAAGGTGGTACTCACTAAGAGGGGTAATTCCAAGAGGGAAAGTCCGCGCCAGCTTGTGTCCTCGTATGCAAACCAACCGAAGCAGGCAGGCAACACACAGCAGAGAAAAAAACTGATACACAGCAGTTTCTTGCGGTTGAGGCGAATGGACATCGAACAGATTCCTCCTTCTTAGATGAGAAAATCCTTGAGCTTCTTGCTACGGCTGGGATGGCGCAACTTACGCAGTGCCTTTGCCTCAATCTGGCGAATACGCTCACGGGTGACATTAAACTCCTTGCCAACTTCCTCGAGCGTACGGGTACGGCCGTCCTCGATGCCGAACCGCAGCTTCAGCACCTTTTCCTCCCGCGGGGTGAGGGTGGAGAGGACATCCACCAACTGCTCCTTGAGCAGGGTGAAACTGGCGGCCTCGCTCGGCTCTGCCACCTTGCTGTCCTCGATGAAGTCGCCCAGATGGCTGTCCTCCTCCTCGCCGATGGGGGTTTCCAAGCTGACAGGCTCCTGTGCAATCTTCAGAATTTCACGCACCTTGTCTACGGACATATTCATCTCGGCGGAGATTTCCTCGGGCGTGGGGTCGTGGCCCAGCTCCTGCAACAGCTGACGGGACACACGGATGACCTTGTTGATGGTTTCGACCATATGCACAGGGATACGGATGGTACGTGCCTGGTCGGCAATCGCACGGGTGATAGCCTGACGAATCCACCAAGTCGCATAGGTGGAGAACTTGTAGCCCTTGGTGTAGTCGAACTTCTCGACCGCCTTAATCAGACCCAGATTGCCCTCCTGAATCAAGTCGAGGAACAGCATACCGCGACCGACATAGCGTTTTGCGATAGAAACGACCAGACGCAGGTTAGCTTCTGCCAACTTCTGCTTGGCGCGCTCGCTCTGCTTGATGAGCTTCTTCATCTGGCGCAACTCATCTTCGGGCATGGCATCCTGGTCCATGCTCTCCAACTGCTCGGCGGCGAGCAGACCTGCGCTCATCACCTGTGCCAGCTCAGTCTCCTCGTCGGGGTTGAGCAGAGGCACTTTACCAATCTCCTTCAGGTACATACGAACCGGGTCGTCGATGGAGAAGTTGTCCACCAGAGCGTTGGGGTCAACCAGCTCCTCCGCCTCCAGACCGTTGATTTCATCCATATCGGGTTCCAAGTCGTCGGGGAGGTCGTGGAGCAAATCCTCCTCGTTGCCCACCTCGATGGACAGGGCTTCGAGGCTGTCGTACACCTTTTCCATCTGCTCGTTGTCCAAATCGAACTCGTCGAGCAACATCATTTCGGCACTGTCCAGTCTACCGCGCTTCTTACCGCGTGCGAACAGGTCCATAATGCGCTCGTTTGCCAGCAACAGCGCGGCGGCAGGCAGACCAGCCACCAATTTGTCGGGCAGTCTTGCATACTTCTTATCGCCCTCGGTACCCTTGGGTGCGTTGAGCGTTACTTCTTCCTTCTTTTTAGCCATGATGCTTTCCTCCATAACCCTTTTTATCTTTTGATTTATCCATAGCGATTGTCAGTGGGTCGACATCGGACGACCGATTCCTCTGCCGTGCGGATTCCCGAATGACCTGTATGTAGTCAGGCAGGGAGCGCGGTGCTTCCGCCAGTGACTCTGGTTTTTGCAACAGTGTCGTCAGATGCGACATCTCGTCAATGCTGATATGTTCCTGTAGGGCGGCAGGGGAGAGAACACTCCCGTTCTGCCACGACTGGCACAGGAGGGTATATATCTTGCCCAACAGTGGCACGCTAAATGCGTCCGCCTGCAATGCACCGCACTGTTTCAACAGGGAGATATCCAAGAACAACAGCCGTAAGACACCTTCCTCCGCCATCGCAGACCGCATATCGTCGTAGCGGATGGTGTTGGTTCTCGGCTGATGGATGGCGTGGACATTGAGCGTCTCCTTGGTCATCGCCTGTCGCTCCGCGCCTTTCTTGCGGTTGCGAGCGCGTTTGATTTCCAACAATATCGCGTCCTGTGAAATACCAGCTTTCTCGGCGGCGCGCCCTGCGTAGACTTCGCGCTCCACCGCGTTGGCGACGGACGCAAGGAGTGTACTTACCTCGGCGGCATAGGCGATTTTTCCCTCGCCAGTGGTGAGGTCGTGCTTGGTGGCGATGGCATCCATGCGGAAATCCATCTGATTTTCACTGCCGTGCAGGATATTCTCGAACGCCGCCGCGCCGTACTGTTTAATGAAGTCGTCCACATCCTGCTTGACATATTGCCCATCTTTCAACTGTTTGGGGAGCTGTATGACACGCACGGAAAACTCACTGTTTTCGAGTAGGGCAATGGCTTTCTGGGTCGCCAGTTGGCCTGCGGTGTCGTTGTCGTAGCAGAGAATCAATTCTTTGGTAAACCGACTGAGCAACCGCGTCTGCTCGGTGGTCAATGCCGTGCCCATCGAGGCAACCGCATTGTCGAAACCTGCCTGGTGCAAGGTAATGACATCAATATTGCCCTCGCACAGGATAATATTGGGGCGTTTGGTTTTTTTGGCGAGGTTGATGCCGTACAGATTGCGCCGTTTGCTGTAGATAACCGTTTCCTGTGTGTTGAGATACTTCGGTTCGGACTTGTCCAACACACGGCCACCAAAGGCGACCACATCCCCACGCACATCAATGACGGGGAACATCAGACGGTTGCGGAACTTGTCGTACAGACCACCATTTTTATTTTGGACGGCTAATCCTGCTTCTAACAGTTCGCTCTTGGTGTAGCCTTTTTTTGTCATGGCGGTTATCAGTGCGTCCCAGCTGTCGAGGGAGGCACCTAACCCGAAGTTGACCGCCGTTTTGTGCGAGATACGACGCTGTTCCAAATACTGTGCCATCGCCGCGCCCTCTGGGGTGGAGAGGTTGCTGTGGTACCAGCGCGCCGCCTCTTTGTTGAGGGCGAGGAGTCGCTGTCGCCGTTTGGCGGATTCCTGGTCGGTGTCGTCCGCAGGAACTTCCATGTTGGCGCGTTTGGCGAGGAATAGCACCGCATCTGGGAACGAGAGATTTTCAATTTCCATGATAAAACTGATGACACCACCGCCGTGTTTACAGCCGAAGCAGTGGTAAATCTGCTTGTCTGGCGACACAGAAAAAGACCCGGTCTTTTCGTTGTGAAACGGACAAAGACCGAAGTAATTACTGCCCTTTCGTGTCAAGGCTACATAGGAAGACACAACATCGACAATATCACTACGGCTAATCAGTTCTTCTAAGAAATCGCGTGGAAATGCCACATTGTTGCCTCCTTTCATTTTTGCCTGTAATTGTTTATACGATACGGCAACCAAAAATCCTTTTTTCCTGCAAAAAATTCTTTGAAAATTTTTTGGTAGTAGGCACTTTCGCTATTCTTCCCCAAAAGACGATGGGTTTCTTCATGCGAAAGACGCTTGTACCTGTAACAATGCACTTGCCAACGAGATACGATTTCTCTTGGCATAGAAAACGGCTGTCATCAGTCCCTCGCAGGGGGCTGTGGCGACACGGTACACATCGATGGTCAGACCGTTGTTACAAAACCGGCCTAGTTCCTCATTTTTGTCACCAAGAACCAGAAGCTGAATAGTGTCATCCATTTGTACCTCCCACACGGGCAAGTCGGTGGAAAGTCCACACAGTGCCAGCAGTTCTCTGGCATCGTCCTGTAACTTTGGCGCATACTCGGCGGTATGCCGTTCCTCGTTGCTATACCAATCCAAACAGCCAGAGAGAAGCCTATCCATCTGGCGATAATTGACACCAACATTCTGATAGACCTTTCCCATGAAGTTGACGAGAAATTCATCCTTGGCACAATCATACATCATGGCTTCGTAGCGGTCTAAATCAGCAGTGGTATAGTTCTCTTCATTTAGTCGGAAGCGAAGAATACTATAACCATAGTGGGGGAGGGAAATATATTCCTGAAAGGTAATCTTGCCGTCACTTTTTAAAGAAATTTCATTCGCAACAAGCTGTATTCTGTTTTTTAGTAGTTCACTGTTGATAAACATGGTATATCCTCCTCTTACCCTCTTGTGCGTCCGATGCGCAGGAACGCCTTTGCCTTACTGGTATCACCACGGAGATACCAGCTCGTTCCGCTTTTGTTTTCGCCTACGATTTGCAAGCCGAGTTTTTGGTTGATTTGTAACGAATTGGTGTTTCCTTTGTTCACATACGAAGCAATCCACTGGATATGGTCGGGTAAAGTCTGATACAGGTGGACGCACAGACGATAAAACGCCATCGTTCTCTGGTATTCTGGGACAATCTCCACTTCATCTACCAACAGGGTATCGCCGTCAATGCTGTATTGAAAATAGCCGATGAGGGTATCTTCTACATACATCAATAGGTATTCTGGAAACTCTTGTTCCATCTGCTCTGACACATACGACAGCCATACGGCTTCATCTTCCTCGTAGGTGTATCCTGTCGGGGCAATCTTGGTCATGTTCGTATACAGGATGCGGAACATGGCAGGGAGAATCTCGGTAGCATGGGTCTTGTCCAGTTTGCAAAAAGTAAAATGGGACATGGGAAACGCCTCCTCTCGATTGTGGTATCTCGGATACCGAATTTCGATAGTATACCACAACGGTGCGGAAGTTTCTACTGAAATCTCACCATCTTTCTGCTTTTTTGCTTGTGAAGTAGGGAGAGAATGTGGTATACTTATCGCACAAAACCATGAAACAGAGGAGAATCCGGATGGAATACGATAAACTGATTTGTGATTTGGCTGTGGGCGACCAGATTGAGGGCTTCTATGTGCTGAAAAATCCGCAGGGGCGCGTCACCAACAGTGGCAAGCCGTTTCTTGCCGCCGCCATCAGCGACCGCACAGGTATGATGGAAGCGAAATGTTGGGACTACTCTGGCCCGATTGGCGTTGCAGACGATGGGAAAGTCATCAAAATCCGCGGTACGGTGTCCGAATTTCGCGGTGCGCTCCAGCTGACCATCGACCGCCTGCGCCTTGCCACGGGCGAGGACAAGTACGACAGTTCGCGCCTCGTCCCTGTTGCACCGATTGATATACCGGACACCTTTTCCCGTGTCATGGAGTTGGTGGAGAGCATCGAAGATGCGGACTACCGCAACATTTGTCTGACGATGGTGGAGCGCAAGCGGGACGCTTTCTGCACCCTGCCTGCCGCTAAGAGCGTCCACCACGCTTTCCTCGGCGGTCTGCTGATGCACACCTACGATATGCTGTGTATTGCCGACTATCTGGCGCAGGTGTACACCGCCACCATCGACCGCAGTTTGTTGTTGGCTGGTACGCTCCTGCACGACTTCGCCAAGGCGGAGGAATTTACCTGTTCCGCCCTCGGACTGGTGACGGACTACTCTGTCAAGGGACAACTGCTGGGGCATCTGGTCATGGGCGCGCAGGAGGTGGCAGAAGTCGCCCGTACGCTCGGCGTACCAGCGGAAAAATCCGTCCTACTGCAACACCTGTTGCTCAGTCACCACGGTCAGCCGGAGTTCGGCGCGGCCGTCGTCCCGCAGTGCGCCGAGAGTGAACTGCTCAGTCTGATTGATATGATAGATAGCCGTATGGAGATTTACCAAGAGGCGATGGAAGAAACACCTGTCGGTACTTTTAGCAAGCGAATTTTTGCTCTGGATAAGCGTATCTACAACCACGATTGACAAGACAGGAGAAAACGCACAAAATCGCACAAATTTGGCTGTCGTCTATGTGTTGACAAGGAAAGAAATCGTGCTATAATAAGTGCCATTTGCATGAAATTTCAAAAGAAAGTATGTGATTTCTTGAAAAGATTCAAAAAAATTATCGTTTCTCTCCTGTTGGTGCTGGTGTTGACCCTCACCGCTTGTAGCCGTACCACGCCACTGCCCGACGGCATGGATGCCGATGCCCTCATTGCATCGGGGCGCGAGGTGTTGCTCCTCTTGGTTGAGGGCGAGTACGATGCCGTGCATGAAATGCTCCGTGCCGACCAGCGCGCGCAGTTTACCGCCGAGGATATCCGCACGGTCGTCACGGCGGAGTTAGACGGCGCAGGCATCTACAAGCAGATTGACGACTATATGACCACGGGCTCGACCATCAACAACGAGGCGTACGGAATTGCGGTATTTTACTGCGATTTTTCTGAAGAAGATGTTCTGGTGCGCATCTCCTTTGACCAGCAGATGCAACTGGTCGGCTTTGCACTAGACCAAGAATAACTTTTCTATTCTATATTATAAGGAGTATGAAAACTTTGCGCGAATACAAGACCCTTGCACCCAATCGTTCTCGGTTGCGCCGTGTGGCGGACTATCTGCGCCACCAATTTTTTGGCTGTGGTGGTGCGCTGTGCCACTGCGCCGCCGCGATTAGTGGCACGGTGGTCGGACTGGAGTTGGCGAGCCTCTATTTTCCCAGTCGTGTCGGCTATCTTCTGCTGGTGTTGGGGATGTACAGTGCCATGGAACTGGCATTTTTCCTGTTGCAAACGCTGTTTCGCTGGTGGTTGGGGAAACCGTTGGCATGGCTGATGGCGATAGCCACCACCGCCGTGAGTACCTGCACCGCCGTCCAGTACGGCGCAGGGGAGGGCTGGACTTGGCGCGTTCTCCTGACAGGTGGTGTGTTTACCATCGTGGTTCTTCTGCTGACTGCGTCGCTGTGGAGTATCACGAAGCGCGGTTGGCGGTGGGGCACAGGCGGTTGTGCGGCGGTGTCGGTCGTGTTGAGTATTGCGATGGTTCTGCTGTTGACGACGGACGGCTTCGCAGACCAGTCTATCCAGAACTATCTCGCCCTGACGGACGAGGCAGAACAGCGGGTCGAAGCACTGAATCCCTCCTATGCCCTCGGTGCCCACGCGGTTTCTGTCTTGGACTACGGACCAGGCGAGGCGTTGGAGGCGAATACGGTCAGCTTGGCGAGCTATATGTTCCGTGACGACGATTTCACGGGTCTGTATGTGGACAACTACCTCGACTACGATATCCATGCCGTACCTCTGCGTGGGCGCGTCTGGTATCCGTCCGATGAGAAAAATTGCCCTGTGCTGTTTATCGCCCACGGCAACCATGCCATTACAACACCCTCGTATCAGGGGTACGCCTATCTGGGGGAGTATCTGGCAAGCCACGGCTATGTGGTCGTGTCCGTTGACCAAAATGCCTGTAATATGCTCACGGGTGAGAATGATGCGCGTGCGGTGCTGTTGTTGGAGCATATCGGACTGCTGTTGTCGTACAACGAGGAACAAGGCAATCCCCTTTACAGCGTACTCGATGCGGACAATATCGCGATTGCTGGTCACAGCCGTGGTGGCGAGATGATTGCAACCGCCTATCTGTTCAACGACTACAGCCACTACCCCGAAAATGCGGTGGTGCGCTTTGACTACCACTACAATATCAAATCCCTCATTGCCATTGCCCCTACGGTCAACCAGTATAAACCTGCCGACCACAGCGTTGCGATTGAGGATGTCAACTATCTGCTTCTGCACGGCGCGTCCGACCGCGATGTGACCGATTTTATGGGAATGTCACAGTATGAAAATGTGAATTTTACTGGCGCAGGGGAGTATATCAAATCTGCGCTGTACATAGCAGGGGCGAACCACGGACAGTTCAATTCCCTCTGGGGCGCGTATGACAGCCCTGGTGTGGAGATGCCCCTGTTAAATACCAAAAATTTGTTGTCCGAGGAGGAACAGCAGACGATTGCCTGCCTGTTCGTCAAGGTGTTTTTGGATGTGACGCTCCGTGGTGACGAGAGCTGTCGCACGCTGTTGACCGACTGGGAGGACTATGCCACCCAGTTGCCTGAAACGGTTTATGTCCAGTGCCATGAGGAATCTGGCTTCACGGCGATTGCCGATTTCGAGGAGGATTCGGAGATTGCCACCGCCACATTGGAGGGGGCAAAAATTCAAGTGAAAGGGGTCAACTGGTGGACGGAGGAACTGATGGATTTCGCAGGCCGTTCCGCCTATGATACCCATGCTCTGCGTCTGCGTTGGATAGAACAGGCGACGCTGACACTCTCCGTCCCTGTGATGGATGTCACCGACATGGCACTCACCTTTGACATCTGTGATTTGGATGTGGGTGCCGTGGAGGAGGGGGCGTATGATTTGCTCGATGCTACCGTTGTCCTCACCGACACCAACGGCAATACCGCGACCGCACAACTGCGTGACCACGCGGTGGTCTATCCTGTCCTGTTGGTGAAAACGGACAAGTTGGACTTCGTTTTTGATACCCCCTCGGTCAAGGAGGCATTTGCCACCGTTTCTATCCCTGTTACTGCATTTGTTTGCGAGGATGACGCGGTAAACCTCAGCCGTATCCGTCAGATTCAGTTGCAATTTGACGGTGGTGGACAGGTCGCGTTGGACAATATCGGTGTCACCCCCGCATAAACAATAAAAAAATTTCAATCAATAAACAAAGCAAGGAGAAACCATAGTATGCACAAGTCCTACGGCGTAAATGAGTTGCGCGAGATGTTCCTGCGCTTCTTTGAGAGCAAGGAGCATTTGCGTCTGCCCAGCTTTTCCCTCATTCCCCAGAACGATGCCTCTCTGCTGTTGATTAACAGCGGTATGGCACCCATGAAGCCCTATTTCACCGGCGAAGTCGAGCCTCCTCGCAGACGAGTCTGCACCTGCCAGAAGTGCATCCGCACGGGCGATATCGAGAACATCGGTAAGACCGCCCGCCACGGCACTTACTTCGAGATGCTCGGTAACTTCTCGTTCGGTGACTACTTCAAGCGCGAGGCAATTCACTGGTGCTGGGAGTTCCTGACCAGTCCTGAGTGGGTCGGTCTGGAGAAGGACCGCCTGTACCCCTCCGTCTTTGCTGGTAACGAAACCACCCCTGCGGACGACGAGGCATTTGCTATCTGGCGCGACGAAATCGGTATCCCTGCGGAAAATATCTTCCGCTTCGGTAAGGCGGACAACTTCTGGGAGCACGGCAGTGGCCCCTGCGGTCCCTGCTCCGAGGTCTACTACGACCGCGGTGAGGAGTGGGGCTGTGGTAGCCCCGACTGTAAGGTTGGCTGTGAGTGCGACCGCTACATTGAGGTTTGGAACAATGTCTTTAGCCAGTTCGACAACGATGGCCAGGGCAACTACACCGAGCTGAAGCAGAAGAATATCGACACGGGTATGGGTCTGGAGCGTCTGGCTTGCGTGAGCCAGAATGTTGCCTCCCTGTTCGATGTTGACACCGTGATGAACATTACCAACAAGGTGAGCGAAATCACCCACGCGAAGTACGGCCAGAGTGCCCAGTCCGATGTGTCCCTGCGCGTGATTACCGACCACATCCGTTCCGCCACCATGATGATTTGTGACGGCGTTCTGCCCAGCAACGAGGGCCGTGGCTATGTCCTGCGCCGTCTGTTGCGCCGTGCCGCCCGTCACGGTAAGCTGTTGGGTGTCAACGAGCCGTTCCTGTACACCGTCTGCGCTACCGTTATCGACGAAAACGAGTGCGCCTATCCCGACTTGCGCGAGAAGCAGGACTACATCACACGCATTATCAAGTTGGAGGAGGAGAGCTTCGCCAAGACCATCGACGGCGGTATGAAGATTTTTGCCGAGATGCTGGACGAGCATAAGAGCAAGAATGAGCAGGTGTTCTCCGGTGCCGATGCGTTCAAGCTGTACGACACCTACGGTTTCCCCATCGACCTCACCGTGGAGATGGTCGAGGAGCAGGGAATGCGCGTGGATTTGGATGCCTTCAAGGCTCTGATGGAGGAACAGCGCGTCCGTGCCCGGAAAGCCCGTGAAGCTCTGGGTGACTTGGGCTGGGCTGGTATCGAGTTCGGCAAGGAAGTCCCTGCCACCCAGTTTGTCGGCTATACCGAATCTGTGACCGACGGCAAGGTTGTCGCCATTGTCGCTGGTGACGAACTGCGTCAGGAGATTGTCGCAGGTGTCGAGGCAATTCTGGTACTCGACCAGACCTGCCTGTATGCCGAGATGGGTGGTCAGGTGGCTGACCACGGTACCATTGTCTGCGGTGACAGCGTCTTTACCGTCACCGATGTCCAGAAGAACAAGGGCGGTAAGTACCTGCACCACGGTGTCGTCAAGCGTGGCGAGTTCAAGGTGAACGATGTCTGCACCGTCAGCTTGGATGCCGACCGCCGTAAGGCAGTGTCCCGCGCCCACAGCGCAACCCACCTGTTGCACTCTGCCCTGCGCGCCGTACTGGGCGACCATGTCCAGCAGGCAGGTTCTCTGGTCGAACCCGACTTCCTGCGCTTCGACTTCACCCACTTCTCCGCCATGACTGCCGAGGAGATTGCCAAGGTGGAGAAGATGGTCAACGAGTTTATTCTGGACGGTAGCACCATCGTCACCGAGGAACTGCCCATTGCAGAGGCAAAGAAGCGCGGTGCCATGGCACTGTTCAGCGAGAAGTACGGCGATACCGTCCGCGTGGTCACGATGGGCGACTGCTCCGTAGAGCTGTGCGGTGGTACCCATCTGGACAACACCGCCAAGGCTGGTCCCTTCCGTATCACTTCCGAGTTCTCCGTGGCATCCGGTGTGCGCCGTATCGAGGCAACCACTGGTTTCGGCACTTTGGACATTCTGAACCGCAACCACATGACCCTGTTACAGTTGGCAGACCTGCTCAAGACCAAGCCTGCTGAGCTGACCCAGAAGGCAGAACAGCAGATTGCCGATATCCGTGAGCTGAAGCAGACCATCGAGAAGATGAAAGCCAAGGAGTTCTTGACACAGGCAGACCAGTTCCTGTTGTCTGCCAAGGAGATTGCTGGCTTGAAGGTCATTGCCATGGCACATGACGGTATCACCGCCGATGATATGCGTAAGTTGGGTGACTTCCTGCGCGATAAGGCTCCCAATGTCGTCGCCCTGATTGCCACCGTGAACGAGGGCAAGATTACCTTCCTCGCCGCCTGTGGTAAGGAGGCAGTCGCCAAGGGCGTGAAGGCTGGCGATATCATCAAGACCATCGCACCTATCTGCGGTGGTAAGGGTGGCGGTAAGCCCGACAGCGCGATGGGCGGCGGCAGCGATGTGCTGAAGCTGGACAACGCACTGGCCGCACTGGACGATTTCGTTGCGGAAAAGGCACAGTAACCATCACAATAACAATAAGGAGGAATACAATATGTCGGATTGTCTGTTCTGTAAAATCATTGCTGGGGAGATTCCCAGCAAGACGGTCTATGAAGATGACCTCTGCTATGCGTTTTATGACATCGACCCCCAAGCACCGACCCACTTCCTCGTCGTGCCCAAGGCACATATTGCCTCTGTTTCCGCAGTCAATGCGGAGAATGCCCCCACCATTGGCCACATCTTCGCGGTGATTGCCAAGCTCGCAGAGGAACTGCACTTTGCCGAGGCTGGCTATCGCGTGGTGTCCAACATCGGACAGGCAGGTGGCCAGACCGTGCCCCATCTGCACTTCCATGTGCTGGCAGGCCGTGACATGACCTGGCCTCCCGGCTAATAGTACGATAGACAACCGTGCAAGCTCCGATTTCGGTCGGAGCTTGCCTTCCATGGAACAAAAATACATACCTTTGGAGGAACTTATGGACTACAATTTTTCTCCCGTAAAGGATTTTGACAAGCTGGAGCGTGCGATTGTCGCGCTCTATGGGGAGCAGAATCGCGAGGAACAGGTGGCACGCTACCGCCATCTGCTCGATGGCTTCCGCCAGACCTTTGGCGAGCGTGAGGGCGTGGCGATTTTCTCCGCCCCTGGTCGCACCGAAATCGGTGGCAACCACACCGACCACCAGCGTGGTAAGGTGTTGGCAGGCAGTATCAACCTCGATGTTATCGCGGTCGTTGCCCCCAACGAGGACAACATCATTCGGATTCAGAGCGAGGGGTTCCGCTTCAATACCATCGACCTCGCAGACCTGTCCATCCACGAGGATGAAATCGACCACTCCGAAGCCTTGGTGCGCGGTGTTGTCGCACGCTTTGCACAGCTCGGCTGTACGGTCACAGGCTTCGATGCCTATACCACTTCCACCGTTCTCAAGGGCAGTGGTTTGAGTTCCAGTGCGGCATTTGAAGTGCTGGTTGGTACGATTATCAACACCATGTATTTTGATAGTCAGTGCGATGCTGTCCAAATTGCCCAGATTGGCCAGTACGCAGAAAATGTCTACTACGGCAAACCCAGTGGTCTGCTTGACCAGATGGCATCCTCGGTCGGTGCAATGGTCACAGTGGACTTTGCCGACGCATCTGCGCCTGTCGTGGAGCGTGTCGACTTCGACTTTGCCGCCACAGGCCATGCACTGTGCATCATCGACAGCGGTGCCGACCACGCGGATTTGACCCCCGAATATGCCGCCGTGCCTGGGGAGCTGAAAGAAGTCTGCGCCCACTTCGGCAAGAGTGTTCTGCGCGAGGTGGATGAGGCGGAGTTCTATCGCGCACTGCCAGAACTGCGGGAAAAAGTAGGCGACCGTGCCGTTCTCCGTGCCATCCATGTCTACGACGACAACCGCCGTGTGGCGCGTGAGGTCGAGGCACTGCGCGCAGGGGACTTTGACACATTCCTCGCCTGTGTGAAGGAGTCTGGGCTGTCCAGTTGGCGTTGCTTGCAGAATGTCGTCCCTGCTGGATACACACGCAACCAAGAGGTCGCGCTCGCGCTGACTTTGGCAGAAAGATTGCTCGGCGGCCGCGGTGCGTGCCGTGTCCACGGCGGTGGTTTCGCTGGTACGATTCAGGCGTATGTGCCGATGGACCTGTTGGAACACTTCCGTTCCGAGATGGAGCGCGTCTTGGGCGAGGGTTCTTGCCATGTGCTGAGCATCCGCAGTGTCGGCGGAACACGACTGGTATAAGGAGGAGTCGCCATGAGCCAAGATATTGTAAAATTGGTCGACTACGCGGTGCGCCACGGCCTGGTATCATCGTGTGAACGCATTTGGGCGGTGAATCGTCTGCTGGAAGTGTTGGAGTTACAGGAATTTACCGCCTGTGACGGTGGGGGAGAGGAGCCGTTGGAGGATATTTTGCGCCGTCTGTTGGACGATGCGGTGGCGCGCGGTGTCATTGAGGACAGTATCGTACAGCGTGACCTGTTGGACACTAAACTGATGGGTGTGCTGGCCCCGCGCCCTGCAGAGGTGCGCCGTATCTTCTTGGAGAAATATTCGCGCAGTTCGGTCGAAGCGACCGACTGGTACTATGCGTTTAGCCAAGCGACGGACTACATTCGCACCTACCGCATTGCCAAGGATGTCAAGTGGATTACCTCCACAGCGTACGGCGATTTGGATATTACCATCAATCTGTCCAAGCCTGAGAAAGACCCCCGTGCGATTGCGGCGGCGAAGCATGCACCGCAGAGTGCGTATCCCAAGTGTCAGCTCTGTGCGGAGAACGAGGGCTATGCAGGGCGCATGGACCACCCTGCGCGCCAGAACCACCGCATTATCCCCATCGTCATCGACAACAAGAGCTGGTTCTTCCAGTACAGTCCCTATGTGTACTACAACGAGCACTGTATCGTGTTCAACGGCGAACACACCCCCATGCGGATTGAGCGCGCCACATTCCGCAAGCTGTTGGACTTCGTGAGGCAGTTTCCCCACTACTTTGTCGGTAGTAATGCCGACCTGCCCATCGTAGGGGGGTCGATTCTGAGCCACGACCACTTCCAAGGCGGTCATTTCACCTTTGCCATGGAGCGTGCGCCGATTGAGCAGGAGGTATCCTTCGCAGGCTTTGCCGATGTGTCCGCTGGCATTGTCAAGTGGCCGATGTCGGTGATTCGTCTGCGCTGTGCCGACGATACCCGTCTGGTCGAGCTTGCCGACCGTATTTTGACCGCATGGTGTGGCTACACGGACGAAAGTGCGTTCATCTTCGCAGAAACCAACGGCGAGCGACACAACACCATTACCCCGATTGCGCGGATGCGTGAGGGACAGTTTGAGTTGGATTTGGTGCTTCGTAACAATATCACCACTGAGGAGCATCCGCTGGGTGTGTACCACCCCCATGCAGAGTTGCACCACATCAAGAAGGAGAACATCGGCTTGATTGAGGTCATGGGTCTTGCGGTGTTGCCTGCAAGACTGAAAGGGGAGCTGGCTTCCCTCGCAGACATTCTGCTCTGCGGGGGCGAGATTGCCAACGACAGTGCGCTCGCCAAGCACAAGCCTTGGGTGGAACAGATGCGCGCCACCTACACCTTTACTGCGGACAATGTGGAAGCCATCCTCCGCGACGAGGTCGGTGCCATCTTCGCCAAGGTCTTGGAACACGCTGGTGTCTACAAGTGCAATGCCGAGGGCAGAACTGCCTTCCAGCGATTCCTCGCCTGCGTGTAAAAAAGTGAATGACACACAGCCAATAGTATTAAAATAAGATTTTGGCTACAATGAACAAAGAACTCACCCTGTTTTGATAGGGTGAGTTCTCAATCTCTCAAAGAAGCAAATATATCTGGTACGGATAAGACGATTCTTTGACAGACTGAGCAGAGGCGGTTGCCTCTGCTTTTAATTTAATTATGAGGTCCCATAAAGCGGTCGCCGTTCAAATGTATCATATGGTCGGGCATATCAGAAATCCAAACCTCAGTTTCCCAAGCAAGTTCTTCTGCAAATTTCTTGAAGGTTTTAACATTAGGGAATGCTGTCACATAGATTTTGCCCTTGGTTACATTTTGGGTCATTTTCTCAATTTCTATTATCCGTTTTGGGGACATTGGCCCCACAGAAGTAACGGATTCAATGAAATAAATCCAATCTACATCTTCCCGGTAAAGAACTACATCGGGCATTTTGTCGTGGAGAGTAATTTCAAAGCCGAGTTCAGCAAGTTTCTCGATATTTTTAACCAAGTCTTTTTTGGTGGTATCGCCTACATAAAGACACTCACTGTTGGGAGCAAATCGAGGAGCAAATTCCTCAATAATTGCCCTCTGCAGTTCGTTGTGCTCACCTGGAGAAAAGGTAAAGTCTGCGCCATTGATACGGACTGGCATTTTCTCCATTTGTTTTTTGGAGGAATACAGGTCAATCAAACTCTCGTGGTTTTCTTTGAATTGTGCGAGTTTCCCTTCCCATTCACCTGTTCCATAACTACGAACCAAAGCGAGAATTTCCTCTGTAATGCGATAGCGATAGTTTGGGGAGTTAGTTGCTTTACCGTTGTCCTCAGTAAGAGCAGCATTGCGGAATTGATGCATTGCCTGTTTGCGGAATGTTTCTCTACTGTTTTCTGCATAGGTAATTTTGTAATATTCTCTTGTAAATTGCAAAATGTCGTGAATGCGAATCCACTCGTTTGTGGCACTACTCCAAGCAGTATCGGGACCAACATTGAGCATTGCTAAAAGAGAATAACAGCACAAATCTGCCTGCTGTCTTTCCGGCATTCCCAATGCTATCAGTATATTTCTTGCATCATCAATCCTACTCATTTATCAACCCTCCTAACAGTTCATCGCAAACTCCAACTGACAGACAATCCATCTCCATGAGCGCAGAACCAAGCTGTTCAATCTCTGCCAGTGATGGCACGGGCATTGCATTGACTTCGGTGGAATTAACCTGTGTTGAACCATTCAAAATTCGATAATACTGGTCGTAAATTGTGGAGTTGAAAATCACATACAAACCATATGTTTGTTCATCGGTCATATCAAATCCGATGCCCTCCACAAAATTCACTTTGTTTTGTGTGCTTATCTGCTGATACTCTGGAAGTTCAGCAGACAGATATATTCCACATTGAAAACGTCGCTTTTCTTCCTTTGCTGTAAATCTCTTGACTATCAGATAGTTTTTGTTTTTCTGTATTAGTCCGGATTTTTCGGTAGTAATGTATTCGTTTTTTCGTTGCACAGGAAAAACCACACGACCATTTTTAATATGCTGAGAATACAGGAGAGGAACGGTGCCTTCTTCAGGTTCGTTTTTCAAATAGTCCCAACTGCGGAAATCTACGGTCAGACCTGTTCTCATTTTCAATCCGATGGATGGTAAAGTGTTCTGCCATTTACCTAAAGATTGCAAAACCTTTAATTCTTCCGAGGTAGTAACCAGATACACGTATTTTTCAGGTCCGACAACAATAGTTGAATACGGGACTTCGATAGTTGTAATGTTATTAAAATCACTATTAGAGTTTGAACAAGTGATTTTGATAGTGTCGCTCTTGCCAGACTTGTCCATCTTGATGATTATGGTTTCTTGCAAGACACGTTCTTTTTCAAATACCTTGTCACGACTCACAAACAGGTGGATTTGCTCCAATGTTCCAATTTCAAAAAGGTAATCTCTAAATCTTTGAAAGTATGCGCCAGAAGTCCAAGAGCGCGGAATGATGAATACCATCTCGCCCTGTTCATCTAAATTAAACAACCCCATAGCTGTAAACAGGAAATACAGGTTTGGGGCACCATAACACACACTCGGCATACTGGTTGCCTCAACTGCATCTTTCATTATCTTTTTGTACGGAGGGTTGCTGATTACCCAATCGTATTTGATGGGGCGGGGGGCAGCAAGAATTGTTCTATTAAAATCATCACTTTGGGATGTGATGTAGTTTTCTTCCACTATCACATAATCCACTGGAATGACAGAATTTGACTTTATATATTCAAGGTTGTTTTTCAAAATCGGCAAAACATCCTCGCTCGTTTCATAGCAAGTTATCCAGATGTGCTTTACTGTTTGGTCGGTTTGCAGACGGTCAACGACTGCAGCTGTGAGAATACCAGAACCCGAACCAGGGTCAAGAACAGAAAGGTCGGACTTTTGGGGAGCAACAAACATTGATGCCATAAACCGTGCAGTTTCAACTGATGTAAAAAACTGTCCGATTACTTTTCTTTTAGGTTTTGGCATCTGCTCCAAATATTTGAGAGTTTCCTCAAAAACATTTTCAATTAGCGATTTGCTCATTGGCGACCTCCTTTCTTAGTGGGTACAAAAAGCATAGTAATTATAACATAAAAACCTCTGATATTCAAGTTACTGCGACAATCTTTCACAAACAGGTTGTCAAAATTCGATTGAAGCGGATAAAGTTGTGCATATCTACATAATTTCATCAAAAATGCAATAGCCGTAAGCCATCGAAACGGATGACCTACGGCTATTTTGTTTCTCTTGTACCGTGCAGTTACACGAATAGAGCCATAATCACTGGGGTGAGATAGGCTTCGATGAAGGCGGCGGCGATGGTCAGCGGTGCGATGAGGAACAGCAACACGCGGAGAACATCACAGAACAACGCCGTCATACTGGCGCGATTGGGGTGCGCGAGAACGCGTCTGGTCACATGGTAGCAGACATAGATACCACAGGCGACCGACAGCACCAACGCAGTGAGTTCAAAGATACCGTGTGGTAAGATAGCCGCCAACCAGAACGAGAGCGTCTGGTTGTAGAACTGGGACATCGCGCCCGTAATGCCGATAATAAAGCCGTTGACCAGCAGACTGGACACAGGCAGAAAGACAAAGGGCAGAAGGCCATACACGATATCCAGTAACATGGCGGTCCAGTTGTGTGCCAACAGGGAGAAAGTCGAGATGGTGTCTTCCTCGACAATTACGCCACTCTGCTCGATGCTGTCCATCATGGCGTTAATCACGGTTTCCACGGTTTCGGGGGAACTGATGCCGACCCAGTAGCCACAGAGTCCTGTGAGGAGCAGTCCCACCGTACAGAGGAGAATCGTCTTGCGAAAATCGGTGTGCAGGAAGTCACGCACGAGGAGCAAGTTTTCCTTTAGACTCATGCCAACTTTTCCAGACCTGCCTTCAGACGGCGCAGGCACTCCTCACGGCCGAGAATGGTGCAGATTTCTACTGCACCGCCGGGGGTGACGGTCATACCTGCGGCGGCGATACGCACCGGCCACATCAGGGTGGCGTTCTTGGTTTCTAGCTTCTCTGCCAGACCCATCAGACAGGCGTGGATACTCTCCTGCTCCCAGTTGGGCAGAGCCTCCAGCGCAGGGATGACCGCTTCGAGCATCGCCTTGGATACCTCATCGTTGGTCTTTGCCTTCTTGTTGGTGAACAGTTCCTTGTCATAGGCAGGAATGGTTTCAAAGAACGCAACCTTTTCGGGGATATCGGTCAGACGCTCACAGCGTGCCTGCAACAAGGCAGCGATGGCGGCGGTGTCGAACTGCTCGCCCTTGACGCTCTGGCGGATGTAGGGGGCGGCAACAGCGTGGAAGGCTTCGGGGGTCATGGCGCGCAGATACAGTGCATTGAAGTGGGTCAGCTTCTCGATGTCGAAGATAGCAGGGGACTTGGAGATACCGCCGATGTCGAATGCCTCTGCGAGTTCGGACAGGGAGAACACCTCCTGCTCCGCCTTGTCGCCACGGGGGCTCCAACCGAGCAGTGCTACATAGTTCAAAATGGCATCGGTCAGGAAGCCCTGTGCCTTCAAATCCTCGTAGGAGGGGTCGCCGTGACGCTTGCTCATCTTGTTGTGGGCATCACGCATGACAGGGGAGCAGTGGACATAGGTGGGCACTTCCCAGCCAAAGGATTCATACAGCAGGTTGTACTTGGGGGCGGAGGAGAGGTACTCACTGCCACGCACGACATGGGTGATACCCATGAGGTGGTCGTCGATGACATTGGCGAAGTTGTAAGTGGGCAGACCGTCGCTCTTGAGTAGAACCTGCTCGTCCAACTCCGCATTTTCCACCGTGATATCACCGAACGAAGCGTCGTGGAAAGTGGTGGTTCCCTCCTGAGGGATACGCTGGCGGATGACATAGCTCTCGCCGTTGGCAATGCGTGCGTCGGCTTCTGCGAGGGTCAGTGCGGAACAGGCGCACTGGTGCTTTTTCACCACCTTGCTGTCGCTCTCGCTCTCCTCCTCTGCCTCCTTCTTGCAGAAGCAGTAGTACGCACCGCCCTTTTCCACCAGCAGACGCGCGTACTTGCCGTAGGTGTCGCGACGCTCGGATTGGATGTAGGGGGCGACAGGACCGCCGATGTCGGGTCCCTCGTCGTGGGTCAGACCACACTCCGCCATGGTGCGGTAAATCACATCGGTTGCACCCTCCACCAGACGGCCTTGGTCGGTGTCCTCGATGCGGAGAATGAAAGTGCCACCTGCGTTGCGCGCGATGAGCCAAGTGTACAGGGCGGTACGCAGGTTGCCCACATGCATATAGCCCGTGGGAGAGGGGGCGAAGCGGGTACGGACTTTTCCGTGGGGGATTTTTGCCTCCATATCGGCAAAATACTGCTGGTCAATGGTCATATTACTTTCCTCCAAATTAGTTTGTTGATTCGTTAGGTTCATTGGGGTCGGTGTCGTCGGAAGGTTGCTGCAGTTGTTGTACTTTCGTCACATAGAGCGCGTCAGTTCCATGCGGATGACGGCGTTTCATCACAACCCAGATAACCAGTCCCACAACGACAAGGGACAGGCTCAACGCCTGTGAAACGCGCACAGGCTGTCCAAACAGTTCCAGACCAAAGAGATACAGGCTGTCCGTCCGCAGTCCCTCAATCACACTGCGCCCCAGACCGTACCAAATGAGATAGAAACAGGTGTTTTCTCCGTCAAAGGTACGCGCCTTGGAGATGATAAACACCAGCAACAGCAGACCGAGCGCGTTCCACAAGCTCTCATACAGGAAAGTCGGGTGGACTTCAATATACTCGGTGGTGCTCGTCCACAGGCGCATCCGCCAAGGGAGCGTGGTTTCACTGCCGAATGCCTCGCGGTTGAAAAAGTTACCCCAGCGACCGATGGATTGTCCGATGAAAAGTCCCATCACGCCGAGGTCGGCAAACGCGCCGAATGAAATCTTCCTGCGCTTACAGAACAGGAACAGGACGAGGAATGCCACAATCACCGCGCCGTAGATGGCGATGCCACCGTCCCAAATGGCAATCATACGGCTGAAATTGAGGGAGCCGTCCGCGTTGCGGTAGAGGTCGAGATAGAACAGCACATAGTACAGGCGCGCGCCAATCACGCAGAGGGGAATTTCCCGGATGATGAGGTCAAAGACATGGTCCTCGGTCAAGCCGTATTTCTTTGCCTGTTTGGCACAGAACAGTACGGCGAGCATCAGTCCCAGACAGATGATGATACCGTACCAGTAGATACCGTTGCCGATGTTGAGGGCGACGGGGGAGATGTTACACTCCCAGTTGGGGAACAGCCCAGGGAAACTGATGGGCATATCACTTCTTGCACGCATTACGAGTTCTCCTTTCCGTCCGCTTTGGGGTAGATAATCGAGATGGCGGAGTGTTCGGGGACGATATTGCGCCGTAAAAATTCCTCGATATCCGCCTTGGTCACACGGTCAAAGACCTCAGGGAAACTGTAGTAGTCAAACCCACGGAAGTGGCCGTCCGCCATGGAGATGGCGGTGTCCTCGAACGAATTGAGTCCGCGGAGCAGTTGGCCGTAGGTGGCACGACGAATCTGTTGATAAAATTCCTCGTCAATGCCCTCTTTGGCCAAGCGCATCGCCTCGCGTGTAATCTCCTCGGAAACGAAGTGGGGGTCGTTGGCATCGCCCCCGACATACAGAAACGACGCGTTGGGAATGACATCGAAGCTACCCCCCAGACTGCCGTTGATGTGTCCCTCCTCGTACAGACGGTTGTACAGGGGACTGCTATCGCCAAACAGGACATCACACGCCATGTTGCCGATGATGTTCTCACGCAGGTAATCCACACCCGACTCTGGTACGGCGCATTTGTACCCTGTGACGAACTGGGGCATGGACACCTCCATCTCCGTTTCCATGAGGGGAATAGCAGGGGTGAGGTCCTCCACCGCACCGTAGTCGCGTTCGACAGGTTCTCCTGGTTCTGTCGGGAGAATCTCCTCCGCCACGGCGCACACCGCGTCGATGTCCATACTGCCGATACAGACCAAGACCATGTTGGACGGGTTGTAGAAAGTTTTGTGGCAGTCGTACAGCAACTCCGGGGTAATGGTGGCAATGCTGTCCACCGTACCCACGACAGGGGTACGCATGGGGTGGTGCTGGTACAGGCATTGGATGATGTTCAAATAGTTCTGCCACTCGGGGTCGTCGTCCGACATACGGATTTCCTGTGCAATAATGCCCTGTTCTTTCTCCACACTCTCCTGTGTGAAATAGGGGACGGACACAAATTGCAACAGAATCCGCAGACTGTCGTAGAACTTCTCGGTACAGGCGAAGTAGTATGCTGTCATGTCGTTGGCGGTAAACGCGTTTTCGACCGCACCGTTTTTTGCCAACGCCTGTGTAGCACTCTCGTGTTCGGTGTCAAACATCTTATGTTCCAGATAGTGCGCTACCCCTGCTGGGGTGTCGCGCCATGCGCCATCGACTTGGAAGCGCAAATCCATACCGCCGTATGCGGTAGCAAAAAAAGCGTAGTGTTTTGCGTGGAATGGCTTGTGTACGACAATCACGGCGAGGCCGTTGGGGAGTATCCGCTGGGAGATGGCTTCGCCCAGACGGGGATATTCCTGTCTGCTCATGCGTTCCCCTCCTTACCCTTGAGAAAATAGATGGTGTCCAAGCGCATCCGCGCCGCCGCCGCACAGATGCGTTCGGGGGTCACAGTTTCGATGACGGACAGCAGACCGGGAAGCGTCTCCTCGCCGTTGGTGGCGAACTGTCCCATCATAAAATCCTCCATCGCACTGGCACTGTCCTCGATGGCACGGAACGAGCCACGCATGGTACTGCGTGCGCCCTCCAGCTCCCAGTCCTCCCAATCGCCCTGTTTGAGTGCCTCGACCTGTGCTAAAATCTCATCTACGGCGCGCTGGTAATTTGCCACATCAATGCCAGCCGAAACCGTAATGAGTCCCTTTTTCCAGTGGTTCGTACTGCCTGCGTAGTAGCACAGCGACAACTTCTCGCGCACATTGGCGAACAGCTTGGCATTGCTCGTGCCACCAAACATGGCGTTCATCAGCATCGTGGCGGCACTGTCCGTGCTGTCGGTGCGGAAGCCCATGCACAGCTTGCCCTGTGTCACATCCATGACTTCCTCCACATAGCGACACGCGGTGTTTCCCTCGCGTCTGGTGGTCGGCAGGAGGTCGAGTGGCGCACCCTGTCGGGGCAGGGCGGCAAAGGCGCGTTTGAACATCCGCACCACGCGCTTCTCCTGCGCCGCACCGCAGTAATAGAGTTCCATCCGTGCGCAGGGCAGAACGGAGAGGTAGTATTTATTGAGCTTCTGCACAGAAACCTTTTCCACATCCTCCACGCGCCCCAGACGGCGCAGACCGTATGCCTCGCCAGCGCACATCTCCTCAATCAGACGGAACGACGCATACGCATCCTTGTCGTTGATTTCACTGCGAATCAAGTCCACCAGATTGTCGCGCTCACTCTTGAGATACTGCCCATTTAATCTGCCGTTTTTCGTGGCAGGGGCGGTGAACAGCTCGCCCAACAAATCTGCCAACGGTTCCAGTACCTTTTCGCCGTTGGGGAGCAGGCGGTCGTCCACACAGCTCGCCAGAAACCCGAATACCTGATTTTCTCCCTTTTTGCGGACAACTGGCTCCAGACGCGCGCCGTAGAGGTTGTCCAGATGGCGGGAAATGGCGTACATATCGGGGTAGCGAATCGTACCACGGCTGAGTACATTGACCAACAGTGCATTCAAGGGGGCACTTTGCCGTGTCATGGGAACGACCATCTGCGCGCTCAAAAAGCTCGTTTTGAATTTTTCGGACGGGATATAGGTCAGATAGACATTGTCCATAATCCTCTGTCGCGTCATAGTCTTTCTCCTTCTTTTGTCAAATCCTATATAGTATACACCATTTGGAACGGCATTTCCATAGGGGAATGCGGAAAATTGTGCCTCTTGTGCGGAGAATCGCAAAAAATGGGACTTACCATAGCCACGGCGCACAGTATCGCGCATTGAAAAACGCGCCTTGGAGAAGTTGGAAGTGGCACTCCGCGCCGAAATGGAATAACCACACCACAATGTTGGCATAGACCGCCCCTGTTTCTGCATAAGGTGGTAGGGAGATTTGGTTGTTTCCCACGGAGGAGCAGGACAGGGGGAGGAGAGGCGCATGAACGGGAAGCGTGTTGGCACGATGCGAAAGACAACCAAACGGTACGAACCGCGTCGTCCGCGCACCGACACTACGGAACAGACATCGTCGGGGCGGTTGCTGGTCTGCGGAATGGCTCTGGTGCTGCTGGTTGTGCTGAAGCTGTTGTTTCCCCAGCAGGTCAGTGCATTTTTACAGGATGCGTCGCGGTTTATCGGCCGTGACGCAAACTTTTCCGAGGCATTTTCGGCGGTGGGTCGGGCGGTCAGTGGGGAGGGAACGGTGGGACGCTCCCTACAGGATGCCTTTTTAGCGGTGTTTGGCTCGTCTGAAGTGGAAGTGGAGCGCGAAGCCGAGGACGATGTGCCAGCGGTGTCCCAGCAGACCGAACCGCAGTCGCTCAGCGCAACCACAACGCTTCTCACCACGCAGGGGCAAGGTGCGCCACAGGAGGACAGTGCCACGCAGGATACCACAGATACTCCGACCACACCCGATACACAGGATACACAGACGACAGAGGAGGACACTGTAGAGCCGTCCAGTACCTACACCATGCAGTCCCTCCCCGACAATGCCAGTCTGGAACAGCGGAATCTTGGCTTTCCCTGTACGACCCCGGTGCAGGGGGTACTGTCCTCGCCGTTCGGATGGCGCGAACATCCCACGCTGGGGGGGACGCGGTTCCACTACGGCATCGACCTCGCCGCCGAGAAAGGGTGCGAGATTGTCGCCTTTGCCGATGGGACGGTGTTCGCCGTGGGGGAGAGTAGTACCTTGGGGAAGTATATCATCCTCTCCCACTGCGGTGGCTATCGCACCCTCTACGCCCACTGTAGCGAGATTGTCGCAAAGAGTGGCAGTGTGTGCATGGGCGATTTGATTGCGCGTGTGGGGGACAGTGGCAGTGCGACAGGCGCACACCTGCATTTTGAATTGCAGGACGGCGCGCTATACCTTAATCCCATCTACTATGTTGCGATTCAATAAGATAGTTGTTACCCCAGGTTTCTTTCTCATGTTCGGCGGTGCGTTGTTGTTGGGGGCGGTCGAGGTGTTGCCCCTTATTTCGTTGGCGGCACTCCTGCACGAGATGGGGCATCTGCTCGCTTTGCGTGCATTTGCAGTTGATGTAGAGGGTATATACTTCACAGCATTTGGCATGGAAATTCGGGCAGATACACGCTTTCTGCCGTATCAAAAGGATATTATTTGTACGCTGGCTGGGCCTCTGGTGAACCTCCTCTCGGCGGTCGTCCTCGCTCGCTTGGCAGGGGATTACCTCTTGGCAGGGGCAAATCTCTTGGAGGGCGTGTTCAACCTGTTACCGCTGACGGGGTTGGACGGTGCGCGCGCATTGCACCTGCTGTTGAGTTGGCGGCTCGACCCCATCCGTGCCGACCGCATTTGTCGGACGGTCGAGGTGGTGTGCGCGCTCCTGTTGGCGGTGGGTTCCCTCTATCTGATGGTCTGCTGGCACACAGGGGGCTTTTTATTGGTCGCCGTGGTTGGAATTTTTGTGAATATTTGGCGCGAGAGGCAGTCCAAATAGCTTGCATATTGGCGCGCTTTCGTGTACAATTTGGGGTGCAATTCATTTACAACCAAGGAGAATGACCTGTGGATAAGAAATTAGAACGAATTCTACCGCGTGTACAGAAACCAGCGCGCTATGTCGGCGGTGAGTACAATGCGGTGATGAAGCATAAAGAGGAAGTGGATGTGCGCTTCGCCTTCTGCTTCCCCGACACCTACGAGATTGGTATGTCCAACCTCGGCTTCCGCATCCTCTACGGCATTATGAACGATATGCCAGGGGTGTGGTGCGAGCGCGCCTTTACCCCGTGGGGGGATATGGAGGACGAACTCCGCAAGGCGGAACTTCCCCTGTACGCACTGGAGTCGGGTGACCCCCTGCGCGACTTCGATATTATCGGTTTCTCTATCGGCTACGAGATGGCGTATACCGCTATGCTCAATATGCTCGACCTGTCTGGGATTCCCCTGCGTGCCGAGGAGAGAACCTCCCTCGCACCGCTGGTCGTAGCTGGCGGTACGGCGATGTACAACGCAGAGCCGATTGCCGACTTTATCGACCTCGCGCTGATTGGCGAGGGCGAGGACCAACTGCCTGAACTGATTACCCTGTACCGCAAGGCGAAACAGGAGGGATGGGACAAACCGCGCTTTTTGCGTGAGGCATCTGCCCTCGGCGGTGTCTATGTCCCCTCGCTCTACGATGTACAGTACCACGAGGATGGGACGATTGCCTCGATTACACCACTCCACGGCGCACCCGAAACCGTGTACAAGCGTGTGGTACACGATATGGACAAGGCGTACTATCCTGCCAAGACCATCGTGCCCTCCACGGAGATTGTGCAGGACCGTGTGACTTTGGAGCTGTTCCGTGGTTGTATCCGTGGCTGTCGCTTCTGTCAGGCTGGCTATGTCTACCGCCCTGTGCGCTCCCGTAGCAAGGATTTGTTGGCGAAGTACGGTGAGGAGGCCATCTGCGACTCTGGTTATCAGGAGATGACCCTCAGCTCGCTGTCCTCCAGCGACTACCCCGAACTGGTCGAGCTGTGCGACAAACTGGACGGTCTGTGCCAAGAGAAGCACATCAATTTGAATCTGCCCTCGTTGCGCGCCGACAACTTCTCGATGGACTTGATGCAACGCCTCCAGAAGGGCAGAAAGGCGGGCTTGACCTTTGCCCCCGAAGCAGGTACCCAGCGTCTGCGCGATGCCATCAATAAGAATCTGACGGAAGAAGAGTTACACCAGAGCCTTGCCACCGCATTCTCTGGCGGTTGGAACAGCGTGAAGCTGTACTTCATGCTCGGCTTGCCGACCGAAACCGATGAGGATGTGCTGGGTATCGCAGAGATGGCGAACCGTGTGATTCACACTTGGCGCGAACACGCCAGCAATAAGGCGCGTGGTGTCCGCATTACGGTTTCGACCTCTTGGTTTGTGCCCAAGCCGTTCACCGCGTTCCAGTGGGAGGCACAGATTACCAAGGAGGAGTACGAGCGTCGTGTCAAACTCCTGCGCGAAGCGATTACCGCCAAGGCTGTTACTTACAACTGGCACGACAGCGATACCAGTGTTCTCGAAGCGGTGTTGGCGCGTGGCGACCGCCGTTTGGGTCGCGTGTTGGAGAAGGCATACCGCAAGGGCGCGAAATTGGACGCTTGGACGGAGTATTTTGACATCCAACGCTGGCGTGAGGCGTTTGACGAGTGCGGTCTGACGATGGACTTCTATGCCAACCGCGAACGCACCAAGGATGAAATTCTGCCGTGGTCGATGATTTCCTGTTATGTCAGTGACAAATATCTCTGGCATCAGCGCGAACTGGCATACCAGTCCGTGACCACCCCCGACTGCCGTACCCAGTGCAGTGGATGTGGGGCGAATTGTGTGGAAGGAGGGGAGTGCTACCGTGGGTAAGCTTCGTCTTGTATTCAAAAAAGAGGGACGCGCCGTGTATATCTCGCACTTGGATTTGTTGCGTACCTTTCAGCGTGTCTTTCTGCGTGAGGGGTTGGTGCTGAAGCACTCGCAGGGATTCCATCCCCACCCCATTGTGTCCTTTGCCCTGCCCCTGTCGGTCGGCCAGTCCAGTCAGTGCGAAATTCTGGACTTTGAATTGACGCAGGAGCATGATGGCCGTGGTCTGGCGGAGCAGTTCAATGCCTTTATGCCAGAGGGCATCTGTGCGGTCGACTGCTTTGTACCGAAGAAGCCTGTCCGCGACTTGACCACCCTGCACTGCGAAGTGAAATTTCTTTATGACAACGGCGTGCCTGTCGGGGCGCGTGACGCACTGGCACAGCTGTTTGCAGGGGAGAGTCTGGTCATTTCCAAGCGCACCAAGCGCAAGGAGATGGCGGAGGTGGACATCCGCCCCATGATACAGCAGGTGAGCATCACGGAGGAGGATGGGCTGTTGCGGATTGACGCGTATGTGCTGGCACAGAATCCAGGTCTGAATCCTGCGCTGTTGGAAACGGCAGTCGTGCGGTATCTGCCCCAGTACCAACCCGACTTCGTGACGGTACACCGTATCGCCATGCTGGATGCTCAGGGGAATATTTTTAAATAATAATATGGTAAGGCTCCCCTTGTGATGAGGGGAGCCTCTGTTGTTATCGCTTGTTCTGCTTGCTGTTCTGGTTGTTGCTATTGTTGTTCTGATTCTGGTTGTTATTCTGATTGTTACTATTCTGCTTGCTGTTCTGGTTCTGGCTGTTATTCTGATAGTTGCTGTTCTGCTTGCTGTTCTGGTTGTTCATGGTTGCGTCCTCCTTTCGAGAGTGGTACGCGGATATTGTGTCCCTGTACGCGCCAGTCTATGCAACGAAAAAAATAAAAAAATAGTACTTGACAAATGGAAAATGGTTTGCTATACTCAGCGAGGAAAAACAAAGCAGGTCGGTCGCATCCGCCTCACCCCAAGCAACGCGAACGGGTCAAGATGGTAACAGAATCGTCCCATTGAGATAGGGGCGGTCTTGTACTGTGCGGATGCAACGGCATTCGCATTTTTTGTTTTTCGGTAACAATGTGTTTTTGGGCAATTTGTTGAAGGAGGTGCTTCGGTTATTAGCAGTGTAACGCATCAACTGAATGAGGAAATTCGCGATAAGGAACTGCGTCTAATCGGCAATGAGGGTGAGCAACTTGGTATTATGTCTGCCGACGAGGCTCTGAAAATCGCCGATGAGCAGGGTTTGGATTTGGTGAAAATTTCACCGCAGGCAGTTCCCCCTGTGTGCAAGCTGATGGACTACGGCAAGTATCGTTTTGAGCAGGGTAAGCGCGAAAAGGAAGCCCGCAAGAACCAGCATGTGGTTGAAATCAAGGAGATTAGAATGTCTCCCGGAATTGATACGGGCGATTTCAATGTCAAGTTGAAGAACGCGCAGAAGTTCCTGACCGATGGAAACCGTGTGAAGGTGTCTGTCCGCTTCCGCGGCCGTGAGATGGCACACACAGAAATCGGTAAGAGGCTCCTGGATCAGTTCGCGGAGCAGTGTGCCGAGGTATCCAGTGTTGATAAAGGTGCCAAGCTGGAGGGACGGAATATGTCCATGTTCCTGTCCCCTAAGAAATAATCGTTATTCATTTTTGCCTAGCAAAAGGAAACATACGGAAGGAGTATTCAATTATGCCTAAGCTGAAGACCCATAGCGGTGCTAAGAAGAGATTTAACCTGACCAAGAGTGGTATGGTCAAGCGTGCCAAGGCGAATAAGCAGCACATCCTCACCAAGAAGACGACCAAGCGTACTCGTCATCTGCGTGCCGGCGGTTATGCCGATGTGACCAACGAGGCCACTATCCGCAAGATGATTCCCTACAAGTAAGAAATACGCTACGCTTTAGAATAGGAGGCTTTTACAAATGGCAAGAGTTAAGGGCGCAATGATGACGCGCAAGAGAAGAAATAAGATTCTGAAGATGGCTAAGGGCTACTGGGGTTCCAAGTCCAAGCACTTCAAGATGGCGAACCAGCAGGTGATGAAGTCCCTGACCTACGCTTACAAGGGCCGTCGCCTGAAGAAGAGAGATTTCCGTAAGCTGTGGATTACCCGTATCAGTGCCGCTTGCAAGCTGAACGGCATGAACTACTCCAGCTTCATGCACGGTCTGAAGACCGCTGGTGTGGAAATCAACCGTAAGATGCTGGCTGAGCTGGCTGTCAACAACACCGCTGCTTTCACTCAGCTGTGCGAGATGGCTAAGAAGGCCAACGCCTAATTTCCATTCGATTTTAACCGAAAAAGAAGGGTTGTCGCTGTCGCGGCAACCCTTTTGTCATTTGAACGCAACAATGTCATTTGGTGTGCATCCGATAATTCTACAGAGCCTCTCCAATGTCACCATTGTGATATTCTTTCCTTTTTTGAGGGAATCCAGTGTCTTGTTGTCAATGCCACCTTTCAACAGTTGATACTGCGACACTTCCATCCGCTCCATCGTTTTCCACATCGGTCCGTAGTCGAAGATTTTTAATCACTCCCCATATTTGGTACAGCAATTATATTCGCTCTTGCCAAAAAGCAATATTGTGGGTATAATCACAATACAGGGGTGTCATATCCCGTAAAAAAACGAAGGAGGTTTTTATGAAAAAACGCTACCAACTGTTGCTTTCCTGCGCTGTCCTGATGGGGGTGTTGGTGACGGGCTGTGGTACTATGCCACCCGACAACACCGATGTACCAAGCAATGTCCAGTCCGAACAGGAGCAACCGCCAGAGCCGATTACCTGCGTGTATACCGAGGCATTGCTGTCGTTTAAGGAGCCACACGGCGACATCTATCAGGAAAAGTATGCGTGGGCAACACAGCACGAGAACATTACCTATCACTTTGCGAGCAAAATCAGCGAGGAAGAGCGAAACGCCATCGTCAACGAGTTTGTCCGCCTACTTGCGCTGGTCGAGGAACGCTTCGGGGCGTTGGATGGCGCGTATGTGGTCAACATCCGACAGGACGCATATGCCCCGTGGTCGTATGACAACACCATGTACATCAGCACGCAGAACTTGGAAACACAGGCATTGACGACCGCCTTGGCGCAGATGCTATTCGGGCACGAGGTAAACTACGGTCTTTGCTATGCCTTCGGTGCAGAGTTGGCGAGAGAAGCAGGGTATCCCGTCGAGGAGCTGACCGCCACCAATGAGCAGATTCTTGCCCTGTGCAGAGAGAAGCAAGAATACCTCGATATGAATTATGCCTGTTTTATCGCACCGTATACAGACGAGGCGACCATTCCCGTGGTGAAAGCCATCGCGGTTGACTTCTATAACACGCTGACACAGGAGGAACGCACCGACCTGATGCGCCAGTATTCCCATACGCTGTACGGGGCGTATCTGACCGACTACCTGCATACATACGGCGTGGACGGCTACATCCCCTCCGCCTTGGAGGATATTGCGGTCTATCCCTGCGGTGGAAAAATGCGTCTGGCGTGGGAGGATACCTATGCCAAATTCTATGTTCTTGCCGACTATGAGATGCGCTACAAGACCACATATGACGGCGTTGAAATCGACCCCACCAACGACAGCTACTACTACTTCCGTAGAATGGTCACGGACTTCCATCGGGAGGGGGAAGTGATGGACAATCTCGTGGGACGCTTGGAAACCGAGGAATTGCGCGCGGTCAAATGCCATGTCCTGTTTGAGAACAACTATAATAGCCTCGTTTCCTCTGGTGCGTATTCCATGCAGGATGGCTACATTCGCCTGTACAGCACCTCCGCCTACGCCCACGAATATGTCCACTATGTCACACGCGACTATATGTCCTCCATTCTCGAACTGAGCCAACACAGATGGCGCGGTGAGGCGATGGCGAATTTCTGCTCGATGCGCCCAGGTGTAGGAGATGGTGCGGCATATGAGGAGATTTTCCAGACACGCGATGCCATCCCCAGCCTACTGGCATGGATTGCGATGGTGGAGGACCATCTGGGTCGCCCCATTGCAGTATCCGACCTGGTCTACCTCGTACACGCCAGTATCGTCGCAGGAGATTTGTATTCCAGTCTGGATGGCAGTGGTACATTTGCCCCGACCAGTTTCTCCAATTACCTCGCAGATTTGGTGGGGGAGGAACAGGCGTTGGATGCACTGTACCATAATACACCAGAGGAGACCTTCGGAAAGAGTTGGACGACGCTCCAAAACGAGTGGAAAGCGTGGCTCAACAGTGAATTTTCTTGGGTCTATGTGTACATGACGGACGAAGCTTAACTATAGATACGAAAAGGGAGTGTTGTCGGTTCTGTGCAACACTCCCTTGCTTTCACTATTTGCTATTTACTGAATGTTTCGCCTATCGTCTGCATCTGTTCGGCGGTAGGTACAAAGTCGAGCATGATTTCTACCAATCGCCCTTCGTAGCAGAGCAGATAGTGCTGTAGTGCCGTTTCTCTGGTCAGTTGGTAGGCCTCGAAAGCTCCCCACGGGGTTGGGTCGATGGATTGATATTGAACATTGTGTGGCAAGCGTACATCGCCCTTGGGGTCGTATTTCTCCAACAGGGCATCCCGACACAGCCCGTAGAGGAACGGCATTTTGACTGTGACCAGATTGTACTCCAACGAGGGGATATTGGTCGCGCTCTCGTCGTCCCATCTGGGGTGTTGATAGGCGCGCAACACGGAAAGAAAGATACTCTCCGATGTGTCGCCCTCGCGCACAAACCCGTCATAGTCGATGGCGATGAGGTTCTCCAGCGTGAGGGGAAGCGTATCTTGGTGGAGCGTATAGGTGACACCTTGATACACATAGGTTTCCGCATCGGTATGGTCAAACAGCGTGCTGCCGCCTGTCCGTAGGATACTGTGTACCATAACAGCCGTCATTGCAAGGACTAGAACCACATCGACTACCAGTGTAAGGGTCAAGTTCAGGTTGCGTGACACCTTCCACCGCTTCAGCAGGTTCTTCACGCCGTTGACCAGAAGCACCAATGCGATGATGTACCCAAACGACAATGCCCACAGCCAGCGAAGCGAGCCACCGAGGGAACACCAACAGAGCAATCCTGCGAGGAGTAGCACCACGAGGGCGATACGCTGTAGGACAGCGGTGTGTGGGGTGTCCGTAAATGCGCCGTGTTCGGCGGATGTTTTCGCCTTTCGCAACCAACGGTAGTATACCACCAGTTCCGTGGCACAGAACAGAAACAGAATCCCACAACTGACCAAGGCAAACAGTTGTAGGGGACTGGCCAATGTGCTGATGGGGCGTGTGAAAACATTGGCGAGGGCTTGTGCGCCGTTCAGAATGGCAATGCCCAACAGCATGAAGTAGCACGGCAGAAAACTCTTTTTTACCGCCTGATGGATGTTCTCCACCTGTGTCACGGGGTCGGTTTCCAAAGGGATGGGGTCGGTCTGTTCCGTATAAAATACCTGCATCTGTGCGGAACTACAGACAAATTGCCAACCCGATTGTGCCGTAAATTCCTGATACCGCTGTTGTCCCTCGGATGGTTCGGGGTCAAACTCCGATGCCTTGGGGTAGTAGGTGACAGCAAACTGTCCTGTTTTCGGTTCCGTTCGGCGGTAGACCCACCCCAGCGTGCCAACGCTCTCCAACATCCACCCCTGTTGCGCCATCTTAGCAAGGTGTTGCTCGATGCCTGTGTGGTCGTAGAGCGCAATCGCTTCCAAGCGTCTTTTCCTGTTCTTCATGTTGCATCCCCCTCTCGAAAATATCTGTCGTAGTTGGCAACCTGTGCGCGGAGGCGTTCCACCTCTTTGCGTAACACTTCTTTTCCCTTGTCCGTCAGCAGATAGCTTCTGCGCCGTCCCTCGACTTTCACCTCTTGAATCATCTCGGCATCCAGAAATTGCTCCAACAGGTTGTACATCGTGCCAGAGCCGACTGTCACTTTGCCGTCGGTCATGTGCATGATTTTGTCGAAGATATCAATGCCGTAGCACTCCTCTTGCAGACACAGAAGAATATAGAACATCTGCTCCGTCAGTGTTTTGAATTTTTCTCTCGGCATTCCTGTCACCCTCTTTCTCGATATTCGAGTTTCTAAGTATAGTATAATCTCGATATTCGAGATTGTCAAGTGCATAAAACAAAAATAAAAAGAACGGTGACCTAACAGGGCTATCGCACCCTGTTGAAACCACCGTTCTCCATATACAAATTAAATGCCTTGTTTTTTCTTAACTTCTTCCCGTAACTTCTTTATCCGTAACAGCCTTTCTTGAACATCTTTAGGTACTTCCTTACCACCTAATAGAAGGGCAAGAGCATAGGAACTGTCCTTTTCATATTGCTTTTCCATATCCTCTGTTAAGATAGAACGATTATCAAAAATAGTACGGATACCTAAAAAATCTGACATTTCATTTATTCTTTTACGAGACTCAAATTCTCTGTCATACTCCTCCTGTGAAACAGGGGGAAAAACTCTACCTTTTGGTTTGTTCATTTCTTGCACCTCCCATATTTGTACTGTAGACCAAGTTTACTTGCTTGGTGTAAAACATTTAGAACACCTTTTTGTTGGTCTATATATTTATTATATTCAAACAGAATAGCTTCTGGATAAAAATTGATATCCTT
>JAZOVU010000009.1:0-6601 GCA_045658885.1 Candidatus Pelethomonas sp. | reverse complement strand
GGCACTGCGTTTTGAGTAGGGCCTGGTTTACTGTACCCTAAACACAGATAATTTGAAAAGTTTTCCACATTTTTTGTCCCGTGCCGCAGCTTAAGTCCAAAAAAAGCTGTCGCAGAACTTTTCTTTTCTGCGACAGCTCCTCCCTTTCGATTTTTATACGATTTTAGAGCAGGGAAACAAAGTGGTGGAAAATAGGTGCGCCGTCAGCGGTATCGGGACGGCGGCGGCCAAACGCCATGCGTTCAGGGTGGAACTGCACGCCGAACACCTTGCCATTTTCGTGTACGATACCCTCAATGACACCATCCTCACTGACACAAGTGGGCAGTAACCCTGCGCCCAGTCGGTCCACTGCCTGATGGTGACTGCTGTTGGACACAAAACTTTCCCCGTACAGGTCGGACAGCAAGGGATGGAGCGTTTTGACATGGTGAATACGGTCAGTGTCTGTCTCCGTATCGTGGCGGTGGCGCATATCAGGGAGGTCCTGTATCAGCGTACCGCCCAGTGCAATATTGAGCATCTGGTGTCCACGGCAGATACCCAAAATGGGTTTCTCTTGCGCCAAAAACTGTCGAATGAGTGTCAATTCATCACGGTCACGCGCATGGTCAGGGGGATTACTGCCCCGATTTTTCTGTCCATACAGCATGGGGTCGGCATCACCACCACCGAGAAGGAGCAGACCATCACAGTCCTGCGCCAGCGTCAGGTCCAACGAACGCACCGCCATCACCCCACACGCCTGTAATGCCAATCGGTAGTTCTCATAAGTATTTTCCTCACAACGGAGAAACACTCGTTTCATCGGTATCACCTCATCCTATTTTCATAAACATAATGCATCGAAGTTTCATCTTCAGGGGCCTGACGAAACCCAGCCTTTTCAAATGCCCTTTGTGATGCGATATTATTGGGAAAGATAACTGCTTCACTTCTCTGTATGGCAAAGCCAATAACTTCTTCGCCCTCCAGAAGTTCCTTTAGCAGTTCTGTGCCGATACCTTGCCCACGCTTTTCGGGGGCAACAACGATTTCCATAATCAATAGTTTATCTTCGTGTTGACAGAACGCAATTACTGCCAACGGTGTATCATCTTCACAAACGACTTTACACCAAAAATTCTCTCCGACAATAAATCCATCTGCCTTTGCCCAGTATTCATAAAAATCACGAAAACCATCGTATAGTCCCGTAGATTTGACCGCACCTTCATCAAGCCAATTTTCAATATATGCCATTGTGTTGGGGTTATAATCACGCCATACAAAATTCATGTTGTATATCCCTTTTCTACAGCCTCTACTACGAAGGAGGCTTTTTCCTCTCTATCGTATGCCGACAGTAAAAATTTGTCAATATGAGATATTTGTTCTTGACATTTCTTGTTTTCGGTGCTATGATTGCCCCAGAATTTTGAAAGAAAGGAGCGCACTTCCATGACTATGCAAGTTTTCTTTACCAACAACAGACTGTACGGATGCTTCGCTCCTTTGCACACAGCATAGGCGTTTTCTATTTGTCGCCTTATCATGTATTGTGTCTTTGCAGGGGTGCAGGCTTCGGTCTGCACCCTTTTTGCGTCTTTTTATCCCCCTTGCCTCTTTTCCGCGGAAATCTCACGGCCGTGGAACAAGAAATACAGCAGAGAATCCTCTGAAGAAATGGAGAACATTGTATGCGTTCTACTGCAACCAATCCCCAGCAAAAAGAGAAGCTCGCCCTACTCTGGCAGTTTCTCAAGGGGTCCAAGCGGTTCTTTCTGGCGACCGTTCTCTCCGCCACTGTAACAGCACTGGCGGATATGCTCCAGCCCCAGATTATCCGCGCCGCCGTGGACTGCGCCATCGGTGGAAAGGAGGGAGATTTCCCCCCCTTTGTCATGGACCTCGTGGCGCGTGTCGGTGGGTTCGCCTATCTGGGTGAACACCTCTGGATATTGGCACTCGCTATCATCTTTGTCGCGGTCTTTCAGGTAGTATCACAGTATACCTTCCGCGTATACAACACAAAAGCCTCGGAAACGCTGGTCAAAACGATGCGCGACAGCCTCTTTTCTCGCATTGCGCGCCTGCCGTTTGCGTGGCATATGAAGAATAAGACGGGCGATATCATCCAGCGGTGTACTTCGGACATCGAAACGATGAAAAATTTCCTGTCTGAACAGCTGACGAGCATTTTCCGCATTGTGATTTTGCTGATTCTGTCTATCACCTTTATGTGTTCGATGCACCCCCTGTTGACGCTGATTGCGCTGATTCCTGCCCCTGCTATCATTGCGTACTCGTTCCACTTCCACAAGAAAATTCACGATGGCTTTATGGAGTGCGATGAAAACGAGGGCAAACTCTCCGCTATGGCACAGGAGAATCTCACAGGTGTGCGCGTGGTACGCGCGTTTGGTCGGGAACGCTCCGAAGTCGACAAATTCGAGAAACAGAACAACTACTATACAGGTCTGTGGGAGAAGATGGCGAAAATTATGTCCCGCTTTTGGAGCGTATCGGATATCTTCTCCGGTATTCAAGTGATGTTAGTCGTTGTGTTTGGTGCGTACTTCTGTATCAACGGCAGTCTGACCGAGGGCGAATATATCGCGTTTATCTCCTACAATGCCCAGCTGGTCTGGCCCATCCGTATGCTCGGTAGAATGATTTCTGAACTGAGCAAGGCAGGTGTGTCCATCGACCGCGTGTTCTATATTATGAATTCCCCTATGGAACAGGACGAGAGCGATGCCGTGGACGCACCGATGGACGGCGATATTTGCTTCGACCATGTATCGTTTGCGTATGAAAATGCCCCCGAAATTCTACACGATATCTCCTTTACCGTCAAAGCCGGTACGACACTGGGTATTCTCGGCGGTACAGGCAGTGGCAAATCGACCCTAATGCTCCTGTTGGATAAGCTGTACCCCCTGACCGATGGCAGTATCACCATCGGCGGTACGGATATCCGCAAGATAAAAACGGCACATCTGCGCCGTAATATTGGTATGGTGTTGCAGGAGCCGTATCTGTTCTCACGCACCATTGCGGAGAATATCGGCATTGCTTCCACTGTCCTAGATATGGACAGCGTGCGCGAAGCGGCAAGAGCCGCGTCCTTGGACGACACGATTACTTCATTTACCGCAGGGTATGAAACGATGGTGGGGGAACGCGGTGTGACCCTGTCTGGTGGACAGAAACAACGCGCCGCTATTGCCCGCACCTTGACCACAGATACCCCCATCCTCATCTTTGACGACTCCCTCTCCGCCGTTGACACCGAAACCGACGCAAAAGTGCGTCGTGCCATTCGGGAGCGGTTCGGAAAGGCCAGCGTGATTCTGATTTCCCACCGTATCACCACGCTGTCCGCCGCCGACCATATCATCGTCCTCGACCGCGGCCGTATTGCGGAGCAGGGGACCCATGAACAGCTGAAACACGCAGGCGGTATCTATCAGAAAATTTATGAAACACAGAGTGGTTCCCAGGAGGTGAACGCTGTATGAAAGAACCATCCACCAAGCATCTGAAATTTTTCGGTATCGGTCGGATTCTTCCGTTCCTGAAATCTGTCAAAAAAGAAATCCTGCTCATGGTCCTGTTCGGACTGGCAGGTAGTGCAACCGATATTATCATTCCCCAGTTCCAGCGGTACGCACTCGACCACTACATTGCAGAGAAAGTGTTCGACACCGTCGTCCTCTTTGTCTTTCTCTATCTCGCCACCATCCTCGCCGCCGCCGTATCCAACTATATCTCCTGTGCGCTGGCCACTATCGTCGAGATGCGTGTCAACCGTGAACTGCGCCAGACTGGTTTCCGCCACTTACAGACGCTCTCGTTCTCCTACTTTAACCAGAACAGCGTGGGATATATCCATGCGCGTCTGATGAGCGACACTTCTCGTATTGGCGGTCTGGTCAGTTGGACACTGGTAGACTGTATTTGGCGCGTGTCGTACCTGTTGGGTGCTATTGTGATGATGCTCGTGATGAACTTCAAACTGGCACTGATGGTTCTTTCCATTCTCCCCCTGTTTGTGGTTCTCTATGCCATCTTCCAAAAGAAGTTAATCAAGGTGAACCGCGAGGTGCGCGAGGTGAACTCCCGTATTACAGGCAACTTTAACGAGGGGATTACAGGCGCGAAAACGATTAAATCCCTCGCCATTGAGGAAAAAATGGAACAGCGGTTTACGGAGGAAACGGAAACAATGCGCCGTAAGACCGTACAGGCCTCGCGTCTGCGCGGTATGTTCGCCGGTACGATGAGCCTTGCGAGCAGTATCGCACTCGCTATCGTGCTTTGGAAGGGTGGTTATATCGCCGCCGACGAGATGGGCACTTTCTCCGTGTTTATGTCCTACGCACAGGGCATGATGGAACCCCTGCGCTGGTTGGTCGATATCGTGTCCGACTTGATTACCACACAGGTCAATATTGAGCGTTTCACCAACCTGTTGGCGGTGCAGTCCGATGTGGTGGACACCCCCGAAGTCGTTGCAAAGTATGGTGACAGCTTTACCCCCAAGCGCGAAAATTGGGAGGAGCTGAAAGGTGACATCGAATTCAAAAATGTGACTTTCCAGTACCCCGACGGCGACGAAACAGTGTTGGAAAACTTCTCGCTAAAAGTGCCGTTCGGGACACATTTGGCGATTGTCGGTGAAACAGGCGCGGGCAAGTCCACGCTAGTCAATCTGGTGTGTCGTTTCTATGAGCCGACCAAGGGACAAGTTCTGATTGATGGACGCGATGCCCGCGAGCGTTCCCAGCTGTGGCTCCACTCCGCCATTGGCTATGTCCTGCAAACGCCCCATCTGTTCTCTGGTACGGTGCGCGACAACCTGCTCATGGGCAAGAGCGATGCCACCGAGGAGGAGATTTGGAATGCCATCCGCGCCGTGTCTGCCGAGGATGTGATTGCCCATCTGGAGAAAGGACTGGATACCGATGTGGGCGAGGGCGGTGATTTGCTGTCCACAGGCGAAAAACAACTCATCTCGTTCGCCCGTGCGGTCCTCGCTGACCCACGGATTCTCATTCTCGATGAGGCCACGGCTTCTGTTGACACCATGACCGAGGCGCGGATTCAGGAGGCGATGGAGCGTGTCACAGCAGGTCGCACCTCGCTGATGATTGCCCACCGCCTGTCCACCGTCCGCAATGCCGATGTCATTCTCGTGGTCAAAAACGGTAAAATCGTGGAACAAGGGACACATATCCAGTTGCTCAACAAACAAGGGTACTACTTCGAGCTGTATACCAGACAGTACGAGGAGGAAACAACCGCACAATTGTTGGCATAAGCGATACTGCAAAATACCGTAATCGTCATATCCTACCGACATAAAAAACGAGGGATGGCTACCGAAATTGGTGGTCATCCCTCGCGGTTTGATTTGTTTTTCAAATTCTTCTCTGCCAACTTTACACGACTTCCTGCAAAGGGTCTTGCACAACAGGACACATCTCGTACAACGCACAGGGGTCAAGGTCAACACAGGTACAAGCATCACGCTTTCCATCCACATCCCATGCCACGGTATCATTCATTACGGTCAATCGTGTAATGAAAAAATCTTTATCTTGTAGTGGAGAAAATACACCCCCCTGTTTCACTAAGGAAGAAGCATCAAACAACCGAACGGTACCATCGTGAAAGTAGATGTAGACTGTAAAATCTTGCCCAGCTACCGCCTGTACAACTTTCGGAATCATTTCCATAGGAAACTCCTTTCTCAAACAAGGGGGTTGATACGATTCAGAGGTTTTGCGTCTTTTGCCAATTCCCAGTTTTGCATCAATTCATCCCGATGCATTTCACACCATTCTTCCCTTAAGAGTCGGTATTCCAGTCGTGTTTTCATTCTACCATCATGCCATTCATACGCAATATGTTCCGCTTCCTTAATAAAACCGCACTTCTGCATTACCCGTTCAGAAGCAACATTTTCCGCCAAACACCCTGTAGATATTCTATACACATTATTCTCTAAAAACGCAAATTCTAAAACTCGTTTAAGAGCCTCTGTTGTATATCCGTTGCCCCAAAACTTTGGGTAGATAAAATATCCTACATGAACAAGTTTCCCCACAGGGGTATCATTCATTACCGTATATCCAACACTTCCCACTTGCTCGTATGAATCTTTTAACTCGATGTGTAAAAAATAAAATTCTCTATTACCTTTTTCCATGTCTTTTAGAACCATACAAAAGTCTTTGTACGCTTCTTCTTTTGTAAATAGCTGTATATCTTGCAGGTAATACATGGTTTTTGCGTCAGACTTCAGGCGATAGTAGTCATTCAAGTCCGTCGCAATATAATCTCTCAAAATAAGGCGTTCTGTTTCTAAATATATCATCCACTACAGTTCCCTTTCATAGATAGTTTCAAGATTTGAATATTTTTTCATTATAACATCATCTTCTATATACAGCAAGTAGCCTTCTGCAGTAAACACGGAAATCAATTTTTGTCCGATGGATTGTGCAATGTACTCCAAGGGATACGACATTGCTGAATATTTATGTCAAAACATATGAATGCCATGAATATTCAAAGTGGTTTATTGGGTGGTACTTGCCACAATGGAATGTAT
>JAZOVU010000008.1:0-11586 GCA_045658885.1 Candidatus Pelethomonas sp. | reverse complement strand
ACTGCGTTTTGAGTAGGGCCTGGTTTACTGTACCCTAAACACAGATAATTTGAAAAGTTTTCCACATTTTTTGTCCCGTGCCGCAGCTTAAGTCCAAAAAAAGCTGTCGCAGAACTTTTCTTTTCTGCGACAGCTCCTTTTTTCGTTGTTATCTCAACATAAAAGTTACTATTGCGCTTAGTTTGACAATTCACGATGAAGAGAAACAACCCCCACAGACTTGGTGGCCTGCGGGAGTTGTGTTTTGAACCGTATGCAGTGGTATTATCTTACTACGGAAGAATGACGGTAGATATAGAATTCCTCTTGGCTAGGCATCCAGCACTTCTCTTTCACCGGGAAAGTCGCATCGAACGCCTCCACAGCGTCGATATCTTCACAGCAGTCAGCGGCAGTGCTAGCAATATACATCCAGTTTTCTCCAGTCAAAGTACCGGGAACTAGCTCTGCCACCAAAAGTGCGGTAGGGAAATTACCAGGAACAACAAAGCTGACATTCTTCTTTTTACAGCTGACAAAACCGCGGCTGACATAGTTGCCGGGATTGCCGAAATTGATGTTTACAGTATACCCCATCTTCCGTGCGACAGCAAAGGAGTGCTCAATCAGGAGCTTTCCCAGCTTCTGTCGCTGATACTTAGGCGCAACGCACAGAGGACCAAAAGAAAGGATTTCCTTTCTCTCCCCGTATTCATTCTCCAGCCAAGCCTTCGTGTACATGATATTGCCGATAATCTCGCCGTCTTTTTCTAACACAAATGCCAGCTCGGGGATAAAATCAGGGTGAGACCGCATCATATGTACAAAATAATGCTCGTCTGCTCCCGGTTTATAGACATTCCAGAAGCTCTCGCGTGTCAGTTCCTCCACTGCACGATAGTCCGCAGGGGTTTCGTTGCGAATGATAACATCCATAGTGTAACCTCCTTATTCATCGCATTTTTTGCGGTTATTCGTTGATGATAGCCTGTATGCTATCTGTCAGCGTTTGCACCTGTCCAGATAGTTGGAAAATATCCTGTCCCATCTTTCCCGTGGTTGCAAACACGCCCTTTAGACCGTGGAGCGTCGAGGACAGTTGTTGCAACATCGCGCAAATATTTTCGATGTTGCCCTGTATGGTATCCGTCTTTTGCGATACTGCCTGCGAGCTGTTCTCAAAGTTCTTGGTGGCGGACTGTGTTTTATCCGCCAAAGTACCGACCTCTTTTGCGACGACAGAAAACTCTTTGCCCACACTTCCTGCTCTCGCCGCCTCGATGGAGGCATTGATGGACACCAATTTAATCTGTTTTGCAATCTCCTCGATGACCTTGGAGTTGTCCACATACTGTTCATTGATGTCACTGATGGCGGAGATATCGCGCAAAATCACATTGCTGAGATTTTGGAAATTTTGGATGGACTCCTGCAAGCTGTCGATGGCAGCCAGATTCTCTTGGGCACTCGAAACAATGTTGTTCGAGTAGTCACTCATGGACAGCACCTCGCTGGTCAGCTCTCCAGACAGTTCATTGATACGCTTCTGTACTGCCAATGTCTTGGTAGCACTGTCCTGAATGGCCTGTTGTTCCTTTTCTATGTTCCGTAGTACAAACTGGTGGCAGTTTGCGGGGAAGTTCAGCCCTCTGGCAATTGCCATCGCCATACGGCGACAGGTCATGTAGCCACAGGCTTGGCAGTCAATCGTTTTTTCCTCCTCGGTGTACTTGTACAGGCTACCGAAGGCATCTTCCAGTTGTCGATTGCTAATTTCCTCCAGATGCAACTGTTTGGGCTGATAAGTACGGATAAAGTCCTCTAATTTCAGCTGGGAGTCAAACTTTTTGTACTGCTTGCTTTTCCGTTGGAATTGCTTCTGCTTATCCTGTCGGGCAAATGCGTCCTGCTTGACACGGCACATGGTATCCATCATGTCAAAATAAGAGATAGTTTGCGAAACGCCAGGACCAGAGATACAGCCGTGTTCACAGGAGAGGACATCGAACACATCGGGCTTTACAGAATCGGACACTTTTTCATAGGCATCCAGATTGTGATACACAGAGGGCACACCCTCGGAGTTGATGACTTTCAAGTTGGGTTCCATCGCCAACAGGCACTCTTTCAGGCCACCAGGCATGGGATAGATAGCACCACTCAGCGCAGGCACACCGTCAAAAGTGAAGTTGTGCGTGGCAGGCAACTTAACTTGATTGGCATCCATATACTGTTTCAGTTCTGAGAATACCACATTGTACGAGATGATACCTGTGTCGTTAAATTCTGTCTCCTTGGCAATACAGGGAGATAGTACCGCCAACGGCGTAGAAATCTTGCAATAGTTCCGCAGGTAGATGGCGGCGCACAGAATCGGGCTGTGGATAGGCGACAGATACGGGATAAGAGAATGTTTATATTTCAAAATATAGTCCGTCAAGGCGGCACAGGGTTGGGAAATGATTTTCCCGACCTTTTTCTCTTTTACTGCCTTGAGGTGCATATAGGTACAGATGTCAGCACCAAAAGAAACATCATACACGCCGACCACATTGGGCTGTTCCTGTAACCAGCGGAGAACCGCCTGCCAGTTGTTTTTTAAGGCGACCTTGACGGCAGGTGTCACCAGCACCGCAATTTGCTTCGACTGCAAATCTGCAAAAAAACGGGTGGTGTCGTCCTCGAAGTATCGCGCGTTGTGGGTACAAATCTTGGTACATTCTCCACAGTGAATACAGTTTTTATCGTTGATGGAAATAATATTTTTCCCATGGATGGTTTGGGCAATATTTGCGTCATTGACGGGACAGGCGCGAATGCAGGCATTACACCCAACACATTTCTCTGGGTCAATGCGAATCATAAGTATTCTCTCCTTTATGTGTACTTATTCAATAGTATAGCAAATCGTTCTACCAATTGCAACATTTTTGCATGATAGAAAAATTCACAACTATCGGTGAATGAACCAGTTATGTGCCATCATCGGTAGCGTAAAATTGTAGCGCACTCTGCACCGTTTTGAACGCACCTGCATGGTTAGACGAAACCGTCATGCGCTTCTCGATGGCGGTTACAGCAGGATATTGCATCCAAGTACGCTGATGGGTGTAGTGAATCCAACTATTCACATCCCATCCATCTTGTACCTCGCTAATCGGATATGCAATATAGCCACGGTGTTTTTCTCCGCCGTATGGCATGGAGAAGGTTGCAAAAACATCTGTGGAAGTTCGTTCGCCCAGTAAAATATGACTGGAAGTAAAGGTGTGTTCTCCCAAAGAGTAGTAGGGGGCAGTATAGGTTGTGCCGTCCTTGTCATACATGACACGACCTGTCACATCGCCTGCACTCTCCCATCCATGCAGGGTACTGCGATAGGTTGGTTGGAGTTGGATGACCTCCGTACCATAGAACCCTGGATTTGTGGTCCAAAGGAAATGATGAATCACGACCCATTGCTCCTGTTCCCCTGGCAGTTGAACGCCAACCCCCGTAAGGCGGAGTTCCTTAACATCGTAGACAGTTTTGATAACATCATGCCATTCCCCCAGTCGATTTTTTTCTCTCATGGTAACAGTTCGCCCGTTGTTGTTCATGGGATGGTCGTCCACATCGACAACGACTTGTAGCGCGTCCTTGCAAGCGACAATATCCTCCATGGTAAGGTCGTTGAGGACATATGCTGGGAAGCCGAGTTCCAAGAGGTGTTCCTTGATGTCCTCCACGCCACTGTGTTCGGTGGTACGACTTACCTGCCAATCCATTGGATATTTGCTACCAAAGAGGTAGCCACAGGCACAGCCAATGATAACACATAGACAAATTGCCAGTGCAACTGTCCTATCTGGCACTTTGACAGGCGTGGTCTGTACGGCATAGCCTGCTTCATCCAGTGCTTGGGAGAGTTTCCGCAGACTTCGCAGAATGAGGAAGTATACCACAAGCAAAATTCCGCCGAGGAAGAAACCACTGTACTGGACTAGCCCTAACAGACATAGGACCATAAACCATACCAGCAGTGCCAAGGCTCCCTTCGCATTGGTGGGTAGCCCTGTCTTTTCTTGCACAGCCCGCAGTCCCCGCCACAGGGAAAAAAGTCGTAGCAATTCTAGTCCTGTGTTGACGGCGGTTACTACCAGCATCGCTGGGGAGGCATGAACTGTGCTTTGTATAGGCATCGTATCGAGGACAACAAGCGGAAAGAAAATGGATGCCAACATCACGGTGAGGATGAAGCAGGTTTGTAGCCAACGATTCTCCTGTCGCAGTGTTCGGAAACCAAGTAGCGTCAACAGCATTCCGATAAACGACTGGATCGTGTCCAAGCACCCGAAGTTCAGCGTGATAGTACCGAGTGCCCAGCCGATAAGAATACGGTTCATCGCGCGTTTCCACGGCGTTACTTTCTGAACGACATCCTCTGGGGGGAGTGCAGGTATACTATCGCGCAACAGTTCCTCCCACGCAGACTCATTCATCGTGTCCCACTGGCGGTTACTCATACCCCTCACCTCCTAATATTTTCCGCAGTCGCTTCTTGATGCGGTATAATCTCCCCTCCACGGCTCGCTCTGTCATACTGAGTTCAGAGGCGATTTGTGCCGTGGACTGTAAGTAGAAATACTTGCGATAGAACAAGCTCCTGTCAAATTTCGATAGTTTCTGTAGGGCGTGTTGGACGGCACTTTTCCGTTCCTCCCGTAAGAGCTGTTCCTCTGGGGTCGGTTCTTGTGCAGGTGTACTCTCTGGGATATCCATATCTTCGTTTCCCGTACGGCGCAGGTAGTTTAAGGCGGTATTTCTGACAACGGCGGTGAGCCATGCAGAAAAACTTCCTCGGTTGGCATCATACTGCCCGATTTTTTCCCATATCCGCATAGCTGCTTCCGAAAGACATTCTTCCCTATCCTCGACACGCGGTAAGATAGGGGTAATGATATACCGCATCAAGGGTCCGTAATGCGTCAACAGAGCATCCATCCCGTGTTCCTTCCTTGCGCGGATTTGTGCAACAATGTCCTGTTTATCCATCCCATCGCCTCCTTTCCTCAAACAGTTCTGCCCTATGATACACAGGCTGACAGAAAAACCCACGGCATCGCAAAAACTTTTTGAAAATTTTAGCAATTGAGAATAGGCACATCTCCCTACGAGATTCATATCCTACTATAGGGGTGCTTTTGTTATGAATCCGTGTGAGTTGACTGCTTCCATTACCGCGCTTGCCAACACGATTGCCTGTAAGTTGACCGACGATGAACTCAACTTACTGGGCGTGACGCTCACACAGTTGGGCGATACGCTTCTCACCATTGCGACACAAAGAAGTATCTGTAGTCGCAATCGCGTGCAAAATTCCCATCCAAAAAATGTGTGACACCAAGCGCGATATCGAATTTGCAAAAAGCATAGAAATAGGCTTGACTTTCCTCGTCTACTGTTGTAGACTAAAAACACAGAGTCTACTATAGTAGACAGAGGAGGTGCAGTATGAATATTCCAAAAATTCACGAGGGTGAATATCGTTTTTGCCTGCTGATGTGGGAACATGAGCCAGTCACAGCGGTGGAGTTGGTCAAGCTGTGTCAGGCGCAGTTGGGTTGGAAACGAACCACCACCTATACCGTCATCAAGCGACTGGGAGAAAAGGGCGTTCTCCGCAATGAGAATGGAACCGTTACTTCTCTGGTTTCCAAAGATGCGGTACAGGCATACGAGATTGACGAACTGGTAGAAAAGACTTTTGAGGGGTCACTGCCTGCCTTCATCGCGGCATTCACAAAGCGTCAGACACTTTCCGAACGAGAGATTGATGAGGTACAGCGCATGATTGACCGTATTCGGAGAGGAGGGAAATAAGATGCCCACATGGTTGGCGAATACGATAGAGGAACTACTGGACTTCTCCAACATTCTGAATGTCAGTATTGCGGCCAGTTGGATGGTGTTAGCCGTCATCGTTCTGCGCTATCTCTTGCAAAAAGCGCCCCGATGGACTTCTGTCGCGCTCTGGGGACTGGTAGCCGTTCGCCTATTGCTTCCGTTCTCCATCGAGAGCGTGTTTAGTCTTATTCCAAGCGCGGAAACTGTCCCACAGGAAATGTTGGTGTACGAGGGAACGCAGTTGCAAGACTCCGCTTTTCTCGATGTGATTTCCAACCCCGTGTTCTCTGGTAGTGTGACCGTTACACTAAGCGAAACGGTAGACCGTGTGCAAGTCAATTTCATAAAAATCACCCCCATTTGGCTGATGGGTGCCGTTGCGCTCATGGTCTATACCGCTGTTAGCTATTGGCATCTGCGGTGTAAGGTCAGCGAGGCAACCCTTCTCCGCGACAACATCTACCAAAGCGAGAGTGTTGCTTCTCCGTTTGTTCTGGGTCTTTACAAGCCGAGAATCTATCTCCCCTATGGGATGGAAGCGCAGACGATACCCCATGTGGTCGCCCACGAACAAGCGCACATTCGACGCAAAGACCACTGGTGGAAACCGCTGGGGTTCTTTTTGCTGACGGTCCACTGGTTCAATCCACTGATGTGGGTGGCATATATTCTGCTGTGTCGGGACATTGAACTCGCCTGTGATGAAAAAGTTATCAAGAAGTTGGGAAACGAGCAGAGAGCTGACTATACACAGGCACTTGTGGTCTGTAGCATCAACCGCCGTAGGATTGCCGCCTGTCCGCTGGCCTTTGGCGAGGTTGGGGTCAAGGTTCGTGTGAAGTCCGTCATGCACTATAAAAAGCCAGCGTTTTGGGTTATCGTCCTGTCGGTCGTCACCTGTGCCGTTGTTGCGATTTGTTTTCTGACCGACCCAATTCCCTGTGTCAGGAATCCGTGGGTACAGGAGTATGTACCAGGGGCGGAGGGTATCATCGGTCGTGTGGACAAGGAAAAATACGAGCGTATCAGCGAAGATTTTACCATCGGAGCCGACCAGTATGGACGCGCCGTATTCAAAACGCCCCATAAAGCATTCGATACTTTTGTTGTTCTGTTTGCGGATGGCATTGCATTGATACAAGAGCAAAATCATTTGGCACCTATCTCCCAGAAAAACTACCGTGCCTATAAGACAATGGGGTGGCAAGTCACTTCTGGCGCAGAAGAAGCACGGCAACAGGCCATCTTTGTGACTAAGTTTCTGGATATCTACGAAAACAGCTTCACAAAGGACATCCCCTCCGCCAGTACAGAGATACCGACTACCGAACCCACACCACCGGTCACGAATCCTGTTGATACAGAACCACCCAGCCCCGATACGGTGGACACTCCCGAGGCGGAAAACTTCGTTACGGATGAGAAAGATTTGTCTACCGCGGTCATCTCTGCCATTCTGGACCACCATAAATCGTCCGAACCTGATGGTCTGTACCATTGTGCGAGTTTCGCACTGCTCACGCAGGAGGAACTGTGCTTTGACAGCGACCCCCCTATGCCCAATCAGGTAACTGTTTACGGAATTGCACTCCATGAAAAGTTCAGTCTGGCAGGAGAATGGATTCGTGAAGTCGAAAGTCGATATATTCCTGTGAAATTGACCTTTGAGAAAACACCACAGGGCGCATTTCATCTAGTAGATGCCTGGTTTCCCAAGGAGCGATATGCGTCTTGGGACCAATATTCTGTAGCTATTTATGAGCAATTCAGTACGCACTCAGACGATTTAGCAACTAGCATTTTATACGGGATTATGGATTACCTTTACCTTGTACAGCTGAAACAGGATTGTTACCAACAGGTAGTAGCATATAGTGGCAAGGATACTACACCCATCATAGAGCAACTTTTTACCACTATTGCATCTTCCCCGCTGTATTCCTCTACGCCGAGTAGCTATATTGACGCACATCCTACGGAATATAAAGAACTGACCTACTACGGGGAGTACACGCTACGGTATATTTTCTCTCAGTTCTTAGCGGGTGGTCAAACTGGATTGCGTGGGCATTTAATGCGAATTGTTTTGGATGATATCGCGCCCGAAGCGCAACTCCGTCTTTACACTGAAACAGGACAGGAATACTTCGACGAGTGGAAAGCTGCCGCCATTCGTGTCAGTGAACAGCACGATATGGAGTGGATACACGAAAATCAGCCCGCCATCTGGCTTTTGCTCCAGATGTTACCGTAGAAAATAGCAAAAACACCAGACGCAACGCTCCGTTGACAAAAAGAAACGGCAAGATGGTGGTCAAACTACCACGAAAAAGCTATACTACAGGGGAAGGAGGCGATACTTATGACATTGGGTCAGCGTATACAGGAATTAAGAAAACAACAGCGATTATCCCAAGAGGGCCTTGGGGACGCATTGGGGGTATCCCGTCAGGCGGTGTCCAAGTGGGAAGGCGACAACGGTATTCCTGAGTTGGATACCCTCGTTGCGATGAGCCGTCTGTTTGGGATTACAGTAGGAGAACTTTTGGGTGTGGAAGAATCCCCTCGCACAGAGGGAGAATCTTCCGATGGAAGCAAGGAGGACCGACTGGAAGCAATCCTCCGCCGCTATGCAGAGGAAGCCTCCTCCCATCAACCAAAGGAATCTTGGTTCACGCGTTGGGGCTGGGTTATGTCGTCAGCCATCCTTGCCACAACGGTTGCTATTGTTCTCTTTGTGCAAAACAATTCGCTACGCAGTACGGTGAAACTGTTACAGCGCGATGTATCCAACCTCCAGTCGCAGGTATCGCAAAATCAGAACAATCTTGTGGGAACGATTCGGAATACCATCTACGATGTGCTGGCGGAGGAAGCACAGCTGTTTCATCAGTTTAACTGGGAGCTGGTCGATTTTAATTTGGAAAATCAGACAGCAACCATACAGTTGCACACAACCTTGAAGGAGTACAACGCAGGCAGTAAGCTCCAGTTCTCAGCAAGTTGGCGTACCGTGGATAATACCGAGGGTGTAACGAACAGTGATTGGGTGGAAGGCCCAGATTTTATGGCAACCATAACACTTCCCCTCAACTACCACACCGATATTGGGATTCGGGTCGAAAGTGTGGACGGAACCATCCAAGAGCAGTCGGTGAGTACCCTTTACCACCTACACCCCGATAATTTCCATCTGTATCCCAATACGCTGATGGCTCCGTTTGCCATTACTACAAAGAGTTTCGGTATGACCAATACCACTTCCAGGGCGGAACAGGCGTTTATCCGTATCTATTCCGTTTTCTCCGAACGCATCTGGCCTGAACAGGCGGTGCTTACTGCATATGTGAATGAGGAGGAAGTTTTCTCGGAACAAATGTCCATCACGCCACATTCAGAGGAAACAGGGCAATACCTTGCCTCTATTGAGAATTACTATTTCGATATTACCTTGAAAGAGGGAGATTCTTTTCAGGTTGTACTCCGTGTAACGGACAACTTGGGACGCACTGAGGAATGGATGGAGCATAGCTCGGTGCAAGACGGACACTTGGAACGCAGTGCAATCGCTGTTGAAGTACCACCCATTTCGATGGACCCCTAATCTTTTGTTTGGAGGTACACCGTCTACAGGTTCGCCAGAAAGACGAGTCCCCCACAAAACTACAAAACAGAGGGCTGGCGCAGGATATTCCTCCTTGCGTCAGCCCTTTTTCCCATTACATCTTTATTGCAGTATCACATTCTCCTGTCCCAATCCTTCGACCAGTTCATCTACCAATGATTTGGCGAGCAAACAGGTGGTTCCCATCCGCTTTCCTGTATCAGCAATAAAAATTTTGGCTGGGGTTGTGCCTGGGAACATGGCAATGAGGCGGTTAATATGGGTCAGCAGCGCAGAATCGGCGTGGTGCAGTCGAATCCACAGCACCTTACCGTCCAGCACCTGCACCCCGTTCTGCGCGCGCCGTGGTGGTGGGGGATTCTCCACCGCCGTATCCACTGCGCCACACAGCGGAGCAACCGTGTCGCACATGATTTGTGGTGGCTTATCGTCGCGCACGGAGAGTTTACCCTGCACCAACACCGTACTCCCCTCTTTGAGAATACTCTGGTGTCGTTCCAACACACGGGAGAAACAGAGCAGTTCGATGGACGAGGTTTCGTCCTCCACGGTGGCATACGCCATCAAAGTCTGGTTTCTGGTCGGCTTTGTCTTAAACGCCGTAATGATACCACCGATGAGAACACTCTGCCCATCTGCAAATACCGTCGCGCCACCCTCTTGAGAAAAATCCTCGTGAATGGTGCTGATGTAAACCGCCCCACGCGCTTTCGCCTCGGTACGGTAGGCATCCATTGGATGCCCTGAGAGATACAGCCCCGTCACTTCCCTCTCCTGTCGCATACGCTCGCTCGTCGGAAATTCTGGGATGTCGGGCAGAATCAATTCTACACTGCGGTGCTGTACGGGGGTACTGCTCATGCTGAAGAAGTCCAACTGTCCCTCGATATTTTGTCGATGGCTCTCATGGATGGAATCTATCAACTTCTCATGCACTGCCACCAACTGACTGCGCCGTACACCAAAGCAATCAAACGCACCGGCACGAATCAAGTTTTCGACCGCACGCTTGTTGATGTCATAGTGACACATCCGTTCACAGAAATCCTGAAATCCGCCGAATGGTCCATGTTCCTCGCGCTCATGCACCATGCTCTCCATCACACCGCGCCCGATATTCTTAATCGCAACCAAGCCGAAGCGGATGCCCTCGTCCTCGACGGTAAAAGTGGGGAACGAACGGTTGACATCGGGTGGCAACAGCGCAAGTCCCATCGTACGGCACTCGTTGATATACTCCGAAATTTTATCCGTAGAGTCGAGTACCGAGGTGAGCAGTGCCGCCATGTACTCACGCGGATAGTGGTACTTAAACCATGCCGTCTGGTAGGCAACGACCGCATAGCAGACCGCGTGCGCCTTGTTAAATGCGTAGTTGGCGAAATCGTAAATTTCATCGTAAATCTGTTCCGCGATATCTGCACTGATACCGTTCGCCACACATCCTGCAATCCCGCGCTCGCTGTCGCCGTGGACAAACGCACCGCGTTCACGCGCAATATCTTTCGCCTTCTTCTTGCTCATCGCACGGCGCACCATATCGGCTTGTCCCAGCGAATACCCTGCCAAACGGCGGAAAATTTCGATGACTTGTTCTTGATAGATGATACATCCATAGGTAACAGACAAAATAGGGGCAAGCGATGGGTGTTTATAGGAAACAAGCGACGGGTCATGCTTCGAGGCGATAAAGCGCGGAATCGATTCCATCGGGCCAGGGCGGTACAGTGCCACAATCGCTGTCAAATCTTCAATGGACTGCGGACGCAGACCGACACACACGCCTGTCATGCCTGCCGATTCCATCTGAAACACACCGCCCGTTTTTCCCTGTGTCAGCATTTCAAACACCGCACTGTCGTTGTCTGGAATTTGGTCGAGGGAAAAATCGGGGTTTTTCCGCCGTACCATCTGTACGGCATCCTCTAAGACCGTCAAATTCCGCAATCCGAGAAAATAGTGATAGGTAATCAACATCTTCAGCTTTACCTGTTCAGAGTGATTTTCCCCCACTTCGAACCGTGCGTGCGACTTTCACCGCACACGGCTCTCCATCGGAAATAAGCAGACTACGGTAATCTGCTTTCGAATGATGT
>JAZOVU010000007.1:0-7765 GCA_045658885.1 Candidatus Pelethomonas sp. | reverse complement strand
GCGAGAAAGTGGTTGAATATATACCGACAACATCCAAAATTTCGGGATATCTGTTCCTGCTGTTTTATGTTCGGGTATAGCCGGAATTGATAAGAATATTCCACTTTTTCACCTCACAATCACATATATTGTTTGATTTTCTATGGGTATAGTATACCATTTTTCGCTCCCTATTGCAACCTGTTACCCTCTTTTACGAGGGAATAATGTGTGCCTTATATCCCCATGTCTAAAGACAGGGGCTTTACGGCACATTTGGTAACCATCCTAATTGGATTGGCAAGAAACGGAGCTGCCACAGAACTTTTTCATTCTGTGACAGCTCTGTGCTGTTTTTCTATCTAAAAATATGATGCTTGAAAAGTACAGATAGGCAATTTATAATGGACTTATAGTATTTTTCGGAAATGACGGTTATAAACGCGAGAAAGAAGGAGCGTGAAGTGATGGCAGACTACACAGAGGCGATATATCAAAAATTTCTCTCGTCCCAGCAGGCCGCGGTACGGCTTACCTTGGCATTAGACGGATTCTTTGCAGAGGAGGGATTTACCCCACAGCAACAACAGGCATTTGCAGACTATTTGAAACTGCGGATTCGTCCTGCCCTACAGAGTATGATTGTGCAGGAGGATATCGACAGAATACAGCGTGTGGATACCCTGGGGTGGCTGAGTGCCTCTGTCGTAGAGGAGGGGCTATCCTATGCCATAGCACAGAAAAAAACACAGAGCTTTCTCTGCCTGCTAAAAAGCAAGGCAAAAAACTATGGCTTTCCCGACAGAAATCTGGAGTGGTAAGGAAGTGACGAACCATGCAGGAGGAGAAGTATCGAGAATTGGCTCTGCGTATCTTACAGACCAGTCGGGCGGAACTGGGGGAGCTGTTTCCCTATCTGGATGCGGCGATTGATTGTCTGCATTGGAACTTTCATATGGGTACTGACATCCACACGGATGGTCAATTTCTGTATGTGTCTACACCGAACCTATTGGAATGGTATGGGAAAGACCCTGCCATCGTGCGCCGTGGCTATCTCCATACGCTGTTACACTGCCTGTTTCTCCATATCTTCGATGCGCAGCGCGGAACGAGCGTACTGTGGGATATCGCCTGTGATATGGCGGTGGAGCAGTTGATTGAACAGCAGGGGATGGAGCGACTGGCGGTGTCAAATCCCATTCGGCAGGCGTGTCTGGAGCGACTAGGCGGCCAACCGTGTTCGGCACAGCAGATTTTCCAACTGCTCACCACGCATTTTTTCCCCTATACCACGGAGGCATTACAGACCGCTTTTGCGTTTGATACCCATAGTGTATGGCAGGAAGTGTCACACAAGGGTATCCGTAACCACTGGGAACAGCTCCTATTGGAGGCGGCGCAGAACAAAAGCGGGAGAGGGAAGCGTGGCACGACCGCTGGAAGTTCTACAGAAGAAATCTCCATAGAGGCGGATGCTAGATACGATTACCGAAACTATCTCCGACGCTTCACTTTCCCACGGGAGGAAGTGGAACTGGATACCGAAAGTTTCGACTATGCCTTCTACCACTTTGGTATGGAACACTACGGTGCGATGCCATTGCTTGAACCACTGGAATACAAGGAAGTGAACCGATTGGAGGAGTTGGTCATCGCTATTGACACCTCCAGTTCCTGTTCCTCGGAAACCGTCAGCCGTTTTCTGCGCGAAACTTACGAGATACTGTCCCGTCAGGAGAACTTCTTCCGAAAGATGAAGGTATATTTTATCCAGTGTGACTGTCTGATTCAGGATGTCACGCTGATTCGCTGTCAAGAGGACTGGTTGGACTATGCCAAGAAAGTCCAGATTCAGGGAAGAGGGGGCACCTCTTTTAGTCCAGTTTTCGACTATATTGCGACACTGCGGAACCGAAAAGAACTGAAAAATCTGAAAGCACTGCTCTATTTTACCGATGGGGATGGTGCGTATCCAACCAAATCCACCGACTATGAAACGACTTTTGTACTACTGAAGGAATCTGGGCATCCAGAGTTGATTCCTAAGTGGGCGAGGGTGCTTTTGATATAGGAGAATGTTATGAATATACAACAAGCCAAGCAGGAGATTGCCTATACCTTGCGCGCCTATCTCCGCAAGGACGCGCTGGGGAACTATCGGTTTCCCACCGTGCGACAGCGACCCATTCTGTTGATGGGGCCTCCTGGTATCGGCAAGACGGCCATTATGGAGCAGATTGCCGAGGAGTGTGGTGTCGGACTGGTTGCGTACACCATCACCCACCACACGCGCCAGAGTGCCATCGGATTACCACGCATTGAAACCAAAATTTACAATGGCACAGAGATGTCCGTGACCGAGTATACCATGAGCGAGATTATTGCCTCCGTATATGAAACCATGGAGCGAACAGGGGTGCGTGAAGGTATTCTCTTTCTGGATGAGATTAACTGCGTTTCGGAAACACTGGCACCGACCATGCTACAATTTTTACAGAATAAGACCTTTGGTAGCCATAGAGTGCCAGACGGCTGGGTGATTGTTGCGGCAGGCAATCCACCAGAGTATAATAAATCCGTGCGCGAATTTGATATCGTCACACTGGACCGTGTGCGCCAGATGGATGTGGAAGCCGATGTGGATGTGTGGCTGGAATATGCACACGGAAAACATCTGCACGGGGCAATTCTCTCCTATCTCTCCGCCAAAAAGGATAGATTTTATAAGGTGGAACGGACGGCGGATACACTCTTCTTTGTGACAGCGCGTGGTTGGGAGGATTTGTCGGAGATACTGCTGGGCTATGAGGAACTACAGGCCCCTGTGACGGAGAGCTTAATGGCGCAATATTTGCGCTGTGCGTCCACAGCACGGGATTTTGCGGCGTACTACCGCTTGTTTCAAAAGTACCGCGCCGACTATGCGGTCGATGAGGTGGTGCGTGGTGGTTTGACTGATGCGGTCTATACGGAGAAAGTCAACATGGCGAGAAATGCGGTGTTTGATGAGCGACTGACGGTGGTACATCTGGTTTTGTCGGTTTTGCAACAGTCACTTACGCAATATGTGTGGCAGGATACCGTGGTTGTCCGACTGCACGATATGTTGCAACAGTATCAGCGGTCGTCGCAGACCTTGGAGGAGTTTGTACTTGCCAATCGACACAGTTTGGCGGTCAAAATATCTCATGCCCTCATTTCTTCGGCGGAAATGCGTCGGGAACAGTGGGTACTCAATCGGCTCATGGAGATGGATATTGCGGTAAAAGAGCAACACAAATGGGAGCGAGAAGAACAGCTTGCTTTCCTCCGTGTTCTTTTCGAGCAAGACAAGCAATGCCGAACTCATCTGGTGCAGGAGATACAAAAAGAATTGCACAATGGCTTTCAATTTGTGTCCGACAGCTTTGGCGATGGGCAGGAGATGATTTTACTGGTATCTGCTTTGACGAAAATGCCGGATGCGTTGGCATATATCCGTAGGCACGGCTGTGCGGTCTACCTGCAACACGCCGACAAACTGTTGTACCGACAACGAGAGGTGGAACTGCAACAGGCCTGTCGGGAGCTGTACCAGGCAGCACAGTGAGCGATAAGTGGGACTGCTTTTCAATAGGAGAAGTATTATGAAAAACGATACCAGAGCCTATTACACCGCGTATGAGGAGCGATATAAAACGGCACATCAGAACGGTGTGAGTTGGTCAAGTGACCAGAGTACCCCCATTGTCATGGAGGTACTGAAGAAATATGCGATTCAGCCACAACATTGCTTGTTAGAAATTGGGTGTGGGGAGGGGAGAGATGCAAAGGCGGTATTACAGGGTGGGTATTCGCTGATGGCTACCGATATTTCGAGCGAAGCCATCGCGTATTGCCAGAACAGAATGCCAGATTTTGCGAAGAATTTTAGCGTATTGGATTGTCTGGCAGACAATTTGGACAAAAAATTTGATTTCATCTATGCGGTAGCAGTGGTTCATATGTTGGTTCTGGATGAGGATAGAGATGGATTCTACCAATTTATCTACAACCATTTGCAACCAGAGGGGTTGGCTCTGATTTGTACCATGGGCGATGGGGAATTTGAAATGCAAAGCGATATTACGCAGGCATTTGACATCCAAGAGCGCGAACACGAGTCAGGAAAAATGATGGTTGCAAGTACATCGTGCAGAATGGTATCGTTCCCAACCTTTGTGGATGAATTGGAGAGAAACGGATTCCGCATTGTCGAAAAAGGTATCACGAGCGCACGCCCTGATTTTAATAACTTAATGTTTGCTGTTGTAAAAAAATATAGCTAGGAGACAAAAAAATGAACGAAAGACCAAGAGGCCGGCAGAAAAATATAACCGGTCAGGGCAAAGAGGTAGAGCGACGCGGCAGTGGACTGGGCAGTGGTCCCGTAGGGAAACCAGGGCGTACGCCACAGCACGCTACCGAAGGCGCGCAGAGCAAAAAGAGTACCCGTTCCAGTGGGAAGTTGGGTGGCGGTAAGTTGCTCCTAATCCTGTTGGCACTCCTGCTGGGTGGCGGCGGTGGGATTGGGTCGCTCCTGTTCGGCGGCGGTGAGGATAGCCAATCTCCCCAGACCTCCGCGCCTGGAAGTTCCTATGCGTCCCTCTGGGGGAATCTGGGGGGCGGCAGTGTATCCACAGGTTGGGTTGCCGAAAGCAATACGCAGGTATTGGATACTTCGGTGGCGAACGGCGCAAGAGAGAAGTATACGACCCTGTTGGGCAACGGCAAGGACAAAGTGACACTGATGGTGTACCTCTGTGGGACTGACCTGGAGTCACGCAACCAGATGGCTACGATGGACTTACAGGAGATGCTGAATGCAGACATCGGGGAGCAAGTGAATCTGATTCTTTACACGGGCGGTTGCAAGCAGTGGCGCAACGATGTGCTGGACAGCAGTAGGAATCAGATTTGGCAGGTAACAGATAAGGGCTTGGTCTGCCTACAGAAGGATTTGGGCAGTGTATCGATGACGGACCCCAACACGCTGTCATCCTTTATTCGTTGGTGTGCGGATGAGTTCCCTGCCAACCGCAACGCGCTGATTTTCTGGGACCACGGCGGAGGCTCTGTCAGTGGTTACGGATATGACGAAAAATTCCAGAGTAGCGGTTCCATGAGCTTGGCGGAAATCGACAAAGCATTGACAGATGGCGGTGTACAGTTCGACTTTGTAGGCTTTGATGCGTGTTTGATGGCTACGGCGGAAAATGCCCTGATGCTGACGAAGCACGCCGACTACATGATTGCCAGCGAGGAAACAGAGCCCGGCATCGGTTGGTATTATACGAACTGGCTGACGATGCTCTCCCAAAACACCTCGGTATCTACCTTGGAGCTTGGCAAGAAAATCATTGATGATTTTGTGGAAACCTGCGCCAAAAAGTGTGCGGGACAGTCCACCACGCTCTCCCTTGTGGACTTGGCAGAAGTGGAAGCCACCGTTCCCAAGGCATTGGCGGCTTTTTCCAATCATACCTATGAATTGATAAAAAACGATGACTATGCACAGGTTTCCAATGCCAGAAGCGGTAGCCGTGAGTTCGGCGCATCCAGCCGTATCGACCAAGTGGATTTGGTGCATCTAGCGAAGAATATGAATACCAAGGAAGGCGAAGCACTGGCAAAGGCGTTGCTGGGAACGGTCAAATACAACCGCACTTCCTCCAACATGACCAATTCTTACGGCATTTCCATTTATTTCCCCTTCCGCAAGGCATCTATGGTGGACAGCGCAGTGGATACCTATGAGCAAATCGGCATGGAGGATGAGTATACACGCTGTATCAAAGCGTTTGCCAGTATGGAAGTCAGCGGTCAGGCGGCGGCTGGCGGAACAGCATCTCCGTTACCCTCTCTGTTGGGACAGGGTTCCGTCCTTGGTGCCGACAGTGCGGAACTGATTGGACAGCTTTTGAGCCAGTTCTTAGGCGGCGAAGTGGGCAGTATTGCAGGTCTGAGTGGTCTGAATACAGATTTTCTCTCCGACCGCGCACTGGATGTGGATGCTATGGCATCCTACATTGCGGACAACACCTTGGATGGCAGTTTGCTGACTTGGCAGTACGGTGATAACGGTGCCTACATTGCTTTGCCAGAAGAACAGTGGGCATTGGTGCAGACCCTCCACGCGAATATGTTCTATGATGACGGAGCAGGATACATTGACTTGGGACTGGATACCGTTTACGAGTTCGACAACAACGGCAACCTGCTGGCACCCGATGCAATCACTTGGATTGCGGTCAACGAACAGCCCGTCGCCTATTACCACGAGTACACGGTAGAATCTGGGGAAGATTACAGTATCACAGGTCGTATCCCTGTACTGTACAACGGTGAGAGGGCAGAACTGGTGGTCGTATTCACCGATGAAGACCCCAACGGCAGTATCGTGGGGGTCCGACGGGTTTACTATGACGGGGAAACCACCACGGTAGCAAAGACGATGGATACTGTGGTGCCGGGCGATGTGATTGATTTTGTGTGCGACTACTACACATACGATGGTACCTATGTAGACAGCTATCTGCTTGGGGAACAACTGGTTGTGACAGATACCCTCTATATCAGCGATGTGTATATCAGTGCAGATGTCGCAAATCTGACCTATCAGTTTACGGACCTCTACAACCGCGCGTACTGGACCAATCCTGTGCCGTAAACCACACCGATATCTATAAAAAAGCACCGTCCACTGGTCATATCGACTGGTGGACGGTGTTGCGTTATTGAGTAACAGTGAGTGTTTTTCGTAGTCGACCAAAAAAGATAATCGCCATCGCAGAAACCAACAGGGATGTGATGGGGGTGTTCAGCCAGATGCCATCCAGTTTCATTGACCATAGAATGGGGAGCAATGCGATGGGGATAATGAGTGCGTTAGAAACAGATAGGATTGCCGCAGGAAGCGGAGATTCCACTGCAACCATAACGCTCTGCACAACGAATCCAAACCACCGTGTCAAAAAGGTCAGTGCGTAGATTCTGATAGCATAGACCGCCATCGTAATAAGCTCTGTCTCCGTCTCTTGAATAAACAGGGATACAATGGGTTTAGGAGCCAACAGCATCAGTGTCATTCCAGCGAGTGAAATAACCGCACAGGCAATGATACAGCACTGCATGATACCTTTCACGCGCGCCACATCCTTCGCGCCCCAGTTATAGCCGATAGCAGGTTGCATACCATCGCAGGTTCCGTACAACAGTTGTTGCAATGTATCACCCACATAGACCAGAACACCGTAAACACTGACAGCGATAGAGCCACCCAGCTGGAGAAGCACGATATTCATAACGATAGAGGTCAATCGCCCTGCGATGCTACTTAAAAAATTTGACATTCCCCCTGCTATGATTTGCCACAACATATGCGTGCTGAATCTCGGCTTACAGAATTTCAGCGTCAGCTTTCCTTTGACAAATGGATACAGTGCAATAACCGTGCAGAGAAACATACCCATACTGACCGCAAACGCAGAGCCACGAATCCCCATCTGGAACACAGCAAGGCAGAGATACTCTAACCCCAGAATCAGAATCGACAGTATGATATTGATTGCCATACTAGTTTTGATTTTACCATCCGTGCCGTAAAGCCCCTGTCTTGAGACATGGGGATATAAGGCACACCTAATTCCCTCGTAAAAGAGGGTAACAAGTTGCAATAGATAGCGAAAAATGCTATACTATACCCATAGAAAATCAAACAATATATGAGATTGTGAGGTGAGAAAGTGGAATATTCTTATCAATT
>JAZOVU010000006.1:0-22930 GCA_045658885.1 Candidatus Pelethomonas sp. | reverse complement strand
GGCCACCTGCCGTTTCTGCGATGCGGTGTACAGTTTCACTCGTGAGGAACTGGAGAAAATGGACCGCGAGCGGGGTAAGAAATAAACTGCAAAAACTTTTTGTAAAAATGGTAAAAATGACTTGACAAAAGCGACGCCATAGTGTATTATAAATGGCGTCGCTTATGGCGACGGCCGGTCTGGAAGCATAGCTCAGCTGGTAGAGCACCTGCCTTACAAGCAGGGGGTCACAGGTTCGAGCCCTGTTGTTTCCACCACATTTGGATCCGGCCCGGTAGTTCAGCTGGTTAGAACGCTAGCCTGTCACGCTAGAGGTCCACGGTTCGAGCCCGTTCCGGGTCGCCAAATTTGCCCAGATAGCTCAGTTGGTAGAGCAGTGGACTGAAAATCCACGTGTCGTTGGTTCGATTCCGACCGGAGGCACCATGCGTAATCAATCGGTTACGCAGTATGCGGGCGTAGCTCATCTGGTAGAGCGCCACCTTGCCAAGGTGGAGGTAGCGGGTTCGAGCCCCGTCGCCCGCTCCACAATGATAGCAGGAGCAGTTAGGTTGCTCCTGCTGTCCATATGGTGACATAGCCAAGCGGTAAGGCAAGGGTCTGCAAAACCCTCATTCCCCGGTTCAAATCCGGGTGTCACCTCCAAACGAAACCCTGTAACCTTTTGGTTGCAGGGTTTTTGTTATATTCATTAGCGTATTGTGAGTATGAAGAAAAGGAATTTTAGATTACACGATTTTTGTAATATTAAGCTATACCATAATGACTATGGGGTCAGGTATACCACCTGACCCCAATACTATGAAACTGTTATTTATAGAATTACCACTGGGACTCAATCAGTCGATAATGTCTAAAGAGCGCATTCAAATCCAGATCATCAAATTCTCCGTCGCCATTGATATCAAAAACTTCGAGGATTACCGTACGAACCTCTATCATTCTACAGTGTCTGAAGAGTGCGTACAGGTCATCTTCGTCGCGTACACCGTCAAGATTGATGTCTCCCAACATAAAATTTCGGATAACAACTTCGGCATCTTCCAGTGTTTCATTACCCTCACCGCGGGTAATCTCCGCCCACTGTTCCTCCGTACCCGTGTAAGTCACAGTTTCCAGTGCTTCACAGCCGGCGAACACATTGTCACCGATGGTGGTTACTGTTTCGGGAATCTCAACTTCCTTGAGATTCTCACAGGCGGCAAAGGCATTGTCACCGATACTCGTGACACCGTCCGCGACCACGACATTGGTAATAAGGGTAGCATACTCGCTCCAAGGCGCAGGCACAGCGGTTTCTTCATTCATGGGAACAACAGCCAGAGGCGACAAATCAACAACCGTAGCAAAGTTGTACATTGCACCTGCACCGCTGATGGTGAGAACACCCTCGTTGGTCAGTGTCCAAGTCAGATTCTCGCCACAAGTACCAGAGATTTCTGTCAGAGCAGGAATTTCCTCTTGTGCAACAAGAATCTCACCACAGACGGAGCATTTTATACCGTCAGTCAGACCAGGTGCGGTCAGTGTGGCAGGATAACCAGGAATAACTTCTTCGGTATGTCCCTTTGCAGGAATAATTTCCTGTGCAACGAGAATCTCACCGCAGGTGGAACACATAGTACCATCGGTCAGACCGTCCGTGGTACAGGTAGCATCATAACCGTGGATGACTTCCTCAGTATGCCCCTTAGCAGGGATGACTTCCTGTTCGACAAGAATTGTACCACAGGTAGCACACTTCACACCGTCAGTTAAACCATCTTCGGTACAGGTAGCATCGTAGCCGTGGATAGCTTCCTCAGTATGACCCTTTGCAGGAATAACTTCCTGTGCAACGAGAATCTCACCGCAGATGGAACACTTTGTACCATCGGTCAGACCGTCCGTGGTACAGGTAGCATTATAGCCGTGGATGACTTCCTCAGTATGCCCATTAGCAGGAATTTCCTCAGTGAAGCTATGGTCACAACCTTCGCGCAGACAGGTGTAAGTCATAACACCAGTTTCGGTACAGGTAGGCTCGGCAGTGACAACGCCATCATCATAGTCGTGCCCCAGGGCGGAGATGACTTTCTGTTCGACCAGAATCTCACCACAGATAGAGCACTTCTTACCCTCAGTCAGACCATCCTCGGTACAGGTAGCGTCATAACCAGAGATGCTTTCCTCGATATGTTCGGTGCACAGGTCTTCACCGCAGATATCGCAGATGTAATCGTCATCCTCGTCGATGTGACCCTTAGCAGGAATCTCCTCAGTGAAGTTGTGGTCGCAACCGTCACGGAGACAGGTGTAAGTCATAACACCAGTTTCGGTACAGGTAGGCTCGGCAGTGACAACGCCATCATCATAGTTGTGCCCCAGGGCGGAGATGACTTTCTGTTCGACCAGAATCTCACCACAGATAGAGCACTTCTTACCCTCAGTCAGACCATCTTCGGTACAGGTAGCGTCCTGAGCAGGAATAATTTCCTCAGTGTGCCCATTAGCAGGAATTTCCTCAGTGAAGCTATGGTCACAACCTTCGCGCAGACAGGTGTAAGTCATAACACCCATTTCAGTGCAGGTAGGCTGGATAGTGACAACACCATCATCATAGTCGTGACCCAAGGCGGAGATGACTTCCTGTTCGACTAGAATCTCACCACAGTTAGCACACTTTACGCCATCAGTTAGACCATCTTCGGTACAGGTAGCGTCATAACCAGCGACGATTTCCTCGATATGTTCGGTGCACAGATTTTTACCACAGTCATCACAGATGTAATCGCCATCTTCGTCGATGTGATCATTAGGAGGAATTACCTCGGTATAGCTGTGGTCGCAACCATCACGGAGACAGGTGTAAGTCATAACGCCCGTTTCGGTGCAGGTAGGTTCGGTAGTGACAACACCTTCGTCATAGGTATGACCCAAAGCAGAGATAACTTCCTGTTCGACTAGAATCTCACCACAGTTAGCACACTTTACGCCATCAGTTAGACCATCTTCGGTACAGGTAGCGTCAAAACCAGCGATGCTTTCCTCGATATGTTCGGTGCACAGATTTTCACCACAGTCATCACAGATGTAATCGCCATCTTCGTCAATGTGAGAGCACTGCTTTGCCAACACAGTGACAAGACCCTCTGTTACAGTAACAGCAACAGGGATGTCTTCGTTTCCGTCCATGGTCGTAATGACAATTTCACAGCCCACATTGGCAACTTGACCAGCTTGTGCATCGTCTTTTACACGGAATACGAACTCAAAAACATCCGTATTGACATTTGTGTTAGCAGAAAAAGTGATAACTGCATCGCCAAACGCAGGACTCCAATCTTCTGCCAGCACACCGTCAATCAACCATGTACCACTTACGATTTCCAGGATGTCTTCATCATATTGCGGAATAATCATGATTGACTTTGCGTCCACACAATTCTTGATGGAGACGGTAGTAGTAACATTCTCTCCACACATTGCAGAAGCAGATGTGAACGACACTTCTGCATGTTCAACATACAGATTTTCACCGCAGTCATCGCAGATATAATCGCCATCTTTGTCGATGTGAGAGCAGTGCTTTGCCAACACAGTGACATGGCCCTCTGTTACAGTAACAGCAACAGGGATGTCCTCGTTTCCGTCCATGGTCGTAATGACAATTTCACAGCCCACATTGGCAACTTGACCAGCTTGTGCATCGTCTTTTACACGGAATACGAACTCAAAAACATCCGTATTGACATCTGTATTAGCAGAAAATGTGATGACTGCATCCCCGAATGTAGGACTCCAATCTTCTGCCAGCACGCCGTCAATCAACCATGTGCCACTTACGATTTCCAGGATGTCTTCATCATATTGCGGAATAATCATGATTGACTTTGCGTCCACACAATTCTCGATGGAGACGGTAGTAGTAACATTCTCTCCACACATTGCAGAAGCAGATGTGAACGACACTTCTGCATAATTTTGTGCAAATGCAGGGGGGAGCATCTGCACCATGAGACAGATGGATAATAGTAAGGACAAAACCCTCTTCACATTCATAGTTGTTCCTCCTTTTAACAAATCAGTTTCATTCGTTTTGTGGGATGTGCTTTTTGTGCACGACAGTCTCTCCTTTCTACAGATTGGCCTTGGGGAGCATCCAAAGCGGTACATTACTGCTCTACAGCGATAACTGCTCACAGTATAGCACTTGTATAATACTTTGTCAAACTGAAGTTTTATCATAAATTGGGGGGGCGGGTAAAGCGTCTGAACTCTATCATCTATGATAGAGCCCAAAGAGGGATGCCCCCGTTGGCATCCCTCTCTTTATGCTTTTGTTCGTGGAACTCGCTACTGCTTACTTCATGTAGTGGTAGATAAGAGTTGCAACCTCAGCACGAGTAGCGGTAGCGGTGGGATTGAGATTCTTCTGGTCATCACCCTTGAGCAGACCACCCTCCACAGCCCAAGCCATTGCTTCAACGGCATAGGTGCTGACAGTGTCACCATCTGGGAAAGACTCCAGAGTGCCGTTCGCGCCTACCTTGCCAGCCAAACGCCAGAGGATACAGGCGATTTGCTCGCGGGTCACGGAACTATTGGGTGCGAAGGTATCTTCGGTAATACCGGTGACAATACCCTCGGAAACCGCCCAGATAATCGCGTCGGTATACCATTTACCATCGGCAACATCAGCAAAGGGATTCTCGCCCTCCACAGCAGGCTCGCCCTGTGCTCTCCACAGCACAGTAACCAGCATTGCACGGGTCATCTCACCGCTGGGGTCGAACATATCCTTTTCCGCGTTCACGCCGTTCATCAAACCTGCACCAAGCATATAGTCGACATACTCGTGATACCATGCGTTGGAGTTTAGGTCCTGATACTGCGCACTGTGGCACTGTGCAGAAATCGCCTCGGTGACGCTGTAATCGCAACCTCTACGCAGGCAGGTATAAGTCATAACACCAGTTTCGGTACAGGTAGGCTCGGTAGTGACAACACCATCATCATAGGTATGACCCAAAGCAATGATGACTTCCTGTTTGACCAGAATCTCACCACAGTTAGCGCACTTCTTACCCTCGGTCAGACCATCTTCGGTACAGGTAGCGTCATAACCAGAGATAATTTTCTCGGTATGTTCGGTACACAGGTTTTCACCGCAGTCATCGCAGATATAATCGCCGTTTTCGTCAATGTGAGAGCACTCCGTTGCCAACACAGTGACAAGACCCTCTGTTACAGTAACAGCAACAGGGATGTCTTCGTTTCCGTCCATGGTCGTAATGACAATTTCACAGCCCACATTGGCAACTTGACCAGCTTTCGCATCGTCTTTCACACGGAATACGAACTCAAAGATATCCGTATTGACATCTGTGTTAGCAGAAAATGCGATGACTGCATCGCCAAACGCAGGACCCCAATCTTCTGCCAGTACGCCGTCAATCAACCATGTACCACTTACGATTTCCAAGATGTCTTCATCGTATTGCGGAATAATCATGATTGACTTTGCGTCCACACAATTCTTGATGGAGACGGTAGTAGTGACATCCTCTCCACACATTGCAGAAGCAGATGTGAACGACACTTCTGCATGAGTTTGCGCAAATGCAGAGGGGAGCATCTGCACCATAAAACAGAGCGATAATAGCAGGGGCAGAATCCTTTTCATAAATTTTCTCCTTTAATAGAGCGGATATCTGTTGGGAGTTAAGGTATGTCTAAGCAGGTAAATGGCATCGTTACTGTTTACATAGCCGTCACCGTTCATATCGCCATTCTGATTGATAGGATAACGGTTGGGAGATAGTGTGTAGCGGAGTAAATAAATTGCATCGTTACTATTTACATAGCCATCGCCATTGACATCGCCACGCAAGACATCTGCGATGACGATTTCAGCATCTTCCAGTGTTTCGTTACCCTCGCCGCGTGTAATCTCGGCCCACTGTTCCTCGGTACCCGTGTAAGTCACAGTTTCCAGTGCCTCACAGCCAGTGAAAACATTGTCACCGATGGTGGTCACAGTTTCGGGAATCTCAATTTCCGCAAGATTCTCACAGGCGGCAAAAGCGTTATCGCCGATACTGGTTACACCGTCCTCGACCACAACCTTGGCGATTAGGATAGTGTAGTCGCTCCAAGGCGCAGGCTGGGTGGTTTCCTCGTTCATGGGAACAGTGTGCAGGGGCAACAAATCAACAATAACGGTAAAGTTGTACATAGCACCCTCACCGCTGATGGTAAGAACACCCTCGTTGGTCAGTGTCCAAGTCAAGTTCTCGCCACAAGTACCAGAAATTTCTGTCAGAGCAGGAATTTCTTCCTGTGCAACCAAAATTTCACCACAGACGGAACACTTCATACCGTCAGTTAGACCAGGTTCGGTCAGTGTGGCAGGATAGCCGGGAATGACTTCCTCGATATGTCCCTTGGCAGGAATTTCCACCTTTTTCTGCTGTTGGGCAAATCCATTGTTGATGAATGTTGCGGTATAAATCGTAAAACCAACCTCGATACAGGTGGGATCAGATGTCTCAATCGTTGCGAAGATGGTTTCTGTCACTGTTTTACCACAATCGGTACAAATGCTCGTGGCGGAGCATTGCACATTGTCCTTGGACCAAGTGTAGCTTATATCGCCATAGGTATGATTGTGCGTAAAAATGATTTCGGCATTCAGTAAATAATCGTTGCCCACATTGACGGTGATTGCATCCCACTGCTCTTCGGTTCCGTTGAAACAGACGGTTTTCAAAGATTCGCAACCGTAAAATGCATGATTACCAATACTGGTTACTGTGGCGGGGAGGCTTACCTCTGCAAGATGGAAGCATTGCTGAAACATATTGTTGCCGATACTACTCACACCGTCTGGGATTTTTATGGTTTTAAGGAATTGACAGAAGTAGAACGCAGCGTCTCCAATGGATGTTACACTGGCAGGAATTTCAATATAACTCAGTAAGCAATTATCAAATGCAGTTGACGCAATGTCAGTTATACCAGCAGGGATCACATATAATGCAGACCGATGAGAACTGGGGAAACGGATTAACTGCGTCATATTCTTATTGAAGAGCACACCATCAACGCTGCAATAATACTTGTTTTCACTTTCAACATGGATACTCTCAAGATCGTCGCAAGATCCAAATACATTTTGACCAATATGGGTAACACTCGCGGGTATCGTGATTGTCTTGAGGTCTCTGCAATAGTAAAATGCATGATCCCCAATATGGGTCACACCTTTAGGGATCTCAATGCTTTCCAATTTTTCGCAGTAGAAAAACATTCCGAGGTTTAACTCGGTTAAGCCAGCAGGAAGTTTGATATATAGCAAGCTTTTGCAATAATAAAATACATAGTCGGCAATGCTGGTTACACTGTCGGGAATCGTAAGGCTTTTTAGACTCTCACACATATAAAATGCGTAGTCGGCAATGCTGGTTACACTGTCAGGAATCGTAATGTTTTCTAGATTCTTACACATATAGAATGCGTATTCGTTGATAGTTGTTACACCATTAGGAATCATAAGAGATGTGATACTACCGCAATAATAGAATGCACCATCACCAATACTGGTCAATGAATCTGGCAGATTGATCTCAATCAGGCTTTGGCATCTAGCGAATGCATAAGAACCGATACTGGTTACACTATCTGGTAGCATAACACGAAGAATTTCAGAACATGTATCAAAAGCGGAGGAAGCAACACATGTTACACCATCCTCGACAACAACAAATAGAATCTTGTCGCAATAGTCCCGCCAAGGGGATTCCGTCATCGGACCTTCTCCACTAATGGTAAGCGTTCCGTCTTCTGTCAGTTTCCAGATAAGGTTTTCACCGCAGGTCCCAGAAGCGATCGCGTATACATTTTCCCAGATAGCTTTAACAGTAATATCCTCTGAAATGGTAATTCTGTCTCTTACTGCATACTCAACACCATTGATACTCCATGCCTTAAATTGTTTGCCCGCTGGCGGAGTAAATAGGCAATTAGGCAACAGATATATGGTACCTTCATCAATGATGATGGTATCCATTGCACCACTGCCACCGTTGGCATCGAAGCTGACTGTATACACAACAGAATCGTCTGTCCAGTTAAAGACGATTTCCACATACTCCGACCAGTCATAAGAATCTAGGAACAGAATATGATTCCATTGATCTTCTGTTCCGGTGTAATAGATTGAGTGAAGATTTGTGAATCCTATTGCTCCTTCACCGATACTGGTCACACTGGACGGAATAACAAGGGATTGTAATCCTGTGCTGTAATAAAATGCCATTTTCTCTATTTTTGTTACACCATCAGGAATTACAAGCTCTGTCAGACCGTGACAACTGGAAAATGCATATTCACCGATTTCTGTAATACTGCGTGGCAGTGTAATACTCGTTAGACTCTCGCAGGCATCAAATGCTCGATCACTAATTTTAGTGATACCATATGGGAGAACAATACTGCCTTGCCAACTATGGCAGTTAGAGAACGCGGAATTCCCGATCTTTGTTACACTGGCAGGAATGTTGATATCAACAAGATTGTTGCACCAAAAAAATGAATATGAGCCAATCTCCGTTAAACCTTCGGGGAGCGTAACGCTTACAAGGTTGTCACAACTATAAAACAGATAATTACTGATCTGAGTAACATTATACGGAATGACAACTCTTTGCAAACTATCACACTTGTAAAACGCAAATTCTCCGATTTCTGTTACACTGGCAGGAATGTCGATTTCAACAAGATTAGTACATTCCTCAAATGCATATTCTCCAATGTTCGTTAAACCTTCGGGGAGCATAACGCTTATAAGGTTGGTGCAGTCAAAAAATGCACTGTTACAGATACTTGTAACACCCACCTCAATGATTATTTTGACTAAAGATTCACGATATGTAAGCCAGGGGTTAGTGGTTATTTCACCCATGCCACTGACGGTTAGAAGACCATGATTGGTCAGTGTCCAAGTAACATTATTGCCATTATTGCCGCAGTAACCAGAAGCAATGACTGTTTCCGGCTCATCGGGATCCTCTGGCTTAGTATGGACATAATTTTTTGTATCAATGGGATACTTAGCGAGGAAGTCTGTCGCCAGATACTCCGACTCGGGCGTGTGATCGATGTAAAATGTTTCGCTACCTAGCAGAAAATACTCGTACGGATAATCTATCTCTGCAAGAGGTGCATCCCAAGTGGCGTCCAGATAATAGTATTTGTCGTCTAACTCCACAATATTCCATGCGTGAGGGCCACCGGCATCGCCAGTGATGATTCGCGTATCCACACCCAGTTCCAGCGCAAGACGGTAGAACAGATTGGCGTAGCCCTGACAGACGGCAGTACCATCCATTAAGGCCGCATAAGCCGTGAACATCAAGGGGTAATCAGTACCCATGTCAAGATGTTCATAGTCATAAACAACATTGTCACAGATATAGTCATAAATACCACAGACCTTCTCATAGTCCGTCTTTGCGGAGAGATCCAACTCCGTGAGAAGACTATCAACGGCGGTGTCCAGTTCTGCCTCTTGCTCGGCTGTCGAGTAGTATGCCATGGTAAAAGTGAAGCCGATATCAAACACCGAGCCATCGCTATTGGAATAATAACTCCAACTTGCGTTCACTCCACCGAACTGCCACTGCAGATAGTCGCCCTGTGTGGGGACACTGGTATGCTCCAGCGCAACACCTATAATCTGATAAAACAAGGTTTCAATAGCGGACGCGCTTTCACACCAGGTATAGGAAAGTTGAACCGTATCCATACGGTTTTCCATCGCATCGCGCAAAATAAGAGCCGCTTCCTCGACAGTGGAACAGGAAACGATGTCTTTCGTATTCCAACTGCTAATGTCAGGTGGGGTCGGAAATTCTGGCACAGATGCATCGGGGTACAAGGGATTGATATAAATTGCTGAACCGCTGTGTGGAGTAGCCAATTGCTCAATTCCTACTGCAAATGTTTCGATAGGTAATAGGGAAAGTGCTAAGAGGATACTCAATAATCTAGGTATGAATCTTTTAGTGTGCATAATCTTGCCTCCTAGTCATAATTTTTTCACGGAATACCGAGTTAGAGTAAAAAAGCTACATACAATATACCATCTATATATAAAATTGTCAAACACTACAACAGTAACGAATGAAAAAACCTGTAAGTAGTACAATATAACAAAGCGAAAGGGGTTGCCACAGAAGGAAATTCTGCGACAACCCCAATAGTTATGAGAGAAATTTTAAGCAAGCGGATATCTGGAAGGAGTTAAAATATGTCTGAGCAGATAGATAGCATCATTGCTGTTTACATAGCCGTCACCATTCATATCGCCACTCTGATTGATAGGATAACGGTTGGGAGTCAGTATATAGCGGAGCAAGTAAATAGAATCGTTACTATTTACATAGCCGTCACCATTGACATCGCCACGCTGATAAGATATCACAACAATTGTGCTAGAAACAACAGACAGTGCCACTTGTGTTTCATTACCATCCGCCTGCATCTGGTTGACATACACATCACAGGTTATGGAACATTCGCCTTCGACACCCTCCTTCACCTTGAAGGTCAATGTCAAGATGGTACCATTGATATCCGTGTTTTCATCAAACGCTACCGTTGCAATCATATCCGTGCTATCCCAGTCTGCGATAACCGCATCCCCCAAATTCAGCTCTGCGTCGACAAATTCCAACATATCACTATCGTATTGGAAGTTTTCGAGCATCAGGGCTTTTACCGCAGGCATATTTACCGCAGTGATTTCGACGGTAATTGTCTGACCACTGGTGACGGATTGGCTCGCAAAAACAATCTTCGGTGTACACAGATTTTTGCTACAGCGATCACAGAGATCGTCGCTGTTATCGTCAATATGACCCATGGCTGGAATCACCTCTTGCGCTAGGAGAATCTCACCGCATTCGCCACACCATAATCCATCGGTCAGACCATTCTCTGTACAAGTAGCACTATAACCAGGGATGACTTCTTCGATGTGCGTATGTGCAAAGAGGTTAGAGGAAGAACCAATTACATAACCATCGGCATCAAAAAACCATGTGTATGCGTGCTCTTTATCATATCCAGCGTCATCCAGAACATAATTTATGCTGTCTTTATAGTCAACGCCGTTAATAGTATGCTTAGCCGCATTCCACCAAATTTTGGTCTGTCTACCAACAATAGTAGTAGGTTTGGCATAGTCATAAGGATATATCGCGCCGTTTTGACAACTAACAAGCCAAAACTCTCCTGTTGTAAATGTCTCGTTGCTGATGGTAACAGAGAACGGCAGACCATAGACGATAAACTCATTGCCGGTACCTGTGGCTTGTGCTAGATAGGTTCCGACCACGATGTTTTCCAGTACATCGGTGCCCTCGAACGAGTGCGCGCCGATATATGTTACACTACTAGGAATCTGGACATCTGCTAGGTTATGACAGTCTTCGAATGCGAAGTCACCGATAGTCGTTACACTGGTGGGGATAGTGATACTCGTAAAGTTACTGCAGAATCTGAATGCCCAATTGTCGATGCTTGTCACACCGTCGGAGAGAGTGACATTGACGAGATTTCTTGCGCCGGCAAATGCGTATCGGCCGACGATTGTTACGCTGTCGGGAACGGTGTAAGCTGTCTGAGTGCTTCCAACGGGGTAATAGAGCAGGGTCGTTTTATCCTTGTTGAACAGAACGCCGTCCTCGCTGGTGAAAAAGTTGTTCGCGCTTCCTATTGTGATCGAATGGAGATGCTTGCAGTACTCAAACATACGCTCACCAATGTTTTCCACACTATTCGGGATCTCGATGGTTTCAAGAGAGGAACAATACGCAAACACCTCATCACCAATACTGATCAGACCATCGGGGAGCACGATGCTTGCAAGATACTGGGCATTTCTGAATGCAAGATCACCGATATTTGTCACGCTGCTGGGAATGGTATAAGTTGTCCGTGTATTTCCGACGGGATAATTGAGTAATGTCGTCTTGTTTTTATCGAACAGAACACCATCCTCACTACAGTAATAAGCATTCGCACTGTCTACTATGAAGGACTGGAGTCCCGCGCAAAAAAAGACATAATTACCGATGTTTGTTACGCTGTCGGGAATGACAATGCTCGTCAGACTTTTGCAACGATAGAACGCATAATCGCCGATACTCGTTATGCTGTCAGGTATGACGATGCTCGTCAGACTTTCGCAATAATAGAACGTACTATTGCCGATGCTTGTCACACCATCCTCAACGACAACGGCAAGAATGGAATCAGAATAGTTATACAAAGGACTGCTACCCCAAGCGTAATCATCCATCTCGCCCTCACCGCTGATGGTCAGTGTACCATCTTCGGTCAGCACCCAGGTCAGATTCTCACCACACTCGCCAGAGGCAATCACATCCTCAGGGATATCGGGCTCGTCGAGTTCTCCGCTCCATTCGTAGATGATTGTTGCATTCAGCAGAGGGTCATTTTCACTGCCGATGACGATATTGCTCCACTGCTCCTCGGTTCCGCCGTAATAAACAACCGTCAGACTGTTACAAGAATAAAATGCCTTGTTTCCGATGCTCGTAATGCTGTTGGGAATCACAATGCTTGTCAGATTATGGCAATCAATGAACACTTCAGCACCGATGCTCGTCACGCAGTCAGGAATTTCTACGCTTGTCAGATTCTGGCACCCAGCGAATGCTCTATTGCCAATACTTGTGATGCTGTCGGGAATTTTGTACTTTGCTTGCTGTTTTCCAGCAGGATAAGTAATCAATTGGGTTTGTTTTTTGTCAAACAAGATTCCATCCATACTACTAAAATTGTCATTTTGGTTGTTGACAATTATATTCGTCAGACAATAGCAATGAGAAAACGCCCCATGCCCGATGCTTGTTACACTGTCTGGGATTTCCATACTCGTCAGACTAAGACAAAAAATGAACGCATAGTTGCCGATGGTAGTTACGCTGTTGGGGAGAGTAATATTCGTAAGACTGCTGCACCCGTAGAATGCATAACTACTAATATTGGTCGTACCGTTTTCAATTACAACGGCGGTAATCTGTTCGCGATAGGTATACCAAGGGGTTGTTTTGTAGCCATAATTTCCTATCGCACCCTCGCCGCTGATGGTCAATGTACCGTCCTCGGTCAGTGTCCAAGTGAGGTTGTCGCCATCCTTACCACACTCGCCAGAGGCGATGATATCTTCGGGGATTTCGGGTAATTCAGGTTCTTCCGATGCAAGGTTTGTTGCATTGACAGCCCAGCGTAGCACGGGGCGGAGGATTGCTGTATCATTGGGATAGAATTTTCCATCCGTGCTGGTAGGAATCACGCCGATGGATGCAAGATAATTGACATAAGGGGTATACCATTTGGAGTTTCCAATATCACTGAACAGTCCATCGTCGGCATAGTCCCAAATATCTTCATCGTCAACGCCACCATTCATAGCGCGATACAGGATGAGCGCCACCATTGCGCGTGTGAGTGTATTCGCAGGTTGAAAAGTAGTGGCATCATAGCCAGTCATCAAGCCAGCTTGACAAACCGTAGTGATGATTTGCTGTTCCTCCTCGGTCAAATCAGCGCAGTCAGCAAACGGGAGTGTTGCCGTGGTATCCAATTCCAGTTCAGCCAGTGCGACAATCAGCTTGGCGGCCGCAAGGCGCGTCAACTCTGTATCCATAGTAACCGTATCAAAGTAACGGAGCAGACCTGCTTCTGTTGCTTCTTCTATTAATGTATCCTGCTCGACAGTGGGGACATAATCTGCGGTGTCAATCGGATAGGTTGTCACATCGCAGTCGAGGACATTGTCGGCTTCGGGGGTATGGTCGACACAGAAGTTGTCACTACCCAACAGAAAGTACTCGTATGGGTAGTCCTTCTCTGCGAGAGGGGCATCCCATGTGGCATCGAGATAGTAATACATCTCACCGAGGTCCACGATGTTCCAACTGTGGGGGCCACCGCCGTCGCCGACGATGATACGGGTATCAATGCCTGCCTCCAGTGCCATGCGGTAGAACAGGTTGGCATAGCCCTGACAGACGGCAGTACCGTTTATCAGCGCGGCATAGGCACTGTACTTCAGCGTATAAGTCGGGTCCCAAAGATTTTTGTAGTCGTAGACAACATTCTCGCATATGTAGTCATAGATAACTTTGACCTGCTCGTAGTCGGAGAGGTCATAGAATCCACATTCTGCATCCCACGCAGTAAACAGCTCGTCGATGCGCTCGCCCACAGTGTTTTCCTGCTCCAGCGTGGTGTCATACACGATGTTGTACACAAAGGTCGCGGTAGAAATACCGTCATAGCCGATTTGACCTTCTGATTTTCCGTAATGACGAACAATGTAGTCGCCCTGCGTGGAAACACCTGTATGTGCCAAAGCACCGTACAAGATGGTTTTCCAATCTGCTTGCATCTGCGTGCCATCAACAAAGGTATAGTTTCCTACAGAAATTGTTACTTGGGTGACACGGTCTTCCATCTGCCCACGCAGATACTCCGCCGCTTCTTCCAGTGTATCCACTGTTGTTTCCGCCATTGTCATACAATCGGCGGTAGCTCTGGGGAATCTTACCCCTAAACGCTCATATTCTGGGTTGACATGGGAAACCGAGACCGTAAATTCTGGTTGGTTTACCACATCAGGGTGTGCCGTATCCTCTGGGCGGAGCTCCGCCAACGCCGATACTGGCAACAGCGCAATGACCAGTAGAATACTTACGATTTGGTTCCATAGCTTCTTTGTACGCATAATCATGCCTCCTCACAGTAAGTTCTTCCACGCTGAACCAAATTAAAGTGGAAAAGCTATCCATAGTATACCAGTTTCCCATGGTTTTGTCAAACGCTATCATAAAAGCAAACGAAAAGACCGGCCACCCGAAGGTAGCCGGTCTCTGTTATGTTGCGGAATCAGTCACGACTGTTTCCACGATAGGATACGATTTACTTGATGATGTCCTCGACGGACTCCTCGATAGCATCTTCGATGGGCTCCTCAACAGGCTCCTCGACTGCTTCTGCATTGACAGCGGGAATAATCGTCAGACCATTCATGTCAATACCATCGCCCAGAATGTCAACCATCTCAACATTGCCGTCCATATCCATGGTATAGATAATGTGACCAGCATCGGTGAGGTAGAACAGACCGTTGCTTGCATCGTAAGCCATATCGGTGGAACCAGCAACAACATTCACATCCGCGTCATCAACAATGACGGTAGGATTGCTCAGATAGTAAGCGTCGTATCTGCGCACGATCGACTTGCCGTTGTACAGGTCAGTACCGATGGTGTAGACATTACCTTCCTCATCGACCTCAACACCGGCGAGGTTGCAGTAGTCGCTGTCCATCATGTAGTTGGAGTAGAAGGTCATCATGCCGACTTCCAGCTTGTTGATGTCGTACTGGAAGAGGTAGAAGCCGCCAACTGCATACAGCAGGCCGTTCTCCTGGTCGTATGCCATGTCGTCAATGCCGGCCCATGCCTCCAGCTGACCCAGCTCGGTGTGCTGCTTGGTCAGGAAGTCATAGCGGTAGACATAGTTGACATAGTTGAGCTCGAGGACATAGTACAGGCAATCGTCGCCGTAGACCATGCCGCCCAGCGTTGCGCCGCCGCTGAAGGTTGCGATGACCTCAGCAGTCTGCGAGGGCAGAGCGGGGTTGAAGGAGATCAGAGCATCCTTCTGAGCGGAGACAGTGTAAGCCACGGACTGCTCGCCGGTGAGCTCGACCACGGTCATCACGCAGGTGTTGCTGATGGCGGGATTCTCATTGCTGGTAACGGTAATTTCGACAGTACCTGCGGAAATACCAGTGACCAGACCGTTCTGGTCAACGGTAGCAATGCTGGAGTCGGAGGTCGTCCAAGTAACGCTGTCGTCCATAACATTGGAGGGACGGACATTGGCGGTCAGCTGTGCAGTGCCGTCAACAGCGACGCGGCCTGCGGTCTTGTTGAGGATGATGCCGTTGACAGTGCCGATGGGCAGATTTGCCACATCGGGGATGAAGGTCAGCATACCCAGATACAGGCTGCCGCTCTCCTTGGCTACGCCGCGCAGCTCCAGACCGATATCGCCCAGATCGGTGACTGCGATCTCATTGCCCAGCTGGATCATGTACAGACCGGCATATGCGTTCCAGGACTGATCATCAGCGGAAGCGTTCAGATACAGGCGGTTGGTGGTGAAGTCGTAGGCCATCTGGGGATTGTACTGTGCGTAGCCAGCGTAGTGGGCACCGGTGAAGGCGTATGCGCCGGACAGCTCGGTAACCAGAGTAGCCTCTGCGGTGGTCTTATCCAGCGTATACAGACCTGCATCGCTGTACGGATCGTTGTTGATCAGACCTGCGGCATACAGCGTACCGTCGTCTGCGCATGCCAGTGCATACACATGCTGATCCAGCGTAGCAACGGTGGTGACTGCACCGGTGTCCAGATCAATGGTGACCAGCTCACCGTAGGAAGGATCCAGATAGTACCAGTTATTGTCGTAGTAGCCCCAGGGATGGGACAGAGTCAGACCGTACATGACGCCGGTGGTGTAGTCCATGGTCATTGCGGTGATCTGATCGTTCTTGGTATCGCGGTTGAGCGTACCCAGGATCTTGTAATCAGCGGGATCGGCGGCGTTGATACGCAGGAATGCACCGGTATCGGTGTAACCGTAGTAGTAGCCGTCGTAGTAGGTACCGCTGCGCAGGGAGTAGATGCTGATCATGCTCTGGCCAACAATGGAGTTCTCGGGATTGAAGTCATTGATGGACATCCAGAAGTCGTAGTAGTTGGTACCGCCCTCATCGTAGCCGAGGAATGCGACCATCTCGCCTGCTGCGGGCAGAACGGTGATCTCAATGCTGTCGGTGTAGACGCTGCCATCCTTGTCGGTGGTGGTGACAGTGATGGTGGTGCTGCCGACTGCCTTGAAGGTGACCACGCCGAACTGGTCGACGGATGCGATGGAGTCATCTGCACTGGTCCAGACCTTTGCGCGAACGGTGGGACGAGCGGGAGCGGTGACAGCGTCAAGCTGCTTGGTGCCGCCAACCAGACCGGAGATCATCTCGCCGTTGGCGATCTCGATACCCTCGATGGGGATGATCTGAGTCTCGGGCTCGTTCTCGGGAATGGTGAACAGAACAGTCTGCTCAACGCCGGCCTTGCTGGAAACGGAGCCGAGGTTGATGACATTGGCGCGAACCATGCCCCACTCATTGGTCACGACGACCAGGTTCAGGGGGGACTGGTTGGCATCCATGCAGGGGTTCCAGTAGATGCTGCCGGTGTTGTAGTCGTAGGTCATAGCGCCGTAGAACCAGCTGTCTGCGCCGTTGGAGTAGATCACCGTGGTGCTGAGGGTATCGGGATCCACAGTGTACAGGTTGGAGTACATGTCGGCGATGACGATGGTGCCGTCAGCCATGACGCACATTGCGGTAACGATGATGGGGCCGCCGCAGTCGCCGGAGAAGGTGCCCATCTGGTCGATAGCACCGTTATCCAGATCAATGATGACCAGACCGCCGTAGGTCAGGTCAACGCCGTACATACGGCCGGTGTTGTAATCGAAGCCGATGTTGCCGACCTCGATACCCAGGGTGTAACCGATCTCCTCGGGCTCGCCGATCACGATCTGCTCGGGAGTCTCGCCCTTGGTGACAGCGCTGCGGTAGAGGATGCTTGCCATGCCGTAAGCGCCGGTACCGTCGTCGCGATAATCCTTAATGACCGTGTAGACATAACCGTTGTAGTAGGTACCGCCCTGCCACAGAGCCGTGGTCTGATAGGGCTCACCGGTCATGGGATCGTAGCAGGTGATCTCCTGCACGCCGATCTGAGTCAGATCCAGCAGAGTCTTGTCGGAGTAGGTGACCCAGGTGAAGTCGTTCTCTCTGTTGCGGAAGTCGGAAACGACATAACCGTAGAGAGCGTCCTCGGAGGGAACGACGGTGACACGGACGGAGTTGGTGACATCCTTCCAGCCCTCGATCCAATTCCAGTCTGCGTCATATTCGCCGCTCCAGACCTTAGCGGTTGCGTTGATGTAGGTCTCACCCTCGCTGATGGCGGTGATGAAGCCGTACTCGTCGACCACTGCGATGGAGTCATCTGTGCTGGTCCAGGTAACATCCTGTGCCGCTGCGTTCCAGGGCTCCCAGGAGACATTTGCGCGCTTGGTCTGTGTCTCGACCAGGGTGAGGTCATTGGGCTCGACCTTGAATCCGGTGGGAGTTGCGTCGGTAACGAACAGGTTGGACTCCAGATCGTTGGGAACGAACAGACAGGTCTGGCCGCTCTCGCCGTAGGTGCCGATCTCGGTGCAGGAAGCGTCCTCAAGGTTGACCGCGTAGGTCATGTTGATGTTGGTGTAGTAGTAGCCGTTGGGAACCTGGCTGTTTGCATACCAGTACATAGTTCCAGTGTTGTGGTCATAACCCATAGACTGGATAACATTTGCACCGCCGTAGCCGGGATAATTACGGAAGTCGGTGCCGCCGATGATGGAGCACTTGATCACATACTCGCCCCAATCGCCGATGCTCTCGTCGAAAACGGGCTCGGGATTGAGCTCATAGAGGATAGCGGAGGTGTCGATACCGTACATACGGCCATCGGTGGTGATACCCAGCGTCAGCAGATCGCCGTCAACGCCGACGATACGGCCAGTCTCTCTGACATTGACACCGTTGCCGTCGAAGATAATCTCGAACAGGGCGTTGTAGCCATCGTCGTGACCGTCGTTGTTGTTGTCGCCCTTATACTGCCAGCCGACTGCGTACAGCTTGTCGGTAGCACCCTCGTAAGCCTCGGAAGCGGAGTGATCCAGAGCCATGTCGTACAGGACCCAGACACCGGCATCGCCGATCTTGCCGGGAGCCTCGACCAGAGTGCGCTGGTTCCAGTAGGTGTTGGAGGGAGTAATCAGGACCAGGTCGCCGCTGTTAGCGTTCTGAGCAATCAGATAACCGTTGACATACTCTGCGCTGTAGTAGCGGTTACTGGAGTCGTAAGTCTCGTTACGCAGGTCGTTGAAGTTGTTCTTGGCAACGCTGAACCAGCCTGCGTCAACAAGAGCGGAATCGTAGGTTTCGCAACCGTACAGGCGGTCGCTGTCCAGAGCAACGGGCTGGGGCTTTGCGTTGTTCTGCTCACCCAGATTCAGAACGACCTCAATCTCAGTTTCGTTGCAGGCGTAGTCAGCCAGAATGATGGTGAACTCGCCGCCGAAGCCAGTGATGTCATAGGTCTCGGTGAACAGCTCGCCGGGAGTATTATCGACCTCGTACTTGCCCATGATGATACCCTCGGGGCTCATGAAAATCAGAGCAGCCACATAGTGGTTCTCAAGGATATCCAGAGTCAGGTAGGTGCGGTCGCCCTCGACGCTCATGCTCTCCTGCAACTCGTACTGGTTGACAATCTCAGGATAAGAGGTATCCAGAGTGGTATAGAAGGACCAGCTGTCATCCACGATATCGTCACCGTCATCGAGCCATGCGTTGATTCTATACTCGACCTTGGTACCGTCGGGCAGCTTGAGGCCCTGCTTATCCTTACCATCCCAGACCTCGCCGTAATCAGCGGAGAGCCAAGTGGGGACAATCTGACCATAGCTAGCGTTAAAGTAGGTCTTGGTCAGATATGCGCCTTCCAGAGAGTGATACTCCTCACCAGTCTCAACATCCGTGACGGTGAAGGTCATGTACTTAGCGTTACGCAGCTGACCGAAGTCAATCTCAGCAATGGGGTTGGAGTAGGAGATCGCACTGTACTCCTCGCCACCCTTGCCATTACGGAAGTAGGGGTTCTGACCCAGCTCGGCGTAGTAGCTGAACACAACGCTGGGATACAGGCTGTAGTTCACGGGGTCGTCGAAGATGGGAGCATCAGACCAGTCGCCGTAGAAGCCGACAATGGGCATGACCAGAGTGGGAACTGCAGCACCTTCGGCATCTTCCTTGATATTCTTTGCGTACAGATAACCTTCCACAAAGATACCGTTGGGGAACTGCTCCACATATGCCTTGTCGTTCTCAGTGAGAGTCAGCGTAGCAGACAGGGTTACAGTGCTGTTAGCGGGAACGGAAACCTGGTTGACTTCCAGCGTAACCACAGCACTCATATCGACTGCTACATCCAGACCGGCGCAGTAGTCGGTGATGACACGGGCATCAGCGAAGCTGACAGCACCGTCGTTGTTGATATCCATGTGCTGGTAGTGCAGGCTATCCTTGCCAACGGTCTTGATACCAGCGATGTGCAGCAGCAGAGCGCGTGCATCAGCGGTGGTAATCACGCCGTCGTCGTTGAAGTCATAGCGCAGGATGGGGGTACCGGGCATAGCAGCACCGACGGAAACCTCTGCCTCCAGCCCATAGGGGCTGTTGGAGATGAAGTAACCGCTGGTAATTGCCTCGGACATAATGGTGCTGTCAAACTCGTAGATCAGAGCCTCGTCGGAGAGGTTGGTAATCTCGAAGCTGAACTCATACACACCAGTACGGGAGGGGTTGTCGCCCAGCTCAGCCTTGGGGCGGGACTCGGAAGCCTTGGGGTTGGACAGGTAAGCGGGGCTGGTGGTTGCGCTGACGAGGTTAGCCAGACCAGCACCCTGATTTCTGGGGGAGTAGGGGAGCAGGTCGGAGACCATGATGGGGTCAGCAGTGCTCATCAGCAGGTTAGCTGCCAGCTTGCGCTGCTCAGCACCAGTGATTTCGGGGTAGTTCTCATCCAGATACTGAATCAGAACAGCCATTGCACCAGTAATCTGAGGAGTAGCCATGGAGGTACCACTCATGGTGCCGTACCAAGAACCAGAGATGTTGGGGTCGACGGTGGAATAGATATTGCCACCGACACCGGTAATCTCGGGCTTGAGCTTCAGGTCGGGGGTAACACCCCAGGAGGAGAAGGAGCTCATGGTGCGGTCGCTCTTGATAACTTTCACACTACCGTCGCAGACCGTCAGAGAGCCGATGCCATCCTCGCCAGCGGCAGCAATCATGTGCTGACCTGCCTCGCGGGAGATGGACACGCAGGGGATATCCTCGGCGGTATCGTTAATCTGCATACCGAAGCTACCCAGCGTATTGTTGTAAACCACGCAGGCGATTGCGCCGTGCTTCTGTGCAATCTCCTGCTTCTCGGGGAAGGAAGTGACACCGCGGGAGACCAGAGCGACCTTGCCAGTTACATCCAGACCCTCGTAGTCGCCCTCTTCACCCACACCGGGAACAACCACATACTCCAGCGTGTCGTTGATGAAGTTGTTCAGGAAGATGATTTCGCGGGTGGTAGCGGTATCATAGAAAGCGATATCCTTACCGTCAACGGTGAAGTAGATGGACTCCTCACCATCGTTGTTGGCGGAGGCAACAGCCAGTGCTGCGGAGTAAGTACTGGGCGTACCTGCCAGACCGTTATCGGGGTCGGTAATCAGGGACATATGCAGACCCCAAGAGTTCATCAGAGCGTTGTTGGTGTCGTTACCGCTAGCAATCAGCACCTGAATGTCGGAATCCAAGAACAGGTTCATAGCTTCCAGCATAGCACTGTCGCTGTCGGTAAAGCCTGCTGCAGCACCCAGGGACAGGTTGGCAGCGTCGACTTCCAGACGGACGCAGTCTTCCAGTGCGGCCATAACGGTATCCCAGCTTGCGCCACCGCCCTGATTAAAGACCTGCATGACGATGACCTGTGCATCGGGAGCAACACCGATAACGCTGTTGCCGTCAATCTTGTTCGCAGCGGTGATACCAGCGACATGGGTACCGTGGTCGCTACCAGCATAGGTGTTTCTGACATCAAAATCGCCAGCCGCATAGTTGAATGCGAAAGGAATCTTGTTGCTCTTGTAGCTGGTGTTGATCATATGGGTGAGCTGAGAAGCGTTCAGGGTATCCCAGATAGCCTCAACAGACTCGCGAGTCATGGGGTCAACCAGAGCATCCTCGGGCAGAGCCTCGAAGTTGGGGTGGTTGATATTCAGACCAGTATCGAGAATTGCAACGCGCATACCCTTACCAGTGTAGCCAGAAGCATTGAGAATCTCGGCACCAATCATGGTAGTAGCGTTGTTGGTCATGGGCTCAAGTTCGGTGCTGGTGACATCCTCAGGGATAGCGAAAGTGGGTGCGACATACACGGTCTTAACGCCGGGCATAGCCTCCAGTGTGGCCTTGTTGCCGTATTCGGTGGTCACGGAGAAACCAGTCGTTGCGACAGTGTAGGTGAAGCCCAGCTTGGCATCCTCGCCCAGCGTGGAGGCAATATTGTCAGTCACGCGGTTGATGACAGCCATCTGGCTCAGCTCATGGTTGAGCACAGAAGCGGTCTGACCTGCAATCTCGCTGACGGAGAACATCTCCAGAAGGGGACGCTCCTCGGTAACGACGATGAAGGTCACGGTGTCCGTAGCACTGTAGTGCACAGCGGCATCGGACTTGGAGAAAGGAGTCCACTCACCGGGCTCGAACTTGGTCAGGCCAGTTTCCTTGATGGTGGAGGACTGGGGATAGGTATAGTTGGGGGCGAAGTTGCTGTTGGGCTTGACGGCATCCAGGCCGAGTGCACCGTTGCCCTTCGTCAGGGACAGGGGGCCGTTGGTGCTGATTTCGGAAACAGAACCGCTGCCATCTTTGGCGAAACCGCTCTGTGCAGCCATTCCCAGAGGAGAACAGCTGATGGTCATCACCGCGGCCAGGAGCAGGGCAAGAACTTTTCTAAACTTTTTCATACCTTTCTACCTCCTGCTTACAGATTGATGAAGAACATCAGAATCTTAGCGAGCTGAGCGCGGGTAGCTTCACCCTTGGGGGCAAGAGTGCCGTCGCCCATACCGTTGATGATACCGTTCTCAACAGCCCACTTCA
>JAZOVU010000005.1:0-7774 GCA_045658885.1 Candidatus Pelethomonas sp. | reverse complement strand
ATATATTTTTCAAGTTTTTTATGAATACAGTATACCATTTTTCGACAGTTAGTGCAACACAATACCTTTTGAAAATGAGGGAATAAGGTGTGCCTTATATCCCCATGTCTAAAGACAGGGGCTTTACGGCACATTTGGTAAGGCTCCCCTTGGTCACAAGGGGAGGCTTTTTGTAAATTTTGGGTATACAAGGGTAATATCCACTGTACTGTAAGGGAGAACCGTATGGCAAATGGGATTATCATTATTGACAAGCCGACAGATTGGACAAGCATGGATATCTGCGCCAAATTGCGCGGTATTTTGAAAGAAAAAAAGATTGGACACGCAGGGACACTTGACCCGATGGCAACAGGTGTATTGCCTGTCTTTGTCGGCAATGCCACCCGTGCAGTAGAGTTTGCAGAAAATGGCGACAAGGAGTATATCGCGGGTCTGCGCTTGGGCATTGAAACCAATACGCAGGACACCACAGGGGAAATTCTTGTCGAGCGTCCTGTGACCGTAGACCGCCAAGCAGTAGCGGCCATCTTGCCACGCTTTGTCGGAGAGATTGCCCAAATCCCACCGATGTTCTCGGCCATAAAAATCGGCGGTAAAAAGCTGTATGAGATGGCGCGCGCCGGCAAGGAAGTGGCGCGTGCCGCACGAAACATCACCATTCGGGAGATAGAACTATTGGAACAAGTCGCAGAGAACGAATATCTCCTGCGTGTGCGCTGTTCTAAGGGTACTTATATCCGTACCCTGTGCCACGACATTGGCACAGCATTGGGGTGTGGTGGCTGTATGGCGAGCCTGCGACGGACGATGGCAGCAGGGTTTACCCTCGCGGATGCAGTAACACTGGAGCAGGTGCAGGAACAGGGGGAAGCCCTGCTCTCCCCCACCGACTTGTATTTCCGCAACTACGAGAAATATATCCTCGCCAATGCACGGCAGGAACATCTGTGTCGCAACGGCAACCCTGTTGGGGTAAAACATCTTGTGGAGGGACAAACTTACCGTGTTTACAGTGCAGACGGAGAATTTCTCTGCATCAGTCGCTATGAGAATGGCGTATTGACTTCCATTAAAAACTTTTTTGGGCGGTGAATATGAACGATAAAAAGCGTGTCATTGCGCTCGGTTTTTTTGATGGTGTCCATCTGGGACATCAAGCCCTATTGCGTACCGCGGTAGCGCGTGCAGAGCAGTTCCAATTTTCTTCAGCGGTATTTACTTTCGACCGTTCCCCAAAGGAGTTTGTTACAGGTCACAAAGTCCCACGGTTGACCACCAATGACGAGCGCAAAGCTACCATGCAACAGCTCTTCCCGATTGACACGGTGATTATTGAGCCGTTTGATGAGCAGATGATGACGATGCCGTGGGTGGACTTTGTCCTGTTATTGGCACAGAAATACCGCGCTGGTTGGCTCGTGGCAGGGCACGACTTCCGCTTCGGGCATAAGAATGCAGGAACACCTGCCCTGCTATGCAAAAAGGCAGCACAGCTCGGTATGGGGTGCGATATTATCCCTGCGGTGACGCTGGACGGTGTAACGGTCAGTTCGACCCACATTCGACAGCTGTTGCGCGATGGCGAAGTGGAACAAGCACGACAATTTTTAGGTCATGCGTATACGATAACTGGCGAAGTGCGCCACGGCAAAGGGCTGGGACGCACCATCGGTGCGCCAACTCTGAATATTATCCCCGAGGATGGTCTGCTGATTCCTGCGTACGGTGTGTATGCCACGAAGGTGCATATCGCTGGACGACAGTACGATGCCGTGACCAATGTTGGGGTACGGCCAACCGTGGATGAAAACGGCGGTGTGACCGTGGAAAGCCACCTGCTGGATGTGTGTGAACAACTGTATGGCAAGGCGTGTCGCGTGGAATTTGTACAACGCCTACGCTATGAGCAGAAATTTTCTGATTTGACCGCCCTACAGACACAGATTGCGAAAGATATCGCCACCGCCCGTGCGGTGCTTGCGAAAGTCGCAACAAAAGACGAGACATAAAATCTTGCACAAAAATTCCCCCTGCCGTAGGAAACGAGACATTCTACAGCAGGGGGATTTATGTTTAATGGTGGTTATTGTGGCGGTCGGTATGATGGCCACTGGTATCCTGTTTGGGGTGATGGTGTGCTTCGATACGGCAATCGACATCGCAGGCGTGGTAGTGAGCAGGGTCGGTGCAGTTGTCGTCACAGTCGTGGAAGTGGTCAGGATTCGTACAACTTTGGTCACTGCAACCCATGCTGTCTGTAAAGTGATGTATCGTTTCGGACTGTGTTTGGTGGTCGTCTGTGTGGTGATTGCCAGACAAATCACGGTCATCCGTATCGGTGTTGCTATGATGGGTGTCAGTGTGGTGCGTGTAGGTGTGGTCTGCCCTGTGGAAATCCGTGTTATTGTCGTGGTAGGCATCCGCCAGCGCACACTGCAATTCGTCCAGCGTATAGGCTCCGCCACACTCCAAGCCCAACAGGTCGGGGCGCGCGGGATAGGTCAGAATCACATCTCCCTCGGCAGTACCACGCACCCATATAAAAACCGTACTAATCCGTGGTGCATAGGTGATGATATAGTCCTCATGGGCGAGATTTTCCAGTGCCTGCGCAATGGTGGCATTGGTCAAACCCGAAAAACCAGCGGGGAGTGTCACACCGTCGGATGGATAGGCCGTACAATCCCATTGTATTGTTCCTGTTTCATCCACATCGTAAAGAGAGTACGCCGTATCGGTATCGGACAGTTCCCTGCTACCGAGGGCGACATAGACCGTATCCGTCGTAATGGCTTGGCTAAAATCCGTCAAATCGTCTGCCAAAAACCACTCATTGGTCCGCATAAGATATGCCTTCTTCACCTCATCGGGGTTCTCAAATTGGGCAAGTACCGCGTTGTCGATAGCAGGCGAGAAATCCTCACGGTGGGCGGCAAAGACTGTCGCATCGCCGTCCCCGAAAAATCCTCCGTTGTTGCCAAACAACCCACCGCCCGACAGGATATTGAGCAGTAGGCCACTGCCAACCAACAGACACAGTACAGCGGCCACCGCACCCCATCGGCGCAAGGCGCGGTACTTAGGTTTGGTATCGGTGTAGGCTTCCGCGATGTAGGTTTCATCGATGTCCCCCATCACACGGTATAGCGTTTCCTTTGTCATAGGTCAAAGCCCCTTTCTGTGAGATACGTTTTTAACTGTTTTCGTAGACGGTTCAGTTGCATGGATATCGTTCCCTCGCGCATCCCATAGCGTTGCGCCATCACGGTAATACTGTCGGCATACCAGTAGCGACCGACAAAAATACGCCGTTTTTCTGGGGAAAGGGTGCCCAGAAAGGCATTGATAGCAGCACTTAATTCCTTTTGGTCGAGCATCTGTTGGGTATCATCACCACCAGAAGCCACCTCCGCCAGTTCCTCTAGTACGACTGGCAATTCTCCACCACCACGCTTCTCCGTCATGCCCTGTTTGTAGCGATTGAAACATAAATTTCGCGTGATTTTTCCCAGAAATGCGCGTAAAACAAGGGGGCGGTTGGGTGGTATGGCATTCCATGCGTGTAAGTATGTGTCGTTGACACACTCCTCCGCATCCTCCGCACTGTGTAAAATATTGCGCGCAATGGCGGTACAGTAGTCGCCATATTTCTCCGCGGTGGCAGGAATCGCCGTTTCCTCTCTGTCCCAAAATAGTTGGACGATTTGCTTGTCATCCACACATATCATCTCCTTTGTGGTAATCCCTTTCACCTACCTAGACAACTTTCCGCCAAAAATCTCACACAAATTTTCCCATTTTCTTTTTCCATGCAAAAAAGAAGGCATTGCAATCGCTTACAATGCCCCCTTGGTATCCTATGCTAAAAACTTAGACGCGGTTGACAACGGTAATAATCATCGGACTGCGTTTGGTGTGCTTAAAGAGATAGTTGCCTACAGCACCCTTGACCGCGCCACGCAGTTCGCCACTGTCGCGTCCCTTTTTATCCAGTACGCCTTGTGCCGCATCAGAGGCGATGCCCTTGATGCCCTCCAGCATCTCCTCGGACTCTTTGACATAGATGAAACCGCGTGTGATAATCTCTGGGTCGCCCAACAGTTGCCCATTTTGCAGGTTGATGACAATGACCACCATACCGTCCTCACCGAGAATTTTGCGGTCACGCAACACCACCGTGCCGACATCGCCCACACCACTGCCGTCCACCATCACGGAGCCAGAGGGAACAGGGGTATCCGCGATTTTAATGGTTTTAGTAGTCAACTCGATGACATTGCCGATATCGGGCAGGACGATATTTTTTCTGTCCATGCCCATTTTAATCGCCAACTCAACATGGTGGCGCAAGTGACGCTGTTCGCCGTGGAGAGGGATGAAGAAGCGCGGTCTGGTGAGTGCGTGGATAATCTTCAACTCCTCCTGACAGGCGTGTCCCGACACATGGAGTGGGTCAGAACGGTCGTATACCACATCGACCCCTTTGCGGAACAGCTCGTTGATAACACGACCGACCGTCTTTTCGTTGCCGGGAATTGCACTGGCGGAGATAATCACGCGGTCGCCAGGACCGACATCAATCTGTCGGTGGGTGGAGAACGCCATGCGGTACAGGGCACTCATCTCCTCGCCCTGACTGCCAGTGGTGACAATCACCTGCTGGTCGAGAGGCAACCCCTTTATCTTGTTGATATCCACCACGGTATTTTTCGGTATACGCATATAGCCGAGTTCCGTGGAGATTTTCATAATGTTCTCCATGCTGCGCCCCGTGACGGCGACTTTTCGCCCACAGGCGGCGGCCGCGTCAATGACCTGCTGGATGCGGTGGACATTGGAAGCGAAAGTGGTGACGATAATGCGCTGTTTACAACCAGTGAACAGGCGGTCAAAGGTTTTTCCCACGATGGACTCGCTCATCGTATAGCCAGGACGCTCGACATTGGTGGAGTCTGCGAGTAGTGCCAGAACGCCCTCCTTGCCCAGTTCTCCGAAGCGTCCCAAGTCAATCACTTCGCCGTCAATAGGGGTGGAGTCAATCTTGAAATCGCCCGTATGGATAATGACACCCATACTCGTATGAATCGCAAAGGCCACCGAGTTGGCAATCGAATGGTTGACATGGATAAACTCCACATAAAACTTACCTGCGCGAATCATCTCGCCCGCCTCGACGGTAATCAGTTTGACGGATTTGAGCAGTCCATGCTCCTCCAGCTTGAGCTTAATCAAGCCTGCGGTCAGTCGGGTGCAATAGATAGGCATATTGACCTGTTTCAGAATATAGGGAATCGCGCCGATATGGTCCTCGTGTCCGTGGGTGATGAACAATCCACGAATACGGTTTGCATTTTTAATCAAGTAGGTGACATCGGGAATCAACAAATCGACACCGTACATACTGTCGTCAGGAAAGCCCATACCACAGTCCACGACAATCAACTCGCCACTGTGTTCGTAGACAGTCATATTTTTACCAATCTCGTTCAGACCGCCCAACGGAATAATTTTCATTTTTTCAGCCAAAACTTACATCCTTTCTGTTCCTCACAACCCTCACTTTCGGCTGTTACACCTCACTTCGCGCACAGCTCCGTGAGTGGTCATTGTTATGTATGCTACCATATATTTCATCACAGGGGCATCGGCGTGCCCTGTGAAAAAATCTCATTCTGGTTCAGTATATCACAAAAGCAGGGGAAAGTATACACGAAATTTGTACCCTGCGTTCCTAAAAATCTACGAAAACTTTCTGGCGGTACAAGCGGAATAATTCTCCATGCACCATTGTTTTACAGTGAGGATTCTTTGGTTTATACTATGCCTATCTCATACAACACACAGGAGGTAGTTATGCGTTTTGCACTAGGAAAGAAAATTGCTCGATTGCGAAAGGAGCAAAAGGTCACGCAGGCACAGCTTGCCGAATATCTGATGGTACAACCGCAGACAGTTTCGCGTTGGGAAGTAGAGGGGGGTGTTCCAGATGTGACATTACTCCCCCATATCGCTGTGTTTTTTGGGATTACGCTGGATGAACTGTTCGGTATGACCGATATGGAACAAATTGACCAACTGGTTTACAAATACTCCGTTCTCCGTGATGAACGCTCTTTTGAGGAGGTGATGCGAAGCATAGAAAGTGCGATAGGCTCTATTGCGGAGCAGTTGCACACGGCACACAGCGCAGAGACGGAATCCCTTAGACAACAGCGCGACCAGCTTTTGGCGTGGAAAGTACATATCTACATCCAGAAATCGCGGGCGGCACAGGCGCAAGCGGAAAAACTTCTGGATGAGTTGCTGGCAAACATGGATGAAAACCATCCACTGCACCTGTCACTCACATTACAAAAGCAACAGTTTCGCATCCAACACGGTGAAGGTCGGCGTGTCTTAGAACAGGCGCGACAGACATGGGAAACTGCACCATCCCTCCGCAATCTCCACCGTTTGCTTGTGGCGTATCTGGAGATGGAGCGAGGCGAAGAAATTTTACAGCTATGGGAGCAAGACAACGCACAACAGCTGGTTTCTCCGCCAACCGCCGATACCCTGCCCCTCTGGGATATCCTGTTCTGTGGTGCGGTTATTGCAAGAAATCTTAATTTTTTCAAGAACTATTTCCCAATATTTTGTGAATATGCGGACAAAAAAGCGATATTTTCCGCTGAGTGGCAACTTGCTATTCTGTACAGCGAACTGGGTATGATGCAGGAAAAGTTGGCATATAAAGACAAGCTGTTGGAACAGCTGGATACCCTCGACTGCAATGAATATCTCCGTATCTCCTATCGGGAACAAATCACACAACTTTAACTGTTCTCTCTGCCGTTCAAAATAGTTGACGCTCTCATCGAAATTTGTTAGACTGTATCTGACCCATAAAATAGGAATTTAGCTAATAGGAGATGAGAGCGATTATGTTTGAAAATAAATCAAAAAAACAAGTATTGAATACAGTAAAGATTGAATATGCAGTTCAGCAAAAGAAAGGCTTGCCATTCATTATGGCATCCTCCGTTTTGTGGACGATTATGCTAATTGCTTTCCTCACAGGCTTAGATATTGCTACTAAAAATATGATTGCTATGTGTTGCTCTGCATTACTTATGCCGGTTGGAATCCTTTGTGGTAAAATAATCAAAGTAAATATATTCAGCAAAGAAAATCCACTCAGTAGTCTTTCTATTATAGCGGCACTCAATCAGCTATTGTATCTTCCTATTGTTTTGTGGGCAATGTACACAGTGCCTGATAAGATGATTATGGTGTATGCTATCGTTGTTGGTGCACATTTTTTGCCTTATTATTGGATTTATTTCTCGCCAACATATTTTTATGCCTCTATTATCATTCCTATTGCGTCTTTGGTATTTGGTATATATTTCAGTCAAGCCATCGTTTGCCTTTCTTTTGTTGTTTTTGATATCCTTATCTGCATCTTGTTGTGCTTGGAAAATAAACAAGCACAGAACTACCGCAAAGCTACCAACAACGAATAATATGCAAATGCCAAACTCCAATTGATAGGGCAGTGTATGTCTGCACCCGAACTCCCTCCGTTGCGATGACGAAGGGAGTTTTTCTATTCCTAAAACCGAAGAAAACAAAAAATGGCGGTGTGGTGTTGACACTCCCCATGCCTAAAGGCAGGGGATTCTCGGTTCGTTGACCGTAGCCTGCACTTGCGAGGTCTTACATGGTCTCCCCGAGCGTATCGGTTCGGGTGTGTCCCACCCTACCATATTATTCTAGCTACGCTAACAGG
>JAZOVU010000004.1:0-8799 GCA_045658885.1 Candidatus Pelethomonas sp. | reverse complement strand
CTCCCGGCTGAAGGGTGAGATGGCGGCGCTGGCGCCGCTGCTGGTGTCCGGTGAGGAGATCACGGAACCCGCTCTGGTCAAGCACGCCTCTTGGGCGCAGCTGCTGCGGGAGCGGCATCAGTTTACGCAGGAGAATGTGATGGAGATCCTGCAGCAGGAGATCGGCGCGGTGTTTGCACGGGTACTGGAGCACGCCGGCGTGTTCAAGTGCGATCAGGCGGGGAGAGAAGCTTTCCTTCGCTTTGTGGACTATGTCAACGCCCAATAATACAGGAAAGAGAGGCTCCCTGTTCCGCGGGGAACAGGGAGCCTCTCTTTGTGTGCGGCAGCAACGCAAAAAGTCCTCAGGCATAGCCTGAGGACTTGCATGTGCTTTGTATCTTAATCTCAGACAGCTCTGGTAACTTTACCAGAACGCAGACACCGGGTACAAACGTACACATGGCGGGGAGAATCACCAATGATTGCCTTCACGCGCTTCACATTGGGCTTCCACATACGATTGGTGCGTCTGTGGGAGTGAGAAACGGCGATACCAAAGGTCACACCCTTGTCGCAAAACTGACACTTAGCCATCCGTTGCACCTCCTTGCTGTTCTGAATGTACGGTGCAAAAGCACCATGGAGTATAATACCAGAGTTTGTCACAAAATGCAAGCATAAATTTCAAAAAAACGAAATCTTTTTTTCGGAGTATGCTGTGCCCTTGTCAATTGGGGGTAAGTATACTATAATTGTAACAGAAACGAGGTGCGCGGACGGCGTACCGAAAGAAATAGAGGAGGTTATCAGCATGAAACGAGATGATAGAGATAAGATGACAAACGGTGTGCGTCTGCCTGAGCTGGTGGAGGAGTTGGGGCTTGAGGTGATTCACTGCGGTGCAGACTACGAAACTGCTCTGGTAGGTATCAAGGATGTCAATCGCCCCGGTCTGCAATTGGTCGGCTTTTTTGATTACTTCGATGAGCGTCGTCTACAGGTCATCGGTATGGCGGAAACACAGGTGTTGGCAGGACTTACTTCAGAGGAACGCGAAAAGAGTTTTGAAAATCTCTTTGCCTATCGGATTCCCGCGCTGGTCATTGCCCGCGATTTGGATATCTTCCCTGAGTGTTTGGATATGGCGCGGAAGTATCAGCGTACCATTCTGCATACCAAGGAAACCACGGTGGACTTTACCACCAATGTGATTGGATTCCTCTCTCAGGCCCTCGCACCTAGTATCACGCGCCACGGTGTTTTGCTCGATATCTACGGTGAAGGTGTTCTCATCACGGGCGAGAGTGGTGTTGGTAAGAGTGAAACTGCCATTGAGCTGGTCAAGCGTGGCCATCGTCTGGTGGCAGATGACGCGGTGGAAATTCGCCGTGTGTCTAAGCAACTGATTGGTAAAGCACCCGAACTCATCCGCCACTATATTGAGTTGCGCGGTATCGGTGTCATTGATGTGCAACAGCTGTTTGGTATGAGTGCGGTTAAGCTGGAGTCGCAGATTGACTTTGTTATTTATCTCGAACGCTGGCAGGAAAATAAATTCTACGACCGTCTGGGACTGGACGAGGAGAAGGTCGAGATTCTGGGGATGCAACTGCCCATTCTGACTATCCCTGTCCAACCTGGTCGAAACTTGGCAGCGATTGTAGAGGTTGCGGCGATGAATAACCGTGCGAAGAAGTACGGCTACAACGCGGCAAAAGAACTGGTGGAGACACTGGAGCGTCACGCGCTGGAGCAGAGCAAATAAGGGGGAGATGGGTTCATGTATTATATTGGAATTGATGTCGGTGGGACGAATCTAAAGGCAGGATTGGTGGATGAGAACTATCAGATAGTCGCCACCAAGAAGATGCCACTGGAATTTCAATCGATGGAACAGATGGCGGAAACACTCGCAAATATGGCATTGGCACTGGTCGAGGAAGTTGGTATCTCCCGTAAGGAAGTCGCCTGTGTCGGTATGGGATTTCCTGGTCCTGTCGATAATAAAGCAGGGGTCGTGATTAAGACGGTAAATATCCCCATCCGCTGTATGCCTGTGGCGGAGATGTTCCATCAGTACTGGGATATCCCTGTGTATCTGGGGAACGATGCGGACTGTGCCGCACTGGGCGAGTACTACCACTATGAGGATAAGAATATCGAGAGCTTGATTTTGGTGACGCTCGGCACAGGTATTGGCACGGGTATTATTCTCCATGGCAAGATTCACAGCGGTATCAACGGCTGTGCAGGCGAGGGCGGTCATATCACCATCGTCCACCGCGGGGAGGAATGTACTTGTGGTCGCCGTGGCTGTTGGGAGCGTTACGGCTCCGCCAAGGCACTGGTGCGTCAGACGGTACGGGCGATGGAAACGGACCGTACTTCCCTGATGTGGGAGTTGACTGGCGGAGTGGAAAACGCAGGTGGCCGCACCGCATTTGAAGCCGCGCGCATGGGTGATGCTACCGCGCAGACGGTCGTGGAGCAGTATCTGGACTATCTGGCAGATGGTCTGGCAAACTTCATCAATATCTTCCAGCCTGAGGTCATCGCCTTGGGCGGTGGTGTCAGCCACGAGAAAGAGGAGAGTCTGCTGTTCCCCTTGCGCGAGCGTCTGTCTACGATGTGTTTTGGACGCGAGGCACAGCGACATACCACCTTGGTCAAAGCAAAGCTCGGCAATGATGCAGGTATTATCGGTGCTGCACTGTTGGGCCTGCAACAGTAAGGGATAGTGAGGTAAATGTCCATGTCAGCATGGTTTGAGCGTTTTGACGCGCAGTGCGCGGAAATGTTGCCCAATCTCTCGCTGTTGCGAGAGGAGCCGATGGCCGCACACACCACTTTTCGGATTGGCGGTCCTGCGCGCCGTATGGCACAGGTACGCAGTAGCGAGGAGCTGTCTGCCCTCTTGACACTGGTACACGGTGCGGGGTATCCGTATCTGCTTCTGGGCAACGGGTCGAATCTTTTGGTGTCCGATAACGGTATTGATGCACTGGTGATTCACACAGGCGAATTGCAACAGATAACACAGGTAGATGATACGACGCTGTATGCCGAGGCTGGTGTGTCGTTGGCGCGGTTGGCAGTCTTTGCGATGAAACACGGCTTAACAGGTCTGGAGTTTGCCCACGGTATTCCAGGTAGTTTGGGCGGTGCGGTCTGTATGAATGCAGGTGCGTATGGCGGTGAGATGTCCCATGTGTTGTCACAAGTGACGGCATGGCTTCCCGACAGAGGGCTGTGTCGTATGACACGCGACGAGTTAGCACTTGCCTATCGACACACCTATTTTACCGACCACGACGGCGTGGTATTGGGGGCTACGCTCCAGTTACAGAAGGGCGTAGAAGCAGAGATTCGGGCGCAGATGGAGGATTTCATCGGCCGTAGACGCGACAAGCAACCGCTGGAGTACCCCAGTGCAGGCAGTGTGTTCAAACGCCCCGAGGGGCATTTTGCAGGCGCGCTCATCGAACAGTGTGGCTTGAAAGGACGGACCATCGGTGGCGCACAGGTTTCCGAGAAACACGCAGGGTTTATTGTCAATGTGGGAAATGCGACCTGTGCGGATGTGTTGGCACTGATTGCGGAGATTCAGAACATCGTCTTGACGAAAACAGGTGTGCAGTTGGAGCCAGAGGTCAAAGTCATCGGCTGAGTGGGCGAGGGAGAGAGGAGAGAAGTGTGTGGAAATTTTATTGATATCTGGTCTTTCCGGCAGTGGCAAGAGTAAAGCCGCCTCGTTCTTGGAGGATATGGGCTTCTACATTGTCGACAATATGCCTGCTGAGATGATATTGAAGTTTGCGGAATTTTGTGCGGTTGGCAACGGTGGACGTTACAGCCGTGTGGCACTGGTGTATGATGTCCGCACTGCAGATAATTTTGATGCGTTCCTAAGAGTATTGGAAACACTACGGCGCAAGGAGTACGACTGTAAACTGTTGTTCTTGGAGGCGGATGTCAGCACGATTATCAAACGCTACAAGGAGAGCCGTCGCGCCCATCCCCTACAGGAGCAGGCAGGTTCCTTGGAGGGGGCAGTCCATCGGGAAATTGCATTGATGGCTGGGGTGCGCGCACAGGCGGATGCCGTGATTAACTCCACCACCTTTTCCACAGCACGACTTAAAGGGGAGTTGACACGGATGTTCGGCGGACGCTCGGACACAGGAGAAATGACCGTGAGTTTGGTGTCGTTCGGCTTTAAGCACGGTCTGCCGATGGAGGCGGATTTGGTGTTCGATGTTCGCTTTATGCCCAATCCGTTCTATATTGACGCGTTGCGCCACCAGACGGGACTGGATGCGCCTGTGAGCGACTATGTATTTTCTTTCCAAGAAACCACTGTGTTTATGGAAAAGTTGAAAGATATGCTTGCCTATCTGTTGCCACGGTACCGCGAGGAGGGAAAAATGGTGTTGGTCATTGCCATCGGCTGTACCGGTGGACACCACCGTTCGGTCGCTGTGACCCACGCACTGAGCGAGTACATAACTTCTCTCGGCTATCCTGTTGCGGAAAATCATCGTGATATGACGCGGTCATAGGAGGACAATATGACAGAGCTATATCATGGCCCCAGTGGAAAAGGTCCGCGTATCGTTGCCATCGGCGGCGGTACGGGACTGAGTACCATGTTGCGCGGCCTCAAGCGGTATACAAACAATATCACGGCCATTGTCACGGTTGCGGATGACGGTGGTGGTTCGGGTGTTCTACGGCAGGAGTTGGGGATGTTGCCTCCTGGCGATATCCGCAACTGTCTGGAGGCCCTCGCCAATGTGGAGCCACTGATGAGCGACCTGCTCCACTACCGTTTTACCGAGGGTTCTCTGCGTGGGCAAAGTTTTGGCAATCTGTTTCTAGCGGCCCTCAACGGTATCTCAGGGAGTTTCGAGCAGGCGGTCAGCAGTATGAGTCAAGTACTTGCCATTACTGGCAGGGTATTGCCCGTGACGACTGCGGATGTGCAATTAGAGGCAGAATTTGAAAATGGAGCGCGTGTGCTGGGGGAGTCGAAGATATTTCTTTGCAAAAAGCAGGAGCAGTGTCGGATACAGCGCGTGCGACTGCTCCCGGAGCGTCCTACCGCCCTGCCAGAAGCCCTCGATGCCATCCGTACTGCTGATATGATTCTGCTGGGACCTGGTAGCTTATACACCAGTATCATTCCGAATCTATTGGTAGACGGGATAACGGATGCCATTCTTGCGGCGGATGCTTTGAAAATTTATGTCGGCAATGTGATGACACAGGAGGGGGAAACGGAGGGATATTCCCACGCCGACCACATCCGCGCGTTGTTTGAACACTCTGCGCCTGGTCTGTTTTCCCTCAGTCTGGTCAACAGTCTGCACATTCCAGACCAAGTGTGTCAACGCTATGCGACTTTAGAGGGCGCGGAACCTGTGCGCGTGGATAGGCAGGCGTGTGCGGCATTGGGCGTGGAGCTGATAAGCAGACCTGTCTCCAGTGTCATCAATGGCTATGTGCGCCACGATGCTGAACTGCTGGCGGCAGCCCTCTTGGAATTGCACGCGCGCAGTTGCGTCCGTATCGCAGGCGCAGGGAAGTACCATAAAGAATAAGGAGGAGGATATATGTCCTTTTCGGGCGAAGTGAAAAATGAACTGTGTCGCACAGCGGTGGTCCGTGCCTGTTGTGCTTGCGCGGAGATGTACGGTGTATTCTTGTGCTGTCATACCTTTACGCCACGAGAAATCCGTATTATTACGGAGAGCCAAGCCTTTGCCCAACGACTGCCCAAGTTGTTGGAACGCGCTTTTGGTGTGACTTTTGACCGTGTACCGCGTGAGGAGGAACAAAAATTTATCTTTCAGATTACCCAGAGCGAAAAACTCCGCTGTATTGTGGAGGCGTTCGGGTATGACCCCTGCCAAAGTCCCGTGTTGCATATCAACTTTGGACTGTTGGAGGAGGAATGCTGTCGGTCTGCCTTTTTGCGCGGGGTATTCCTGTCGGGGGGCAGTATTACCGACCCCAGCAAACACTATCACTTAGAGTTGGCGACCAGCCACGCACAGGCCAGTCGGGAATTACAGGCATTATTGACCGATATGGGCCACGCGCCCCGACAGGTCACGCGCGGTGCGTACCAAGTAACCTACTTTAAGAACTGTGACCAGATTGAAGATTTGCTCACCGCGGTCGGCGCGCCTGTTTCTGCGATGCAGTTGATGAATCTGCGTGTGGAAAAGAACCTCCGCAATGCGGTCAACCGCCGTGTAAACTGCGAGGCGGCCAATCTGGATAAAGCGGTGGATGCCGCACAGGAGCAGTTGGAGGCCATTCGGAAGCTGTACGAATTGGACCGTGTCGAAGGTCTGCCAGATAAACTCAAAGAGACGATTATTCTTCGCGAAACTTATCCAGAGTTGACCTTGGCAGAACTGGCGGCGGAATTTGACCCACCTGTGTCCAAAAGTTGTCTGAATCACAGACTGCGAAAATTGATTACCCTTTCCAAACAATAAAAAATATTACATTATCAAAAATACCAAAAATACGGAGGATACAACGATGTCTAAGCGTGCTGAACTGGCAAATACTTACCACGAGAGAGGATACAGCTGCGCACAGGCTGTTGCCTGTGCGTTTTCTGATGTTATTGGACTGCCCGAGGAGCAGATTGCCACGCTGTTGAGTGGCTTCGGCGGTGGCTTCCGCAGTGGAGAAATCTGCGGTGTTATCAGCGGTGCCATTACCGTGTTGGGCGCAAAGTGGCCCCACGCCGTAGCGGAGGACCAGGCGGCGAAAGAGTTTGCCGCAGAGAAGGCAAGAGAGTTTAACCGCCGTTGGCGCGAGAAATTCCCTGAAGTGCGCTGTGTCACGCTCAAAGAGTTGCCCTGTGCGGCGGAGCAGAGCCCCACGGCGATGGAACTGGGCTTAGAGAAAAACTGCGCGGTGTATATTACCGCCGCAACTGAACTCGTTGAGCAGATGCTCGACGAGGCATAACGCAGAACTTTAATACTGACAAAGGGAGGTGGCTGGTATGGGTTTTGTCCATCTTCATGTGCATACAGAATTTAGCCTGTTGGATGGGTTTTGTCGTATTGACGGTCTGGCAAAGCGTGTTAAAGCGTTGGGACAGACTGCCGTTGCGGTGACAGACCACGGCGTGATGTACGGTGCGATTGACTTTTATCGCGCCTGTAAACAGGAGGGGATTAAGCCGATTATCGGCTGTGAGGTGTATGTTGCCCCAGCAGGGCGCACGCGCTTTGATAAAGTACATGAGTTTGACGCGGAGAGTCGGCACTTGGTTCTGCTGTGTAAGAACGAGGAGGGGTATCGCAACCTCAGCTATATGGTCAGCAAGGCGTTTGCCGAGGGGTTCTACGGAAAACCGCGCGTGGACTTGGACCTGTTGCGCGCCCACAGCGAGGGGTTAATTGCCCTGTCTGCGTGTCTGGCGGGTGAAATCCCCAAACGGATTTTGATGGGCAATTATGAGGGTGCGAAAGCGTCTGCGCTGGAGTTACAGGAAATTTTCGGAGCTGAGAATTTTTATCTGGAATTGCAGGACCACGGGATTCGCGACCAGAGAGAGGTCAACCGTGCGCTGTTGCGTCTGTCGCAGGAGACAGGGATTCCGTTGGTGTGTACCAACGACTGTCACTATCTCGCGCCAGAGGATGCCCAGAGCCACGATGTTCTACTCTGTATCCAGACAGGCAAGATGGTGGACGATGAAAACCGTATGCGCTATGAGCCACGCAATTTCTATGTGCGCTCCACCGAGGAGATGGAGCAACTGTTTTCGCAGTACCCCGATGCGCTGACCAATACAGAAAAGATTGCAGAACGGTGCAATCTGGAATTTACTTTTGGCACTTACCATCTGCCAGAGTTTGCCGTACCAGCAGGGGAAACGGCGCAAAGTTATATCCGCAAGCTGTGTGAAGCGGGATTTGTGGAACGGTATGGCAACCAACATCCAGACTATCATCAACAGCTTGACTATGAGCTGGATATGATTGAAAAAATGGGCTTTACCGATTATTTCCTCATTGTATCCGATTTTGTCAACTATGCGCGTGGACGCGGAATACCAGTCGGCCCTGGGCGCGGTAGTGCGGCAGGGAGTATGGTCAGCTACTGTCTACACATTACGGATATTGACCCCATGCAGTACAGCTTGTACTTTGAGCGATTTTTGAACCCAGAGCGCGTATCTATGCCAGATATTGATATGGATTTTGGCGATACACGGCGCGGTGAAGTGGTGGACTATGTGCGTGAGAAGTACGGCGAGGACCGTGTAGCACAGATTGTTACCTTTGGTACGATGGCGGCGCGTGGTGCGATTCGTGATGTGGGGCGTGTTCTCAATATGCCGTATGCGGATGTAGATGCGGTGGCAAAGCAAGTGCCGACTACCTTGCATATCACGCTCGCCGACGCTCTGCGCCTCAGTAAGCCCTTGAAAGACCTCTATGACGGGGATGAACAGGTGAAAAAACTCATCGACACTGCAATGGCACTGGAGGGGATGCCACGCCATGCCTCCACCCATGCCGCTGGTGTGGTGATTACCAAAAATCCTGTCTATACCTATGTCCCTCTGGCGAAAAATGATGAAGCGATGGTCTGTCAGTACTCCATGGTCACGCTGGAGGAGTTAGGACTTTTGAAAATGGACGTGCGACTTGTTCGCTGACGAAACACTTCCGAAAGGAAAACAAGTTAGCGGAACAACGAAAGTTGTTTAACTGTTAAATCGATTAGAGTGGTGAAATTCCACTTGCTGGGTAAATGTCGATACCCAATCCCCTGATACTC
>JAZOVU010000003.1:0-9010 GCA_045658885.1 Candidatus Pelethomonas sp. | reverse complement strand
ACAGGACAAGCAACTCACTGCACTGAAACAGGAGTTTCCGTGGCTTAAAGAAGCGGATTCTACATCACTGCAATCGTCTTTGCAAGACTTGGATACAGCATACCAGAACTTCTTCCGACGGGTAAAGCGAGGCGAGAACCCTGGCTATCCTCGCTTTAAGAGCAAGCACAGCCATCGGCAAAGCTACAAGAGCAAATGTGTTGGAACAAACATCAAGGTATTGGACAACGCAGTACAGCTCCCGAAGTTGGGCAAGGTGAAGTGCCGTATCTCGAAAGCAGTCAAGGGTCGTATCCTGTCTGCTACCGTTTCCAGAAATCCGAGTGGGAAGTACTTTGTATCTCTGTGTTGTACGGAGGTAGAAATAGAACCGTTGCCCACTACAGGTGCAGTCACAGGTCTGGACATGGGTATCAAGTCCTTTGCTGTTTCTTCCGATGGTACAGAATACCCCAACCATAAGTATCTTGCTAAATCTGAAAAGAAGCTGGCTTGTCTGCAACGAAAGCTCTCCCGAAAAACAAAGGGGAGCAAGCGCAGAGAGAAAGCACGCAGTAAGGTAGCAAGACTATACGAGCATATCACCAATCAGCGCAAAGACCACTTGCACAAGTTGTCTACAGAATTGCTCCGTAAAAACGATGTGGTTTGCATCGAGAATCTTGCACCAAAGAATATGGTGAAGAATCATCGCTTAGCAAAGGCTATCTCGGACGCAAGTTGGGGAGAATTTCGCAGACAGTTGGAATATAAAGCAGAGTGGTACGGAAAGAAGCTTGTTGTCATTGACGGCTTCTATCCGTCCAGTCAACTCTGCTCTGCTTGTGGTACACAGTGGTCTGGGACGAAAGACCTCTCGGTGCGAGAGTGGACTTGCCCGAATTGTGGTACTGTCCACGACAGAGATTGCAACGCCGCAAAGAACATTCTCAACGAAGGGCTGCGCCTGTTAGCGTAGCTAGAATAATATGGTAGGGTGGGACACACCCGAACCCATACGCTCGGGGACACCGTGTAAGACCTCGCTAGTGCAGGCTGTGGTGGTTGAGCCGAGAATCCCACGGCTTTAGCCGTGGGGAGTGTCAATTTTCGACAACGATTTCGCCGTTGAGCAATACCGTGGTGACAACCGTACTGCTGTCAAAGATGTCGCCATCAGCAACCACGATGTCTGCATCCTTGCCGACTTCCAAAGAGCCGACACGGTCAGCAATACCCAGATGCTTGGCAGGGTGGATGGTGATGGCCTTGAGTGCGTCAAAACGCTCCATACCAGCCTTGACTGCCAGACCAGCGCACATACCCAGATACTGCTGAGGAATCACAGGGGAGTCGGTGATGATGCTGACCTGCACACCAGCGCGGGCGAGGGCACCAGGGGTCTCAAAGCTCTTGTTTGCCAGCTCAATCTTGGAGGCGTTGGTGAGGGTGGGGCCGACAGCAGCAGGGAAGCCAGATGCTTTCACCTGCTCGGGAATCAGATGACCCTCGGTGCAGTGCTCCAGCGTCATCTTCACGCCAAATTCCTTGGCGATGCGGATGGCGGTGCAGATATCATCGGCACGGTGGGCGTGTGCCTTGAGGGGCATCTCACCGCGAATGACGGGGAGGAGTGCCTCCAGCTTCATGTCAAACTTGGGTGCCTTGGTGGCATCATTTTCTGCGGCATCCTTGGCGGCGGCGTACTCACGCGCCTTGAACAGCATCTCACGCAGTTTGGCGGCGGTGGTCATACGGGCACTGTTGCCCTTGTCCTTGTAACAACGCTTGGGGTTCTCACCGAAGGCGCACTTCATGGCGACAGCATCCTTCACAATCATCTCGTCCACGCACTTGCCGTGGGTCTTGACGGCGAAGAAAGTACCGCCCAGGACATTGGCACTGCCAGGGCCGGTGCCCACGCAGGTAACGCCACCTTCCAGTGCCATGCGAACACCGCGTTCCATGGGATTGAAACCATCCATACCGCGCAACTGGGGAGAGAGGATGTCACCCATCTCGTTGTAGTCGTGGCCTTCCCAGCCAACACCGTAGTTGTCCAGACCCAGATGGCTGTGTGCATCAATCAGACCAGGGTAGACATTCTTGCCAGCCACATCGACAATCTGCTCGCCCTCCTCGGCGGGCAGATTCACACCAATGGCGGCAATCTTGCCGTTGCGTACGGCGATATCCGCGACATAGCTCTCGGGATGTACTGCGTCAAAGACGGTTCCGTTTCTCAGAATCATAGCTGTTTCCTCCGTTATATAAAAATTTTGATTTAGCGAATGAAGTTTGTCCACACACCAGGCTCCCTGACAGGCGGTGCAAGACCTGCATCGCGGCCTGCCTGAATGGACTTGAGGAGCCATGCCATATTGTGTCCCAAGGTACGCATGATAGCGATACCTTCTTCGTCCTGCATGACTTCCTCGGGGGTGTTGCCGTGTACCATGTTCCAGTAGCGAGAAGAAACAATGGGCATCTGTGCGATGGTGAAATACTTGTTGAGTTGGTCGAAGGCGGCTGTCGTACCACCGCGTCTGGCGGATACAATCGCCGCGCCAGGCTTGTGGCGCAACAGGCCAGAGGCGGCATAGAATACGCGGTCCATCACCGCTGTGACCTGTCCAGAGGCGGCGGCATAGTGTACAGGGGAGCCGATAATCAGACCGTCGCATTCACTGAGCTTGCCGATGACTACATTGGCAATGTCGTCGTGGACGCACTTGCGCAGGGTGCGACACGCACCACACGCCAGACAGCTCTTGACCGTGTCCGTTCCCAACCACAGGATTTCCGCCTCAACACCATCAGCTTCCAGTGTCGTGGCAATCTCATGCAGTGCGGTGTAAGTACAGCCTTTTTCGTGGGGACTGCCGTTGAGCAATAAAACTTTCATAGGGAGTATCCTTTCTTTTTCTCTCACGGTTTAGTGGGCTTTTGCGTCCAGACGGTCAAAGGCGTGGAGCCAATCCGCCTTATTGTAGTAGATGGCAAAGATAATGGCACTGACGGTCCAAGTAACAGGGTAGGCAGAGAAAATCACGGCGATGTGCCCAAAAGTACGCACCATAATCGTGATATAGGTCACACGCAACAGACACCACGAGGCGAGCATGACCATCATGGGAACCATCGCCTTACCTGCACCACGCAGAATACCCGCCATGCAGTGGTTGAGTGCCAGCAGACCGTAGAAGAGAGAGATGACGCGCATCTGCATCACACCAAATTGTACCACATTGGGGTCGTCGTTGAACAACCCAATCAGGGACGGTGCAAAAATCCAGAACAGAACACCGATGCACTCCGCAGTACAGACGGCGCAAATCATGCCGAGTTTGGCACCTTTCTTCACACGGTCGTGCTGTTTTGCGCCGAGGTTCTGGCTGACGAATGTGGACAGTGCCATCGAGAAACAGGTCACAGGCAGAAATGCGAAGCCCTCCAACTTGGAGTACGAGCCACAGCCTGCCATGGCACTGTCACCAAAGGCGTTGATGTTTGCCTGCACCAGAACATTGGCGAAAGCAATGACCGAGTTCTGGACACCAGAGGGGAGACCGAGATTGATAATCTGGCGCAATACAGGCAGTTCCAAGCGAATTTCGCGGACGCTGACGCGATACGGCTCCGTTGTGGTGAGTAGTTTCACGATGCACAGGGTAGCGGAGATAATCTGAGCAATGACCGTGGCGGCCGCTGCTGAGGCAACACCGAATCCCAAAACACCGACAAACAGGATATCCAGTCCCACATTGACGAGAGAGGACACAATCAGGCAGTACAGTGGGTAGCGACTGTTACCGACCGCCTGCAAAATGCCCGTACAGACATTGTACAGAAACGATGCCAGACTGCCAAGGAAGTAGGTGCGGAAATATGCCACGGAGTTGGGCAGGACATTTTCTGGCGTTCCCATCCACTGCAAAATGGTAGGCGTGACCAGAACACCAACAATCGTCAGGACAATACCAGCCACCAAAGCAAAGGCGAGGTCAGTGTGGATAGCGGTACGCATCCGCGTGTAGTCCTTTGCGCCGTAGTGCTTGGCAATCAAGACACCGGCACCCATTGCCATGCCCTGTAGGAAACCGACCATCATAAAAATCAGATTGCCAGAGGAACTGACCGCCGCTAATGCCTCTTTGCCGAGGAAATTGCCGACAATCAAGGTGTCGGCGGTGTTGTAGAGCTGTTGAAAGAGATTGCCCATGAAAATGGGAATCGCAAAATAAATGAGCCCCTTCCAGATGGGACCCTCTGTCATGGGGTGTTGCGCACGCGCCCCGCGAGAAAATAAGGATTTCATCGCATACTGTTCTCCATTCTATGTAGTTGCTCCTATTATACACCCTCTCTATCCTCTTGGGAAGTAGGAATTTGAAGGAGATAACCTCCCCTTATGGTCAGGAAAGGTGGGTCGCCATCGGTGACTCGGATGGAATAAAAAGGGTCGATGCGTGTTGCACCGACCCCATAAGAGAAGTTTAGATATTGGTGAGGATATACTTGAGGATGAACAACACGGAGATGACATACACCAGAACAGGCACTTCCTTAGCCTTGCCACGAGCAACCTTGATGACGCTGTAGCTGATAAAGCCGAAGGCGATACCATCAGAGATGGAGTAGGCGAAGGGCATCATGGAAATAGTCAGGAAAGCGGGGATGGCTTCTTCCAGATTGTGCCAGTTGACCTCGACAGCACCCTTAATCATCAGAACACCGACGATAATCAGTGCAGGTGCGGTGGCGGCGGAGGGAATCATACCAGCAATGGGTGCGATTGCGATGGAGGCGAGGAACATCGCGCCGACCACCAGAGAGCTGACACCCGTGCGTGCACCCTCGGAGATACCAGTGGAGGACTCGACGAAAGTGGTGATGGTGGAAGTACCCATGCAAGCACCACAGCAGGTAGCGAACGCATCGGCAATCAGCGCACGGTCGCCACCGGGCAAGTTGCCGTGCTTGTCGGTCATACGAGCGTTGGTGGCGGTGCCGATGAGCGTACCGATGGTATCGAAGCAGTCAACCATCGTAAAGCTGATAACTGCGGTGATGAGAGGCAGGATGCCCTTGGAGAAAGCACCGCCGAGGTCTAACTTCATAAACAGGGGAGCAAGCGTCACGCCCTCCATCGTCAGTGTTTCGGGTAATTTGGTTTCGCCCATCGGGAAGCCGATGAGGGTGGTGGCGATGATACCGATGACAATGGCACCCTTGACATTGTATGCCATGAGGATAGCGGTAATCAGCAGACCAATCAGCGCGAGCAGACCAGCAGTATTACCAGCGAAGTTCAGCGCGGGAACACCAGAGCCGAAGGAGATGAGTTCCACATTCAGCAGACCGATGAAAGCGATGAACAGACCGATACCAGCACTGATGGCACTCTTCATAAAGGCGGGGATAGAGGCAATAATCTTGCTACGCAGGGGGGAGATGGCAATCACAAGGAAGATAAGACCACTCAACAGAACAATGGCCAGAGCTTCCTGCCAGGTGTAGCCCATGCCGAGGCAGACAGTATAGGTGAAGAAGGCGTTCAGACCCATACCAGGAGCTTGTGCGAAGGGTACATTGGCGAGCATCGCCGTCAGAATACAGCCGATGGCTGCGCTGGCGCAGGTGGCAACCAGCAGGGGGGTACGCATTTCCTCGCCCATAGCGACACTCAACATATCGGGGTTGACGAAGATAATGTACGCCATGGCAAAGAAAGTGGTAATACCACCGACAATCTCTGCGCGGAGGGTACTGCCACGCTCGGAGATTTTGAAGAATTTATCCATAAAATTCTCCTCCTATTCAGTATTGTGTTCCATCATTTTACACGAAAATACAGGGAAAGAAAACAATCTTTCCGCATATTCGGTCATTTTTGTAAAAGTTGACTGGAATTATTGGATTTTTTCTTGGATTTTTTTAGGTTTTTGTCATACTCTCGACAAGATAGTACATTTTGTACTTCTCAAGGCAGAAAAAGTGTGATATGCTACCATCGACAGAGATTGGGTGAATTTTTTGGAATATTCCGCAAAAAGAAAGGAGAAACTAAATTATGGGAATTGATACTTCCACTTTGTCTGAGGTTATGACAAAAAGCATCGGCGCAATGACACTGGAACGACTGTTGAGTGGTCTTGTAACCCTCTTAGTCTGCATGATTGTCATGCGCTTACTTACCACTCTCGTCAACCGCATCCTAGCCAAGGTAAAGTGTGACCCCAAGGTGGAGAAATACATCGTTTCCGCCATCAAGGTCCTACTATATGTCTTGGCAGCTCTGGTCGTAGCAGATAGCTTCGGCATCCCTGTCACCTCTTTGATTGCTCTGGTCAGTGTATTCGGTCTCGCGCTCTCTCTGGCTGTGCAAGATGTGTTGAGCAATATTGCCAGTGGTCTGGTTATTCTCTTCTCTCGTCCCTTTGATTTGGGGGACTATGTCGGCACTGGCGACGGGGAAGGCACGGTCGCTGAAATCAGCTTGACCCATGTGAAGTTGGATACCCCCGATGGTCAGCGCATTATGCTCCCCACCAGCACGATGGTGGCTGGCAAGATTATCAATTACACGACCCTCGGTGTTCGCCGTGCCAACCACGCCATCGGTGTGTCCTACGACTGTGCGACGGAGGATGTCCGCAAATCTTGTCTGAAAGCCGTATCTCGTGTCAAGGGCGTGTTAAACGACCCTGCACCTGCGGTGGTTATCAGCACCTATGGCGAAAGTGCTATCGAGTACCGTGTCCGTTTCTGGACCAAGACCGAGGACTATTGGGATGCCCACTTCCAGTCCCTCGAGGAGATTCGTCGTTGCTTCGACGAAGACGGTATTGTTATGACTTATAACCATTTGAATGTCCATATTGTAGAAACACCCCAAAAGTGAGGAACCAATCGGTATGCTAGAATTTTACCCAATCCTGATGAAAGATGCCACGCGTCTGTACAAGTACTATCAACACTGTACCTACCGCCTGTGTGAGTACAGTGTTGGTGTAAAACTGATGTGGCGGAATCACTACAAGAGCGAATATGCCGAGAGCTGTGGCTGTCTGATTGTACGCACCCGAACCGAAGACGGTGGGTATATGTTTAATGTCCCTGTGCCACTCCCCAACACGGGCGATGTAGACGCGGCTCTCGACCAGATTGACGAGTGGTGCATGGCAAAAGGTATCTTGCCTGTATTCTTTCCTGTTCCCATTGTGGAACGGGAGCGACTGCTCAACCGCTATCCCTATGCCACTGTGGAAAATGTCCGTCTGTGGCAGGACTATCTCTACCACGCAGAGGACTTGGCAACTTTTGCTGGCCGCCGTTACAGTGGACAGCGGAACCATATCAATAAATTCCGTAAGCTGTACTCTAATGCCGTATTTCGTCCCCTCACGGCGGAGGACAAGCCTCTAGTGGAGACATTCTGGGCGGAGTACCACCAGACTTTCAACAAGGACACCATTCTTGCGAAAAAGGAAGTGTGCTATGCCCAGCAGATGATGCGCCAAATCGGAAAGCGTTGGGTGAAAGCGGGGGCAATCGAACTGGATGGACGGTTGATTGCCATTTCGCTGGGCGAGGTGTGCGACCAGACCTTAATCTGCCATATTGAGAAGGCTCTGCCCAATTACGAGGGTGTCTATCCTGCGATGGTGCAGTCTTTCGCCGCCCATTGTAGCGGTGGTCTACGCTGGATTAACCGCGAGGACGATGCCTGCGACAAAGGGCTACGCACCAGTAAGATGCAGTATCTCCCTGCGGAGATGGGACAGAAACTGCGGATAACCCTGCGGAATGAGTTGTATGCCGTGGACGAGATTCCTGCGCTGTCCAGTGAGCGTCTGACCTTAGATGCCATCAAAGAGGCCGATAAAGAGCCGTACAACCGCCTGTGCATGGATGATGTACGAAACCGCTGGTGGGGGTATGACTACCGCCAGGACCTCTGTGGCGAGCTGACAGAGGACTATTTCCTCGATGTCGTGCACCACGATTTCGACAGAAAGCTGTGCATCAATTTTGCTGTCCGTCTGGATGGCAAGTTTATCGGAGAAGTGGTGCTCTACCGCTTCAATGCGCGCGGTGAGGCGGAATTGGGATGTCGTATCTTGCCTGAGTACAGTGGACAGGGGTACGGTACTGAGGCATTTGCCTGCGTCGCACACTGGTCACTCTATTCGCTCGGATTGTGTCGTCTGGTGGCGAAGTGCTATCGGGAAAACATCGCTTCCCAGCGGATGCTGTCCTCGTGTATGCGCTCCGCAGGAGAGGACTCCACATTCTACTATTTTGAGAAGCGTATTTGATTTTTGGAGGGCGGAAACGCCCTCTAAAAGTTTTTTGAAAAAAATTAAAAAAATTTCAAAAAAGGTGTTGACAAATCGCAAACCTTCTGCTATAGTAATCCTTGTCGTTCGGACGACACAAAAATTCGGGAGCATAGCTCAGCTGGTTAGAGCACCTGCCTTACAAGCAGGGGGTCACTGGTTCGAGTCCAGTTGTTCCCACCACGAAATGGCCCAGTAGTTCAGTTGGTTAGAACGCCAGCCTGTCACGCTGGAGGTCGACGGTTCGAGCCCGTTCTGGGTCGCCATTTCTCTCGGATATCTTCGATATCCGATACGCCTCTGTAGCTCAGTTGGTAGAGCAGAAGACTGAAAATCTTCGTGTCGTTGGTTCGATTCCGTCCGGAGGCATGTGTGAGTCCGGGTTATTCACACAAAAGATGCGGATTTAGCTCATTTGGTAGAGCGCAACCTTGCCAAGGTTGAGGTGGCGGGTTCGAGCCCCGTAATCCGCTTAAAGCGAGTATCTGAAAAGGTGCTCGCTTTTTTCGTGCTTTCAGACTTTTTGCAGTTCTGCGGGAGGAACGATATGAAAGAGTGGATACGCACCTGTCTGTGCCGGGATCCGTATAAAGCGGAAAACGGTGCTGTACTGTTTCCCACACGCTTTGATGATGACCTGAAAGAAGTGATCCGGCGGGAGAAAGTCGGAGGCCAAGCGGTCTTAGGAA
>JAZOVU010000002.1:0-47079 GCA_045658885.1 Candidatus Pelethomonas sp. | reverse complement strand
TATATTGTTTGATTTTCTATGGGTATAGTATAGCATTTTTCGCTCCCTATTGCAACTTGTTACCCTCTTTTACGAGGGAATAATGTGTGCCTTATATCCCCATGTCTAAAGCCAGGGGCTTTACGGCACATTTGGTAAAGGGTAATCACCCTTTGAGCGGGCTTACATTGTCGTACTCTTTTTGAGATAATCAAACCATAGATTGTTACAAAAGATGCAGTGCAAGCCGAAACGAAAGTTTTTCCGCTTGCACTGTTTTTTATTTTTTAAGGAGGTAAGCAAATGAACAAGGCAATTGACATCACCCAAGTGGTGCTGACAACGGCGCGTCTTACCTTGCGACCCTGGAGAGAATCGGATTTGCACGATTTCTACGAGTATGCAAGTGTGGACGGCGTGGGTCAGATGGCAGGCTGGAATCCCCACCGCACTATCGAGGAGTCCAGAGTAATCCTGTCGCATTTCATCGAGGGGAAACACATCTTTGCACTGGAATACGGTGGCAAGGTCATTGGTTCGCTGGGTATCGAGGCATACTGCGAGGAGAACTATCCCGAATTGGATGCGTTGCAGGGGAGAGAAATTGGCTATGTGCTGTCCAAAGCGTATTGGGGGCAGGGCTTGATGCCTGAGGCGGTCAAAGCGGTGATTACATGGCTGTTTGATGAGGTGAAGCTGGACTTCATCATCGTGGGGCATTTTGAGCAAAACAACCAGTCCAGACGCGTGATTGAAAAATGCGGGTTCCAATATACCAAAAGAACGAAGTTTGAAACCCGATATGATACGGTGGAAACATCCGTGGAGTACATTCGGTATCGTCCGAAAGAGGAGGGATTATCATGTTGACACATCAGGGGACACAACGCATCGAAACCGAACGGTTACTTCTGCGCCGTGCAGTTGCCGAGGATGCACAGACGATGTTTGATAACTGGGCATCGGATGATGCCGTTACGAAGTACCTGACATGGCCGACACACGGGAGTGTGGAAGTTACGAAGATGGTAGTGGGTAGTTGGGTGGAGGGGTACGAACAGGACAACTACTACCAGTGGCTTATCGAACTGAAAGAGATTGGGCAAGCGATTGGTTCTATCAGCGTGGTGCGACAAGATGAAGATATCTATATGGCGGAGATTGGCTACTGCATTGGTGCGCGTTGGTGGCATCAGGGGATTACCTCCGAGGCCCTGCAAGCGGTGATAGATTTCCTGTTTGCGGAGGTGGGAATGCACCGCATTGCAGCGCGTCACGACCCCAACAACCCTCACTCCGGTGATGTGATGAGAAAGTGCGGTATGAAGTACGAGGGAACGATGCGTGCGTCCGACAGAAATAATCAGGGCCTCTGTGATACCGCACACTACGCCATTCTGCGGAGTGACTGGGAGCGTCCGAAGCACTTTATGGATGGTGTTACCTTTGCAGATGATACTGCTCTGGTGCAGGAGATTTATCGCCGTTTTGACGAGAATAGTCGATTGAACAAGTCGAAAGCCGCACAGGTGGAATTTCTCACCACCGTCAAGTGTATCGAGGAATATCTGACCCCAGAGGCGAAGATTTTAGATATTGGCGCAGGGGCAGGGGAGTACAGCTTGTACTTTGCGCGAAAGGGATACCATGTTTCTGCCTTGGAACTGGCAGACGCGAACATCGAAGCATTTCGCGCTAAGTTGATGGAGCGTGATACCGTTGACCTGACACAGGGCAACGCGCTGGATTTAAGTCGCTATGCAGATAACGCGTTTGATGTGGTGTTGCTGTTTGGTCCCCTGTATCATCTGCACAGCGAGGAGGATAAACGGCGTTGCATCGCGGAGGCGAAGCGCGTATGTAAGGAAGATGGATATATCTTCTTCTCGTTTATCTCAAATGATATGGTGATTCTGACCATGCAACAGGTACAACCCGATTATTTATGTCACGGTGACTACAACAAGGAAACTTTTCGATTGGATGATTTCCCGTTTGTGTTCCACACCGTTGACCGCTGTAGAGAAGTGTTGCAGAGTGCAGGGATTCAGATTTGCCGAGAAATTGCGTCGGATGGTGCGAGTGAGTTGTTGCAGGAAACCATCAATAGACTGGATGAGGCATCCTATGAACAGTATCTGCGCTATCATTTCTATATCTGCGAAAAACCAGAGTTTTTGGGCATGACAAACCATCTGCTCTTTGTGGGACAAGGAAAATCAGGCGTTTGCTAACCGCTGGTTGACAAAAAGACAGCCTGCGGTAGGTGGATTTTTCGCGATTTGACTGGTATACTGGGGTCGAACAAACAGAGTATCGTATGCGAAAGGAGTGGTTTGTATGACACTGGGACAGCGTATCGCGCAAAAGAGAAAGGAACTGGGGCTGTCACAGGAGGGCTTGGGTATCGAGATTGGCGTGTCTCGACAGTCCATCTATAAATGGGAGGCGGACAGCTCTCTGCCAGAAATCGAAAAACTGATTGCGCTCTCGCAACTATTTGGTGTTTCGGTGGGGTGGTTATTGGGGGTCGAGGAACCGACACCACAGAGTACACCACCGTCTGGTACGCAGCAGGAACAAACGGCAAAGCTGACCGAGGAGCAGTTGAAGATGGTGGAGGAGATTGTGTCACGGTATCTCGCCGCACAACCTGCCCCGAAAAAACGGCGCGGTTGGGTAACTGTCGTGAAAGCAGTGGCACTGATTGCCGTGTTTGTCAGCCTGTTCTCACGGCTCGACCAATTGGACAACCGCTATTCCTCGCTCCAAAATTCTGTGGGCAATATCAGCTATACCGTGAACAACCAAATCAACGGTATTTCGAGCCGTGTCGAGGATATCTTAAAGGCGCAAAATGCCTTGACTGCGGAATATAATTCCGCGTTAGCAAGGTTGGAACTGACGAACAATACGGCGGTGTTCTCCGCGTGGGCGGTGCCGAAAACCTATGTCGATGGGATGACGGCGGAGTTTGTGGTAGATACTGCTGGAGAAATTGTCACCGTGCCTGCGGTCATGGAGGTTGGACAAAAATTTGTTGCCGAAGTGACTTGCCCTCTCTCGGACAATATTACCGTTTCCATTGTCTTTGTCCTACCAGATGGCACGCGCCAGACACAGCTATTGGATACCTATGAGTATCTGTACACAGGCTCTTTCCCTGAATTGTCAATCATGGACCATCTGCATCTGTTCGGTGAGGATGTGGTGGATGGTAAGTTGATAATTAAAAATCGTTATGTCAGTATCAACAGCGTGAGTGAGGGGAAAGGTGGCGCACGAGTTGTATCGTTCCAGTTGGGATTGTTCCGTAATCAAAAATTAGTTACATGGGTACAACCATGTGAGAAACCAGAAAGTTTTATTGGCTTTGAGAAACATGACTTTTATCGTGTGCCAGATTTGGTACTGGAAAATTTGACAGATGAAGATGTCTTGGTGTTTGCCGCACTGGTGACGGACCAATATGGTCGGGAGTTTATGGCGTTTGATGTGCCCTATGTGGTGCGGTTTGATACCTCTTTTGATACCCCCTACCTGACCTACCCCGATGCGGTAGAGCTGGACAGGGACCCGACAAAATGGACTTTTGCGTGAGAAGTTTTTGCTGACAAATGGTGTTGGATGCGGTATAATCCTAAGCAACAACCAAAAAGGAGAGAAACCACCATGAACAAAGAATTTCTCTATTCCATGTTAGATACGATGTCTGTATCTGGTAACGAAATTGGGTTGCAGAAGAAAGTCATTGCTGAAATGACCCCGTACTGCGATAAAATCGTGACCGACTATACAGGAAATGTCATCAGTATCCTCAACCCCGATGCCACCTTTAAGGTGATGCTTGCTGGCCATATCGATGAGATTGGTCTGATTGTCACCAATATCCAGTCCAACGGTATGCTCCGCGTAGCAAATGCTGGCGGTGTCCGTGCAGGGGTGTATCCCGGTCACAAGGTCGTCGTCCACGGCTACGCCAAGACCATCTACGGCGCAGTGGTGCATAATAAGGCGATGACCAAGGGCGACCTGAAAGCTGGCGACCTTATCATTGACATCGGCGCAAAGGATGAGGCAGATGCCCGTCAGTATGTGCAGGAGGGCGATGCCATCCATCTGCATACCTACCACGAGGAACTGCTGAATGGTCTGCTGTGTGCCCGTGCCATTGATGACCGCGGCGGCGCGTTCATTATTCTCGAAGCACTGAAGCGCGCCAAGGAACGCGGTTGCAACATCGGTGTGTATGCCGCCACTACGGTCGGTGAGGAAACCACCATGCGCGGCGCACATTGGGCTGGTAGTGCGGTGAATCCGAATGTCGCGATTGCCGTGGATGTGACCTATGCACAGGATTACCCTGGCACCGACCCGAATGAATCTGGCAATGTATGTCTGGGTAAGGGTCCTGTCATCTGTAACAGCTCCATTGCAAACCGCAAGGTGAACGAACTGCTCAAGCAGTGCGCCAAGGACAAGGAAATCCCTTATCAGATTGAGTCGTTTGTCGGCCGCACAGGTACAGATGCCGATAAAATCCACTTCGCCAACAGCGGTGTGGTGACGGCTCTGCTGTCCTTGCCTCTGCGCTATATGCACTCCCCCAGTGAGGTGTGCGACTTGCAGGATGTCGAGAACAGCATTGAACTGCTGGCTGAGTTCCTGTGCCGTATTGATGAGAATACCCAACTTGACCCGTTTCAATAACATAGAATAGAAAATGCGTACAGGGAGTGCTGCGGTGTTGCAACACTCCCTGCACTATTCAAAAAGAGAGGAGAAAAGTGAAACGCTTGGTTATGCGGCGTTGCCTGGGTCGTTGTAGTTGCCACGGCCACCGAAGTAGAAGTCGAAGAAATCATCCAAACTGCCACCGTAGCCGTAGTAGCTGTCGGGGGAAGTTTGCTGTTGTTGGTTCTGCTGGGAAGTGGTTGCAGGTGCATCGGCAGTACTGCCGAAAGTCAGTGTCGTTGTATATACCTGTTTGTTGCGTACATAGGTGACGGAAACGGTGTCGCCTGCACGGTAGCTCTTGCTGAGAGAGTTGATGTCAGCACGACTGGTGATGGTGGTCGTGCCAATCATGGTGATAACATCGCCTGCCTGTAGGCCAGCCTGTGCCGCAGGACCGTTTTCCATGACACTGTCGATGTAGACACCAGAACGAACCCCACTGCGGTCGCTCTGGCTGTCATAGGCCGCCATGATACCCAGATAGGGGCGCGTGGTGACTTGCCCGTTTTCCATGATGTCGCGAATCATGTAGAGCACATCGTCAATGGGGATGGCGAAGCCAAGACCCTCGACAGAGGCACCGGAGGAAGAACTGGAGTACTTGGCGGACACGATGCCGACCACTTCGCCGTAGGTGTTGAACAGGGGACCGCCAGAGTTGCCAGAGTTGACGGCGGCACTAATCTGAATCATGTTGAACGGCGTGCCCTCCACATTGATTTCACGGTTCAGACAGGACACGATGCCCTCACTGAGGGAGAAAGTCAATTCGCCCAGGGGGTTGCCGATGGCAACAATGTCCTCGCCCACCAACAGATTGGAGGACTGGCCGATAACGACACTCTGTAGCGCAGTTTCGCCTGGGTCGACTTTCAGCACGGCGATATCGTAATCTTTCTCGCCGCCGATGACCTGTGCCTCGTAGGTCATGCCGTTGTTGAGCGTGACGCTCACATTAGTACCGCCACTGATAACATGGTAGTTGGTGACGATGTAGCCGTCGGAGGTGATGATGAAACCAGAGCCAGAACTGGCACTTTGTACGGGCTGCCCAAAGAAGTTGTAGCTGGTGGAGGACACATTGATGCTCACACAGCTGTCAACATTGGCGGCGTAAATCTCGGTAAAGCTCAACTGCTTTCCACCACTGACTTTTACTGTAGATACATCTGCTTTGGGACGCTCGCTGACCGCAATCTGTGTCTGCGTGGCTGGGGTGTTGTTGTTCTTCTTGTCGAAGTAGCGCGCGATACCCAGTGCGCCAGTGAGGGTAAGCGTACCACAGAGAACCAGCGCAACAATGCGGTTGGTCCAATTGCGCTTCTTGGGGACATATTCCTCCACGGGAGCGCGGTGCATCGGTTCGTCATAGTGGTAAGGGGGGCGGTAGCTGTAGTGATATTCGTGTTGGTTCGGTTGATTCGTCGTTTGGTTCCTGTCGTTTTGATTATCCTGATACATACGGGATAACCTCCTTATAGTTTCGCTTGATTTGCTCTTAGCATACAGGGCAGTTGTGAAGAAAGTATGAAGAAATTATACAGATTTTTTGAACAATACGCAAATAAATAATGACACTCTGGAATGATTTGCCTTTTTTTCTAAAAATGATATAATAGGAATGAAATACGACTGCGAAAGGATAACAAGAATGGCACTGCAACGATTGGATAAGTTAATTGCCTCCACGGGGAAATACTCTCGGCGCGAGGTAAAATTATTGATAAAAGAGGGACGCGTTCTAGTGGACGGGTTTCCCGCGCGGAGTGCAGAGGATAAAGTCGACCCTGCAGTGAGCTGTGTCGAGGTGGATGGGGTAGATGTCGGCTATCGGGAATTTACCTATGTGATGCTACACAAACCTGCTGGCGTTCTCACCGCAACCGAGGATAAACGACAGAAAACGGTGCTGGATTTGCTGAGTGCAGACCTGCGCCGTCAAGACCTCTCGCCAGTAGGACGACTGGACAAGGATACAGAGGGGTTGCTTCTGTTGACGAATGACGGCGAACTGAATCACCGCCTGTTGGCACCCAAGAGCCATATAGATAAGGTATACTATGCAGAGCTGGATGCACCACTGGGGGAGAAGGATGTACAGGCGTTCGCGGCAGGAATTACCCTCGCGGATGGAACGCAGTGCATGAGTGCAGGATTGACGATTCTGGAAGATGGAAAGAAAGTGCTGATTACACTGCGCGAGGGGAAATTTCATCAGGTCAAACGCATGACTGCTAGCCGAGGAGCGACGGTTTTGTATCTGAAACGGCTGTCAATGGGCGCATTACAACTGGATGCATCACTGGAGCGCGGTGCCTACCGCCTTTTGACAAAAGCGGAGATTGCATCCATCGGCGGAAATATTTGAAATTCCATTTATTTCGGAATCCTCCTACGAATACACCAAAAAAAACATAGGGTTTTTGGTGAAAAAAGAAAAAATATCTTGCATTATCAAAAAAGACACGCTATAATATAATCCATTGATACGGCATATTGCACAAACAATTGCAGTGAATTTGTACAATGGAGGGAAACGATATGTCGGGAAGAATCTTTCAAAATGTAGTCCTACAGATTAAAGAGGCCACTGACCGTGTCTTAGGTGTGATTGATGGGGAAGGTGTCGTTATTTCCTGTAGCGATTTAGGACTCATCGGTGCCAAGTGGCTGGAATATGTAGAAGCAATCAATCGCGCAGAGGGCGCACTGTTGACCATTGACGGGAAATGCTTCCGCGCATTGAGTGGTTGGGGCTCTCGTTTTGACTATGCAGTATTCGCAATGGGTGAGGATGAAATCAGCCGAAGCGTATGCGCCATGGCGGTCGTTTCCTTGAGTACCGCAAAGAACTATTACGAGGAGAAGCACGACAGAGGCTCGTTCATTAAGAATATTATTTCGGAAAATATTATGATTAGTGACATCTATCTGCGTGCAAAGGAACTCCATGTCGCGCCAGAGGTGTCCCGTGGTATCTTTTTGGTGCGCCAGTTGGAAAATACAGATGCTAGTCTGTTGGAACTGATGCAAACGCTGTTCCCCGACCGTCAGAGCGACTTTGTTCTGAGCATGGGCGAGAACGATGTGGCATTGATTCGTCAGTTGGGCGATGGGTCTGTAGACAAAGAAATTCAGCGTATCGCCTCCCTCTTGGAGGACGAACTGCGGAACAGCGTCGAGGGGCGTGTCGTAGTCGGTATTGGTACGGTAGCAAACCACCTGCGCGACCTCGCAAAGTCCTACAAAGAGGCACAGATTGCGATTGAAGTAGGTAAGGTGTTTGACACCGAGAAGTGTGTCATTAACTATGAAAATCTGGGCATTGGTCGCCTGATTTATCAATTGCCTACTACCTTGTGCGATATGTTCCTGTCGGAAGTGTTTAAGAAGAATCCGATTGACTCGCTGGACGAGGAAACGCTGTATACAATTCATAAATTCTTTGAAAATAACCTCAATGTTTCGGAGACGGCGCGCAAGCTGTTCGTCCACCGTAACACGCTGGTATACCGTCTGGAGAAGATTAAAAAGCTGACGGGCTTGGACCTGCGTGAGTTTGACGATGCGATTACTTTTAAGGTTGCACTGATGGTCAAGAAGTATCTGGCCAGCCGTGGCATCGAGGCTTGATAGGATAGGGGAGGGACTGTTGTGCATGGCGTTACAACAGTCCTTTTTTGTAGCACTTCTTTCAAATATTTCCGTGCAGAGAGGGCGGGGGACGCTTGACGAATGTGCAGTTTCTGTGTATGATTGTCCTGTAATCTTTGGAAGTATCTTGTTTTTTGGAAGTTGTTAGAACAATGTGGAAGTAGTGGAGAACATACAACATGATACGCTTGACGAATGTGATAAAAGAATACCCAAGTGGTACACACGCGCTCAACGGACTGTCATTGGAAATCCAAGATGGTGAGTTTGTCTTTATGGTTGGTCCCTCTGGTAGCGGAAAATCCACGGTTATCCGACTATTGACAGGCGAGGTGGAGCCGACGGATGGTCGCGTGATGGTCAATGGCTTCTCGTTGCGGAATATCCGTGAGTGGCAGATTCCCTATCTGCGCCGTACGATTGGCGTTATTTTTCAAGATTTTCGCCTGATTGAGCAAAAAACAGTATATGACAATATGGTGTTTGCCATGCGTGCTGTGGGAGCCAGTGGGAAAGAGATTAAAAAGCGTGTACCCTATTGTCTGGAACTGGTCGGCTTGGAAAATAAGGCGACGCGCTTGCCTACGGAACTGTCTGGCGGTGAGCAACAGCGCGTAGCGATTGCACGCGCCCTGCTGAATAACCCCAATACCATCATTGCAGACGAGCCGACGGGCAATCTCGACCCAGCCCGTTCTTTGGAGATTATGCGCCTGTTGGAGCGTATCAACGAACTGGGCACAACCGTCTTAGTGGTGACGCACGAGCGCGGATTGGTGGACCGATTTGATAAACGAGTGATTACTTTGGAACGCGGCCGCGTAGTCAGCGACGGCAAGGGCTACTACGGGAGGAAGCCTTAATGGGAAATGTTTTTTACTTTATCAAAGAGGGGGCAAAAAACCTCTTTAAGCATGGATTTATGTCCTTTGCAGCGGTCGGTATTACCGTGGCGTGCCTGCTGATTATGGGTACTTTTACACTGGTAGCGGTCAATGCAAACGAGATGCTCAAGGAGATGGAGGAGCAGAATCAAATGCTCGCCTTTGTGGAGGAGGGGTACTCCCTCGAACAGGCGATGGCTCTCGAAGCGGACTTGCTCGCTATTAGCAATGTGAGAAATGCAACTTTTATTTCTAATGCAGAGGCGGCGGAGGCCTTCCGCAATCGCTATGAGGGGGATGAACTGTTTCAAGGTCTGCCAGATGACAATTTCCGTCACCGCTTTGCCATTGATTTGAACGATATCGGGTACTTAAAGGAAACATATAACGCCCTGTTAGAGATAGAGGGGATTGCAGATGTGAATGCCTATGAGGAGGAGGCGGAGGGATTTATTACCATCCGCAATGTGGCGAGTATTGTATGTGCCACGCTGATTGCAATTCTCTTTATTGTTTCTGTGTTTATTATTGCCAATACGATTAAGTTGACAACCTTTGACCGCCGCGACGAAATTGCGATTATGAAGATGGTGGGTGCAACAAACGGCTTTATTCGCTGGCCGTTTGTGTATGAAGGATTCCTGCTGGGCCTGTTCTCCGCCATCATCGGCTTTTTCTTGCAGTGGGGTCTGTATGAGGTAGTTGCCCAGTCTGTCGCAAGCAGTGATACCATCCATTTGATTACGGTCGTCCCCTTTGAGAAGATGCGAGATTATGTTGCCATTGTATTCTTGGGGTCTGGTATGTTGATTGGTGTGGGTGGCAGTTTGGCTGCCATTCGTAAGTTCTTGCAGGTGTAACAGGGAAAACGGACGACGAAAGGAGTGTGCAGGTGAAAAAGAACTGGAATCGTGTTGTGCGTGTGGTGTGTGCCGCGTTGTTGGTGCTATCATTGGTATTGTCAGACTATACGCCGATGGTGGAGTATGCACAGGCTGTCACGCAGAAAGAGATTGATAACCTAAAAAATGAGGCGAAGGACTTGGCAAAACGGCAGTCAGAGCTTCAGAGTCAAACCTCTGTGCTGAAAAATGACCGTTCCAAGGCGATTGAACGGCGGAATCTTCTCGACCAACAGATTGCCAATACGGAGGAGGCCATTGCCAATACGGAGAAGCAGATTGCTGGGTATGAGGCCCTATTGAGCCAGTCACAGTATGAACTGGATGAAACACGCCGCGAGGAGGAAGAAACCTACGCGCTGTTCTGTCGCCGTGCCCGTGCGATGGAGGAGGAGGGGGTCCCCTCGTTTTGGTCGGTGCTGTTCCGCGCGGCGGATTTCTCCGACCTCTTGAGCCGTCTGTCGGATGTGCAGGTGGTTATCGACTATGACCAGAAGATTCTCACAGAATTAGCAAATCTGAAAGCGGAGATTGAGGATAGACTCGCCCATCAGGGTGAACTGAAAGATGCCGCAGAGGAGGCAAAGCGTACGCTGGAAAGTCAGAACGCGGATTTGGCCGCACAGCGTGCGGAGGCCAATGAATTGGTCAAGCAGTTGCAGGCGAACATACAGGAAAATGAAGACCTGCTCCGTCAGATTGATGAGGAGGAGGAACGGATTCAAAAGGAGATTCTGAAAAAGACGGAGGAGCTTGCCAAGCAGATGCAGTGGGAAGCTACCATCGGCGGCTATATCTGGCCTGTCACCACCAGTCGCCGTATTACCTCTGACTACGGTGGACGCAATACGGGTATCCCCGGTGCATCTACCAACCACAAAGGTGTGGATATCGGCGGCGTGTTCTACAGCAGTAAGGTGTTGGCTGCCAAGGACGGCGTGGTGATTACCTCCGCCTATGTTTCCTCTTATGGTAACTATGTCGTTATTAGCCACGGTAAGGGCAATACCACGCTGTATGCCCACATGAGTAGCCGTTCCGTAAAAGAGGGCGATGTGGTCAAGCAGGGACAGGTTATCGGTGTCACTGGCTCGACAGGTATCTCTAGCGGTCCGCATTTGCACTATGAGATTGTAGAAAACAACAAGCGCGTTGACCCGAAAAAATACCTGCCTGGTTGGATTAAGGCTTGGTAATATCGTATCCAGAATATTGTTGCTCTCCGCTTCATACACTGAGGCGGAGAGTGTTTTTATGTGTAGCGGAGGAGGGCGCAATGCTGGGGTATATCGAATTTGAGGAGAGTAGTGCAAAAGCCAAGTTGGTCCGCGAGTCCAAATTAGGCGCGACCTTTCTGGTACTCGATATGGGAAAAGGGGCGCGTGGGATGTTGTCAACACGCCGTGCCGCGCGTGCGGCAGAACGGATGCGGGAGCAGGGGGTGCGCCGTGCCGTGTTCCCTGTGGATTTTCCCCATACGGCGGTGTTCCTGCGCCGTGGTATTATCCCTGTCGACCCGATGCCGTTGCGCCGTGCGCTCAGTGCGCGGTTTGTTCAGAAAAAATTGGAGCTGTTGGGCATCCAACCCACACAGGCGGTAGTTGCTGTCAGCGGTGATTCCGTGAGTGAGGAGTTGGCGCGCACGGTTTGCGAGTTGGCACGGGTCTACCGCTATGTACTGCTCTCGGCGGGAAGTGGGGAGGAGGCTTTAGCGAGTCGGTTGCGACGGCAATACGGCATATCCTTGGTACTTGCCCCCTCCCATGACCAGTTGGAACGCGCAGACGCACTGGTGCTGTTTTCTCCGAGAGTGGAGTTGCGACGAGAAAATCCCGTACTATGCACCTTGTATCCCGGTGGAGAGGAACGGGGTAGAGTGCCCATTCAATTAGAGGATGCCCTGTCTGCACAGGTGGCGAACAATTGCTCACAGGAACAACTGGCCGCCGCCCTACATGGGATGGGCATTGCGCCAGCGGAGCGTTTTCTTGGTGAAATTACCTGTTGACAGAAGTATAAAATATCTATATAATGCAAGCATTATTTAGAATAAGTATTAGTTTGGAGAAGTCTACCTATCCGTCGGATAGGGTTTCGATTTTATAAGCGGAAAGGATAACAAAGAGCATGAAAAACGAGTATAAGATGAGTGCGGCTGGTCTGGAGGAACTGAAGAAAGAACTGAACTACCTCAAGACCACCCGCAGTGATGAAGTGGCAGAGATGATTAAGGTCGCCAGAGGGTTCGGTGACCTGAGCGAAAACAGCGAGTACGACGAGGCCAAGAATGAGCAGGGCAAGCTGTATTCCCGTATTACTGAGTTGGAGGAGATTATTCTCCACGCAGTTGTCATCGGGGAGAGCGATATGCCCAGCGACCAGGTGACGATTGGTTCCACTGTCACCGTTACCGCTGTGAGCAACGGCATGAGCCGTACCATGAAAATCGTCGGCAGTCAGGAGTCGAACGCAATGGCAGGTGTCATCAGCGATGCTTCCCCGTTCGGCAAGGCCCTGATGGGTGCCAAGGAGGGGCAGGTTGTGACCGTCAATGCCCCCGCAGGCGATATTCAGTATCGTATTGATAAAATCGAGCGTTAATGCTCGGTAGATACAGAGGAGGAAAGCAAGATGGCTGAAAATATGCCGAATACCAACGAAGTGCAGGAGGACCTCTCTGAAATTCTCAAGGTACGCAGAGAGAAGCTCTTTCAGCTCCAGAAGGAGGGGCAGGACCCCTTTGTGGAAACCAAATATGTCGTCAGTCACTATGCGTCGGATATTAAGGACAACTTTGACGCGCTGGAGGGCAGTGAAATTACCGTTGCTGGTCGTCTGATGAGCAAGCGCGGTATGGGCAAGGTCAGCTTCTGCGACTTGCAGGACCGTTCTGGCCGTATCCAGCTCTACGCCCGTAAGGACGAGATGGATGCCGAGGTGTATGACCGCTTTAAGAAGTACGATATCGGTGATATCGTGGGTGTGACTGGCGAAGTGTTCCGCACCCAGCGTGGAGAGATGAGTGTCCGCTGTAAGGATGTCAAGCTGTTGAGCAAGAGCCTGCGTCCTCTGCCTGAGAAGTTCCACGGTCTGACCAATACCGACCTGCGCTTCCGTCAGCGGTATGTGGACTTGATTGTGAACCCCGATGTCAAGCGTAACTTCGTGGTTCGTTCCCAGTTCATCAAGTATATGCGTAACTATCTGGATGATATGGGATACATCGAAGTGGAAACCCCCGTGCTGAATACCATTGCTGGTGGTGCATCGGCCCGTCCCTTTATCACCCACCACAATACCCTCGACATCGATATGTATATGCGTATCGCGACCGAACTGCCCCTCAAGCGTCTGATTGTCGGCGGTATGGACCGTGTGTATGAAATTGGTCGTATCTTCCGTAACGAGGGTATGGATACCAAGCACAACCCCGAGTTTACCTCGGTTGAGCTGTATCAGGCATATGCCGACTTCCACGATATGATGGATATTGCCGAGGGTATCATCTCTGGTGCCGCAAAGCAAATCCACGGCACCTATGAGCTGGAGTGGCTGGGTGAGAAGATTGACCTGACCCCCGGCTGGAGACGACTGACCATGGTGGAAGCTGTCAAGGAGTATGTGGGTATCGACTTCGGTGTGATTAGCGATGATGCCGAGGCAGTTGCCGCCGCAAAAGCGATTGGCGTGGAACTGGCAGAGGCCGCTGAAAAGACTTGGGGTAATGCCCTGTATGCCTGCTTCGACCAGCGCGTAGAGGAGAAGCTGATTCAGCCTACCTTTATTACCATGTATCCCGTCGAGGTTAGCCCCCTGACCAAGCGTTCTCCGCAGGACCCCCGTTTGACGGAGCGTTTCGAGCTGTTCGTGTGCCACAGCGAGCTGGCAAACGCATACTCTGAGCTGAACGACCCCATCGACCAGCGTGCACGCTTCCTCAAGCAGGTCGAACAGCGTGAGCGCGGTGACGATGAGACTGAGATGATGGATGAAGATTTCCTCACCGCACTGGAGTACGGTATGCCCCCCACGGGCGGTATGGGTATCGGTATCGACCGCACGGTGATGATGCTGACCAATAACGATACTATCCGTGAGGTTATCCTGTTCCCAACGATGAAGCCGTTAGATTGATAAATTGCAATAGCCCAAGGTATCTAGCGATATCTTGGGTTATTTTATAATCTCAGGTCAAAACTTAAACCAATTTTACAGAAAGATAACGATATGGCAAGAGGAATTATATATGTGATGACAACGGTTGTTCCTGGTCTTATTAAGATAGGAAAAACTAGAACCGAAAATTTTGAAAGTAGAATGTACAGCCTTGAGCGTAATGGCTATTTTAATGTTGTGGGATTAAAACGCAAATTCGCCATTGAAGTTGAGGACTACGACGAAAAAGAAGTGCTTTTGGATGAGATATTTAGTAAAAGTCAGGTGCCTAACTCTGAACTTTTTGCGCTTGATGCGGATCTTGTGATACAATTGCTATCTTCTTTTGAGGGAAAACAAATTTTTCCCAAGGAGCTTTCAAAAGAGGAAATATTTACAACTGCAACTGAACAGCATAGAGAGAAATCGGACGGGGCTTTAGTCCCCAATGGTGAATATTACCTTAATCAAAATGTAAAAGGTTTTGGTAAAGTATCAGCAACAATGCGGGTCGAAAATGGAATATTTACTGTGTTGAAGGGGAGTGTGTGTGCACCAACAAAAACGGGTTGGATTCCTGAAATACGAAAAGTGTCGCCGATTGTAAATAACATTCTTCAAGATGATGTGATTGCCAATTCGCCTAGTGCGGCAGGTTGGGTTGTTTTGGGGCATTCCAATAATGGATGGACGACTTGGAAAGACAAGAATGGAATTTCGATTGACACATATAGGTCAAAGAAAAAATAAATCTAGTAGCAGTATAGTTTGCTTCGGAGATTCTAATGCTACAAAAGATACTCAGGAGATAGTTACCATGAGGAAAACGATTCGATATTTAACAAAACTATTGGTGGTGGCGATGCTACTGTTTGCTGTTGGCTGTAGTGCAGGAAACCAACAGAACGACGATACAGATGCCGAGAATACGCCACCGCCACAGGTAGATACAAGGGAAGTGGTAATATCTATTTCGGAACCATATGGGATGTCCTATCAGGACAAGAACGGCGTGGAAACGACCGTGGGCGAACTGACACTACAGTTTACCAGTGATATCACACAGGAGGAAATCCATTCCTCCATCGCGGAAATTACACGGGTCATGGCACTGGTAGAGGAGCAGTTCGGCGCGCTGTCCGCACCATGTGGGATACGGATTTGTCAGGGCGACTATAGCCCGTGGGCAAGGGACGGGGTTCTGTGTATTGGCTATGACAATCTCCAGACACAGGCGTTTCCTGTTGCGTTGGGACAACTATTGTTTGGACATACCGTGAATTACGGTATCTACTATGGGTTTGGTACGGTTTTGGCACAGGAACTTGGCTATCCCACAGAAGAACTTTCTGTGACGGTGGAACAGGCGTTGACGCTGTGCGAAAACTCGCCTTACCATCTGGATATGAATTATGCCTGCTTTGTGCCAGCATATGCCGACACGGATACTTTGGCGAAAGTGAAAACACTTGCCATTGACTTCTACCAGTCCTTAACGCAGGTGGAACGACAGGAACTACTGACGCAGTATTCGGGCGCGCTGTATCGCACCTATTTGAATGAATATCTCGTCGCACATGGGAAGAAGCCGTATGAAAATGCTGAACTCGATGGCATTTCCTTTTATCCCTGCGGCAGTGAGATGCGCGTTGTGTGGGAGGACCCCTATGGCGTATACTATGTGCATAAGGACTATACCGTGCGCTATTATACTTATGACCAGCTCAAAGGGGTCGGCGATTATCTGAATGCTGGGTATGAAAATTTCCGTTATCTCGTCGCCACCTACCGCCTACAGGCGGAGGAAATGGAGCGTATCGCAGGATATCTGGAGACCGAGGATACGGAACAGAAAGTGGATGTCCTGTTTATCCGTGACGGTACGGGGGAGCTGGAGGGCGGTGCCACTTACTCCTTCCTCGACAACTTGATTCGAATGTATTCCTACGACCCGTATGCCCACGAGTATATCCACTATCTGACACGCGATGCCGTACTGGATGTCTGGCTCAAGGAATTGTTTGCTGGGTATTTCACGGAACGCACAGGCGACCTGCGGATATACTGGAATATGGAGAAAAATCGAAATACCTTTGATACTGCAGACCCGACACAGCCTGGTGGTGCGAAACGGATTCGCTTTATGGAGGCTGTGGCGGTGGGCTTGGGACATCCGTTTTGTTGGGAGGATTCCGCCGATTTGCGGTATATGAACGATGCCTTTGTGGCGAACTTCGACCAACTTCGCAAAGTAAAAAGCAGAGAGGGCTTGGCGGCGCATACCTCGTTTGCCAACTATATTGTCGATTTGGTAGGGGAGGAACAGGCTCTGTGGGCGGTGTATTATGATACACCTGTAGAAACTTTCGGAAAGAGTTGGGACCAGCTCATTTCGGACTGGTCAGAATATTTGGTAACTACCTATTCTTGGATGGCTGAGCGTATCAATGCCGCGTGATTGGGGAGTAGTATGTAGGGGAGTGTTGTAATTCAATGTTGCAACACTCCCTTATCTGTGGCTTATTATTTTTTGTAGTCGTTTTGACCCGTTGCTATTCTTCCTGTGCAGCACATACCTCACACATCTTCGAGCAGGAAGTCTATTGCATTCACAATTTTAATTCCTTCTATATCCTGTTCTAAACCAGGTTCCATCGCAACTACGATTTTTTCGTAGTTATCTGGAATTTTCCTTAGTGATGCCAGTTCTCTCTCTCTGGTTTCAGGGGACAGCATGGATTCTGTGACTTGAATATATTTTTTCTCATCTGTCTTTGTAGCGATGAAATCCACTTCCTTGTTGTCGATTTTACCGATGGCCACATCGTAGCCACGACGAATCAATTCAAAGTATATGATATTCTCCAGAATGTGTCCAGTATCTCCATCGCGATATCCCAGCAGATAGTTTCGCAGGCCAATATCTACAATGTAGTACTTTCCTAAAGTCTTGAGATACTCCCTGCCCTTGATATCGAAGCGTTTGATTTCATAGAAGATAAAGGATTCCTTCAGTGCTTCGATATAAGCCTGAATTGTGTGGGTAGCTGGTTTGGCCTTTCTGTTGGTTTCCTCCAGTAAGCCTTCGCTGACCAGTGTATTGCCGATAGAAGTAGCGGAAACGCTGTTGCCAATATTATCAGCAAGGAACATCATCAGCTTGCGTAGCAACAGAGAATCTGTAATCGTTCGCTGTCCCTTGCGTTTCTCGCGCTCCAAAATATCACGCACTACGACAGCAGAATACACACCATCCAGCGCGGTGGTCACTTTGTCCTGTTCCAAACCTATATCAGCCAGCATAGGCATACCGCCAAATTTGGCATAGGCTTGGTACAATTCTCTAGTATCGCATATTCCGCCATCAGCGTCCATGATGCGCTTTTTCAGCTGACCAGTCGGTGCCTTGCGCTCCGTCACCTTATATCCGTGGAAATCAAGAAATTCATGGAAGGACAGCGGTAGGACTTTAATCTCCACATACCGTCCTGCGAGATAGGTGGACAGTTCAGAGGAAAGTAAATGGGCATTGGAGCCGGTAATGTAAATGTCACAGTCGAAATCTACACGAAAGGAATTGACCGCATTTTCCCATCCTCTGATTCGCTGTACCTCGTCAAAGAACAGGTACATCGTTTTTCCTTCAATGATGTGTTCGGAGACATAATTGTAAAACTCTTTTACCGTCATTTCGGAAAAGCGCATAGATTCAAAATTCATTTCAACAATCTGCTTGTCCTCTACGCCGTTGAGCCGCAGGTCGTTTGCCATTAGCTTCATCAAACTGGATTTTCCACAGCGTCTGATACCAGTAATGACTTTAATCATTTCTGTGTCTTTGAACGCTTTGAGCTGGCGCAAGTACAAATCGCGAGTTTTTAGATTGGATTGAAGCATAGAAACACCACCTTACATCGGTATCATAGCATATTCCATCTTGTCAGTCAAGTTTATTACATTTATATAATGAAATCTTATTTTATCGAATTTTATTACATGGACAGAACCTTGTCGCCGAGCGTTGAAAAAAGAAAAGTACAATCTACAACTCATGAATAATAGCAAGCGGGATGTTGCCATCCTATTGGATGAATGTAATATGCCCCTAGCGACTTTCCGCTATCGGGCGAAATTGTACGAAAATCATCCCTAAATAGCGTAAACGGCTTACAAAAAAGTGTACTTTTTTGTAAGCCGTCTTTTTTCTTGTTACACCTGTTATATCGTTTGATTTTCCCAATAGTTAAGGCTGTTTTTGAAATTTTTTAAGAAAAATTTTTAGTTACAAAAAAGTACACCTTTTTGTAAGTTCTTGTTTTGGAGGAAATGGGAGAGAGGAGTGGAGAACGATATGGCATCCAAGGTTGGCAGGAAAACGCAGTCCAACAAGGGAACGACCACACGCTTCACGACCATCAAAGTCCGCCTGTTACCCACCGAAGAACAAGCCACCCTGTTTGACAAGACCTTTGGGTGCTGTCGATACATCTGGAACCAGATGCTGACCGACCAACAGCGGTTTTACCTCGAAACAGGGGCGCACTTCATTCCGTATCCTGCCAAGTATAAACGGGAGTCGCCGTTTTTGAAAGAGGTCGATAACCAGGCGTTGACGCAGGAATACAACCAACTGGCGAAGGCGTTTCGCTCGTTCTTCAAAAATCCGACCAGTTTTCACCACCCCAAGTTCAAGCGCAAGAAAGATGACCGTGATTCGTTCACGGCAAGCAACCACGAGTTTCCCACCAGTCCACCGACCATCTATACCACGCGTGACGGGATTCGGATGACGAAGGCTGGAATTGTGAAAGCCATCTTTCCACGCCGCCCACGCAGTGGATGGAAGCTCCGACGGATTACGGTGTACAAGACACGCACAGGCAAATATTTTTGCACGATTCTCTATGAATGTCCTGTGAAACCGCCTGTCCCCGTTGTACCGACGGAGGAACGGACACTGGGCTTGAAATACTCCGTCTCCCACTTCTATGTGGCGGACAATGGAGAACTGGCAGACCCTCCACACTGGCTGCAAGCCTCGCAGGAGAAGCTGTCCAAGATACAGCGCAAGCTGTCGAGAATGGAGCCTGGCTCCCAGAATTATCAAGAGCAAGTTCACAAATTCCGCCTACTCCACGAACATATCGCCAATCAGCGGCTCGATTTCATCCACAAGGAATCCCGTCGGATAGCCAACGCATGGGATGCCGTGTGTGTGAGAGCCGATGCCCTGACCGAAATGGCGAAAACGATAAAATCGTGCCGTGTGCCGGAGGCCGGGTTTGGAATGTTCCGTATATGCCTACAGTACAAGTTGGAACAACAGGGAAAAGCCTGTATCTTTGTCGAACGCTATGCGCCATCTACCCGTACTTGCCACGACTGTGGGTACACGATGGAGCAGGCGGTTGGCACAAACCATCCCATTTGGGTCTGTCCTGCGTGTGGTGTGGTGCATGACCGCGAGGTAAATGCCGCACGGAATATCAAACACTTCGGCTTGGGACAGTACTTTGCATTAAATGCTTCTTAAAAAAAGAAGATATTGCCGGTTGGGACACCGGTGAATGTCCATCGCACCGCATGGTGCCGGTGGAAAACGAGAGGACGACTCCCACATGGGCCTTGTCCGAAGCCCGCAAGGGTGTCCACAATAGTATGACATGACACTTCGGTGTAACAGAAAGGAACACGCAATGCTCAAGTTGACGGTACTTCCTGAGGAATACATCACCATTAACGAAAACATTGTGATTCAAGTGGCAAGGGTGGCTGGCGGAAAAGTGAACCTCGCCATTCATGCCGATAAAAGTATCCCTGTGGTACGCGGCAAGGTGTTAGAGCGCGGCGGCACAGACCGCCCTGATTGCCTGACACCGCCCACGGGAAAGAAGGCGAAAACTAAGCGCGACCGCGTGGTTCTCTGGAACGACGACAAGGAGCGCGCAGTACATCGCATCCGCACCGCGCTGGAGCGATTGGAGCAACAGGGCGCGACGGAGGAAATCAACACCATCCGTCAACAACTTGCGTATCTGTTGCCGGAAGCAGTGGAATGATAGATGGATGACCCCTCAGTCAGCCTAACGGCTGACAGCTCCCCTGTAAACAGGGGAGCCTAAGAGAACTGCACATCTAAAGCCTCCCCTGTAAACAGGGGAGCCTAAGAAGAACCCTTACACAGTGGTTTTAACCGTTTCAGCTGAACGGTTGAAATAGATGGAAGCGCGGCAGACCAAAGGCCACGGAATGGCGCATTTCCGAACCCGTGTGGAGACAGGAAGTTGAAGCACGACAAACGCAAATCCCCAAAAATATATTTGAAAGGAATCAAGATTATGAGAATTCAGCATAATATCATGGCGATGAACGCCTACCGTAACATGGGCAAGAATAACGGTGCTCTGTCCAAGAACTTGGAAAAGCTGTCCTCCGGTTATCGCATCAACCGCGCCGGTGACGACGCTGCTGGTCTGGCAATTTCCGAGAAGATGCGTGCCCAGATTGCTGGTCTGGACCAGGCTCAGAAGAACGCTCAGTCCGGTATCAACCTCGTGCAGACCGCAGAAGGCGCACTGACTGAGGTTCACGATATGCTGAACCGTATGGTCACCCTGTCCACTCAGGCTGCCAACGGCACCTACAGCGAGAGCGACCGCGCTAAGATTCAGGCTGAGATTGATTCTCTGACCGAGGAAATCGACCGTATCGCTGACAACTCCAACTTCAACGGCACCAAGCTGTTGGATGGTTCTCTGGCCAGCGAGCAGGCTGTCACCAACGCCATCGCTCCCGAGGATATGCCCAAGGCCATGGTTGCTACTGGTGACACCATTAAGACCGAGTTCACCGATGCCACCAAGCATAAGCATGAGATCACGATTACTACTAAGGCCAGTGGTGTTGGTAATGTTACTTTCGAGTACATGGATACCGATGGCTCTATCAAGTCCGCCTCTATCAGCCTCAGTTCCGAAGATAAAGCTCTTATTGATGCCGCTGCTGGTACCGAAGCGGCAAAGACAGCAGAGATCATTGCCGACAAGATTAACAACGATGAGACCTTGAGTAAGCTGTTCGAGGCTGAGGATGATGGTTCCGCTAAGCTCACGCTGACCGCCAAGGTCGCTGGAGAGGGTTCCCCCTATGTCACCAAGGTTGATTATGGCACGACTGGTGCCGCGGCTGGTGCCGGCATTGCGACCACCAAGGGTAAGGATGCATTCATCACGCTTGAGCCTGATTCGGATGCCACTGCTGGTACCGCTGGTGCACTGACCGCCAATGAGCTGAAGGACGGTGCCACCATCACTCTGGGCGACAAGACATTTGAAATTCTGGCCGATGTTACCAAGGTCAAGGAGGGCAACATCGCCGTCAACCTCGATACTGTTAGTGCCACCATCGACAATCTGGTCGCCGCCATGAAGGCAAACGGCATCGAGAGTGCAGTTGCCCTTAAGAATGACGGTTCTGAACTTGCTGCAGCTTCTGGTAACGCAGTCAATATCAAGATTGGCGACTTGAGCGAGATCTCCGTGGCGCAGAAGGGCAATGTCCCCGTTGAGTCCAACACCGTCGGTGTCAATCTGGAGAATACCATTGATAAGGCTGGTGTGTACGAGGTTGCTGCGAAGGCCGGTACTGTCGGTACCAACACCGTGACCATTGAGTATCTGGATGCCGAGGGCAACAAGAAGACCAAGGATCTCAACTACGAGCTCAAGACCGGCGCAGCTACTGCTGCGGATGTTGCCAAGGCTATTGTCAAGGCAGCAAAGAGCGATGAGGAGCTGTCCTCTCTGTTCGAGATTGAGGCCGTTGATGGCGCAACTACTGGTAGTGATAAGGTCGATATTCGCCTCACCGCCAAGGAGGCCGGTACCGATGGTGCTCGACTCATCGGTATGAAGAACAACGAGGCTGCTCAGGCCACTGCTGGTCTGGGTGATGTCAAGGTCGTGGACGAGGCCAAGGATGCTGGCATCGAGTTCGATGTTCACATTTCCAATATCAACGAGGGCGACACCGTTACCGTGGACGGCAAGACCTACGAGTTCGTCAAGAACCTCAGCGACACCAAGGAAGGCAATATCGGTGTTCTGATGGATACCCCCGCATCTACAGCTGCAACTGATGTTACGAAGGCAAGCAAGAACACCGCCAAGAACCTGGCTCTGGCTATGCAGAACGAGGGTGTCGATGCCAAGTACGACTCCGCCACCGGCAAGATCAGCATCAAGAACGATGTTGCGGTCGAGACCGAGATGGAAGAGACTGGCGGTATGACCCTGCAGATTGGTTCCGAGGCTGTGGAGACCATCAATGTCACCATTGACAGCGTGAAGGCAGATGCACTGGGCATTAAGGACCTGAAGATTGGCAAGCCCGAGGATGCTAACGCTTCCATCGCAAAGGTCAAGGACGCTATCGAGACCGTCTCCGTCATCCGTGGTAACCTCGGTGCTGTCCAGAACCGTCTGGAGCACACCATCAACAACCTCGGTGTCATGGAGGAGAACATCCAGGATGCAGAGGCCAACATCCGCGATACCGATATCGCCGACGAGATGATGGCTTACACCAAGAACAACATCCTGATTCAGTCCGCACAGGCTATGCTGGCTCAGGCAAACCAGGCTCCTCAGGGTGTCCTCCAGCTGATGGGCTAAGCAGTAGCTTACCCCTAGGCGAACATAAAGCCATAGCATAAACTTTTCCGAGGATGGGCGAAAGCCTGTCCTCGGTTTTTTATGTCGCACAATCGAAAAGCCTCCCCTGCGTGCAGGGGAGGTGGGTGAGCGAAGCGAACCCGGAGGGGTCCTAAAATTGCTCTGACCCCTCAGTCAGCTACGCTGACAGCTCCCCTGTAAACAGGGGAGCCTAAGAAAGCGTGCAGTGTAAAAAAAGCAGGGGAGCCTAAGAAAACAAAAAAGACCACCGAAAGATGAACTTTCGATGGTCTTTGGTCCGAGTGTCGAGATTCGAACTCGAGGCCTCTTGAACCCCATTCAAGCGCGATACCAAACTTCGCCACACCCGGATATTTCGTTGTTTTTTTGTGTTGTCGCTGTCGACTCTGTTATACTACCACATCTTTTTTCAAAATGCAAGTGTTTTTTTCAAAAAAATTAAAAAATTTTTCAAAAAGTTTTTTCGCATTTTTTTGAGATTTTACTTGACAAATAGAGTATGCTGTGGTATCATTCTAAATGTGCCTGTAACCGATTTGGAGAGATGTCCGAGAGGTTTAAGGAACCGGTCTTGAAAACCGGCGATGTGCAAACATCCGTGGGTTCGAATCCCACTCTCTCCGCCAATGTTTCAGTGACCGAATTGAATGCAAGTTCGACCTGCGGAAGTACCCAAGAGGCCGAAGGGGCTCCCCTGCTAAGGGAGTAGGGTGTGTAAAAAGCGCCGCGGAGGTTCAAATCCTCTCTTCCGCGCCAAGACCTGAGATTGAAAAATCTCGGGTCTTTTCTTTTTTCATGCGAATACGAAAGCTGTTATTCACAACCCCTCCGTCATTTGCTACGCAAATGCCACCTCCCCTGTCTACAGGGGAGGCTACACAGAAATGGGACCATTGCAAAACACTTTTGCAACAGTCCCATCCTAGTTCAGATATTATTCTGCCTGCGGACCTGCGGTGACAAGGGCCTTGCCTGCCTCGTTGCCAGTGTACTTCACGAAGTTCTTCACAAAACGCGCGGCGAGGTCCTTTGCCTTGCGTTCCCATTCGCTCGCATCGGCATATGTATTTCTGGGGTCGAGGATATTGGTGTCCACACCGTGCAGTGCGGTGGGCACTTCCAGATTGAAATAGGGGATGGTCTTAGTTTCTGCGTTCAGAATGGAGCCATCCAGAATGGCATCGATAATGCCACGGGTGTCCTTAATGGAGATGCGCTTGCCAGTACCATTCCAACCCGTGTTGACCAGGTAGGCCTTTGCGCCAGACTTGTTCATCTTCTTGACCAGCTCCTCACCGTACTTGGTGGGATGCAGTTCCAGGAATGCCTGACCGAAACAGGCGGAGAAGGTGGGGGTAGGCTCGGTGATGCCGCGCTCCGTACCTGCCAGCTTGGAAGTGAAGCCAGAGAGGAAGTAATACTGGGTCTGCTCAGGGGTCAGGATGGAAACGGGGGGCAGAACGCCGAATGCGTCAGCAGACAGGAAGATAACATTCTTGGCATCGGGACCTGCGGACACAGGGCGAACAATCTTCTCGATGTGGTTGATGGGGTAGGAAACGCGGGTGTTCTCCGTCACAGAGCCGTCTGCAAAGTCGCACTTGCCGTTTTCGTCGACGGTAACATTCTCCAGCAGAGCGTTACGCTGGATGGCGTTGTAGATATCAGGCTCAGAGTCCTTATCGAGATTGATGACCTTGGCATAGCAACCGCCCTCGAAGTTGAACACGCCGTTGTCGTCCCAGCCGTGCTCGTCGTCACCAATCAGCAGACGCTTGGGGTCGGTGGAGAGGGTAGTCTTGCCCGTGCCAGACAGACCGAAGAACAGTGCCGTGTTCTCGCCGTTCATATCGGTGTTGGCGGAGCAGTGCATCGCGGCCATGCCGTTCAGAGGCAGGTAGTAGTTCATCATGGAGAACATACCCTTCTTCATCTCACCGCCGTACCAAGTGTTGAGAATGACCTGTTCACGGGAAGTGATGTTGAACAGAACGGCAGTTTCGGAGTTCAGACCCAGCTCCTTGAAATTCTCCACCTTGGCCTTGGATGCGTTGTAAACCACAAAGTCAGGCTTGAAGTTCTCCAACTCCTCGGCGGTGGGGGCGATGAACATATTCTTGACGAAGTGTGCCTGCCATGCCACTTCCATGAGGAAACGGATGGCCATGCGAGAATCCTTGTTCGTACCGCAGAAAACATCCATCACATAGATTTTCTTGTTGGACAGCTCCTGAATGGCAAGTGCCTTGCAGGCGTTCCATGCCTCGAGGGAGGCGGGCTTGTTGTCGTTGGCGAACTCGTCGGAAGTCCACCACACAGTGTCTTTGGAGTTCTCGTCCATGACGATAAACTTATCCTTGGGGGAACGGCCGGTGTAAATGCCGGTCATCACATTGACTGCACCCAGCTCGGAGAGCTGACCTTTCTCAAAGCCCTCCAGCGTAGGGGCCATTTCGGCTTCAAACAGAGTTTCGTAAGAGGGGTTGTAAACAACCTCTGTTGCGCCCGTAATGCCGTACTGTTTCAAATCAACCTGTGCCATGTTCCATGAAACCTCTTTTCTTGATAATTGTACTGGGGCGGCACGGCAAACTGCCAGATTGCCGTTTCCAGTTGGTTACACGCGATGTGTAATATAAATATTGTACAGTATGCGCGCAGGAAAAGCAATAGAATCAGGGAAAAAGAGCAGGCATCAATCGCTTGCGCCGCTGACGATAACCTTGCCGATGTTCCACATACTCGCCGCCTGTTTTGCTGCTATCAGACGCTCCTCCTCGTTCTTAAACGGGAACTCTGCCGTGTGACAGCCACAGTCCAGACAACTGGCATAGACACACCAGCCGTTTTCTTCTTCCAGAAGTCCAGCACCGTGGCAAATCGGACAGTCAAACAGTTCGATGTCGTTGAAATCCATGTTTTATCTACCTCCTGTGTTTGGTGTTGTTCCATTATAGGAGTATCACGATTTGAAGTCAATTCCCATTTCATTGATTTCTTGACAAATCGTGTCAGTATCAGTATACTGTGGAGACGAAACCTGTGGAAAATCGTAGATTTGCAACGGAATCCCGAAATATCAACAGGAAATACAGAAGAAAAGAGATGAAAGTAAGAGTGGAAAACAAGATGAAAAAAAACATCGGTGTGATGGGGGCTATGTCCTTGGTCGTCGGCTGTGTTATCGGTGCCGGCGTATTCTTTAAGCCTACCGCCATCTACACCGAAACCGGTGGCGCGCCTGGTATGGGTATGCTGGCGTGGATTATCGGTGGTCTGGCGAGCCTGCTGGGTGCGCTGACCTTTGCAGAAATCGCGATTCTGATTCCCAAAACAGGCGGTATGGTGGCATATCTGAGCGATGTGTTCCATGAGAAAGTGGGCTTCCTCGCCGGTTGGATGCAGGTGGTTATCTTCTATCCCGCCTTCCTCGCTGGCTATGGTGTCAAGGTAGGCTCGGTGCTGGCGGAGGCTGGGTATGTGGGTGAGCAGTTCAAATTGCCCATTGCAATTGGCATTATCATGCTCATGGTGTTTGCGAACTCGCTGGGTTCTAAAACTGCTTCGCGTGTGCAAGTGGTGTCCACGGTTTGTAAGTTGATTCCCCTGTTCCTGATTATGATTTTTGGCTTTATTCTGGGCAGTGGCGATAACGCTATCTTTACCCCGATGGTGGGTGAGGGTAAGAATGCAGGTGCTGTTCTGGGTTCTACCCTGTTGGCTGTCCTGTTTGCGTTTGAGGGTTGGACCAATGTTGGTGCCATCGCAGGCGAGATGGAGAACCCTGGCCGCGACCTGCCCCGTGCGATTGTTGGCGGTGTGTCCATCATCATGGCAGTGTACTTCTTCATCAACATGGCATATCTGTGGGTTCTGCCTGCGGAGCAGTTGATGGCATTGGAATCTCCTGCCGCCGCCGTCGCTACGCAGATTTTTGGCTCTGTGGGCGGTACGCTGATTGAGGTCGGTATTATTATCTCCGTCCTCGGTGCGGCCAACGGCTTCCTGATGTCTGGCTCCCGTGTGGCATACCATCTGGCAGAAACGAAGACCCTGCCTTGCAGTGGCTTCCTGAGCAAGCTGAACAGCAATCAGGTTCCTGCAAACTCTATTCTGCTGATTGGTGTGCTGGCTTCCTTGTACTCCCTGATTGGGCAGTTTGACCTGCTGACCGACTTGGCGGTGTTCTCCTGCTGGATTTTCTATACGCTGACTTTCGTCTGTGTCATCAAAATGCGGAAGACCCACCCCCATGTCGAGCGTAAGTACAAGGTTCCTATGTATCCCATTGTTCCGTTGCTCGCTATCGCCAGCGGTCTGTATGTCGTCGCGAGCCAGATGTTCCTGTCTGGTACGGGTGCTACCATCATGTCCCTGTGTAGTGTTGGTATTACGCTACTCGGTCTGCCTGTGTATCTGGCTGTGAAGAAGTTCTCCTAATCAGTAATCAAGAGGAGTGTTGTGGTATCTCTGCGACACTTCTCTTTTTTGTATAATAGTTAAGCATTTGTCTAAAAAATGATTGACAAATGGTGGGTATCGTGCTAGATTTTAATTAGGCAATTGCTTAACTGAATAAAAAATACTATGAGGTGAAAGCGTATGAAAAAAGAAAATGCTCCGTTGTCCGATGCAGAATGGCGTATCATGCAGAGCTTGTGGCGCGGTGGAACACCGATGAGTGTGCGCGAGATACTGGATGATTTGCGCGATGCGTGGAGCGTCCATACCGTGATTTCTTTCTTAAAGCGGATGGCAGGGAAAGGCGCGGTGAAAATACATAGTGGCCGTCCGATTCGCTACAGTGCGCTTCTAAACCGTGAGGAAGCGGTACAGGAGGAAACGAACGAGCTGTTGGGGCGTGTGTATGGGGGAGAAAAACTCCTAATGATTCAATGTGCTGTGAATACTTCTCCGCTGAGTGAGGAGGAGAGGGAGGAGTTGATTCGGATTCTGAAAGGAGGCAAGTGATTGTTATGACGACGATTTTACTACAGGCGACAGCCCTGATGGTGGTACTTCTGGTATTGCGCCCCGTGTGTAAGCGGTTTTTCTCGCCACAAGTGCGGTGCGCGCTGTGGGCATTGCCAGCCCTGCGTCTACTGCTCCCGTTTTCGTGGGAGAGTGCGTGGAGCGTGATGGCCCCTGTACAGCCAGTAGCGCAGGAAGTGGAGCGTGTGGTCAACCGTCCTGTTGTCCCAATGACACCATCGGGGTGGCTAGGGGCACAGACGATGGGAACTGTGGGGCAACCTGCCGTGCAGAACCCTGCACCAGTGCCAACGGTGACGGCTCCGCCAGAGATTTCTTGGGGAACGATTGTGTGTATCCTCTGGCTTGTCGGCGCGCTGATTACAGGTGGCATTATCCTGTACCAGAATATCCGCTTTTATACCACTGTGAAACGGGTAGCAGAGCCGTACGGCGAGGCAGGAAAGTTGCCTGTCTATCTGGTGAAATCCCTGCCAAGTCCCTGTCTGGCAGGCGTGTTGCGCCCACGCATTTATATCAATGAACAGGCGTTGGCGAGCGATGTGGTGTTACACATGACCCTGCGCCATGAGTTGACCCACTATAGACGGCTCGACCATCTTTGGAATGTGGTGCGCGGTGTGCTGTTGACGCTGTACTGGTTTCATCCACTGGTGTGGTACTGCTCGGAGTTGTTCCGCTGTGACTGTGAAACGGCGTGTGATGCGACGGCAACCCGTGGGATGGACCAGACCGAACGAGAGAGCTACGGTATGGCACTGATTACCCTCGCTTCTCGTGGGGGACAGCGCGATGCAGGGCGACTGGTGTGCCTGTCTACGATGAGTGGCAGTAAGAGACTGCTGAAAGAACGGATTACGCAGTTGGCAAAGGGGCGCACTTTCCGCTTTGCCGCCGTGATTGCTATGCTGTTGGCGGTGGTGCTGGGCTGTACGATGTGTACCGTGCCCCACCAAGAGGAGAAGCAGAACCAACCAGAGAGTAGTTCCAGTGATGGCTCTGGTGATACGCAACAACAGGAGGAAGAACCGAGCGACGAGGATGTTCAGCAGACAGAGCTGGATATCGTTATGATGGATTTTGTTTCTACTGACCCTGATGTGGGCGTACCGAATACGATAGAGGATTTGGCGTGGTGTCTGGAGTTGAGCTTGTTCGATATGGCATTTGTCCCGATGGACGAAGACGAGATGAGTGGTATCGTGTCCGAATATGAGGATTTATTGCATGGGTATCGTCTGCTGGGGCGTGTGAGTGAAGATGGCAATGTCCGCTATATCGTGGGCGAGTACAAGGGAAACTTGGAAGACAGTGCATTCTATGGCCTTTACAGCATGGAACTTGACGACAATCAGCTTCTCTATCGCCCAGAGGATGCTGTCGCCGTGGAGGAGGCGACTTATGAGGGACGCACCCCAGAGGTCGGTGTACTACTCAAAGAGAGTAGAGTGACACACTTCTTTCGCTCCAGTCTCATTTTGATAGAGCCCAATACCTCGACGACTCCGTTGAGTGGGGTATGCTACCGCTATGTAGAGGGACGAAATGGCAGGTCGTACATTATGGACGCGGTTTGCCGTGGCATTTCCGTCGGCGCAACGGCGGAGCCGTATCTGGAGGTGTACCGCATTTCTGAAGAATACGGCGAGATCTGTGAGCGCATTCCTCTTACTGAAAAGGAGGCGAAGCAGATCCTCTCTGCGCCGATGGTCAACCTGGAGGATGGATACGGCATCGCTGCCACGCTGAATTACAATGGAGAGACAACCCTGTATAATGAATTCAAGGGGGTTCCGCAGACGGTTCTCCACCTTGCGCGCAAGCACTGTGAGTATCGCTTTCCTACGCCAAAAGACATTACGGGCAAGATTGTGAAGGCGACGCTGGAGTGCGACTGGTTACAGGAGGCACTATATGCGAAGCAGGAGGATTTGCCCCGTCTGCGTGAGATTCTCAAAGGGGCGGAATTTGGCTTTGTAGGTGCGTGTGGGTACGGTGCGAAGTTGACCATCGAGATGGAAAACGGAGAAAGCATGATTCTGTTCAAAGGGTGTGATGGCTGTGATAGTATCGTGTTTGGCTCCTACAGCGGTTACTTCCTCGGTGATAAGCAAACGGTCGAATTTTGGGAGATGTTTGGACTAGACCCAGATACGAAGGAATTGCGCGCACAACAACAGGTGTTGCAGAGTGCGTTCCCGATGGAGATGTTGTTTGCCAGTGGTGCAGGTGCGTGGGGCACGACCCTAACGCTAAACCTTGACGGCACTTTTACCGGACAGTTCCATGATTCCAACATGGGGGAAAACGGCGACGGATATCCCAACGGAACCGTCTATTACTGTAATTTCTCGGGGCGGTTTGGTTCGATGATGAAGATGAACGACTATGCGTACTATATGCGTCTGGAAGAACTGGTCTACGATACCGATATTGATAGAGAAAAAATCGGGACAGACGAGGGGTTGCGCTATATTACTGCCGAGCCGTACGGAATGGCAGGTGGCGAGGAGTTCATCTTCTATCTGCCTGGAACACCTGTGGAAATACTGGACGAAAGTTTCCTGAGTTGGTGGCCGAGTGCGTACCTGTGGCGACAGGGAGAACTGAATACATTGGACGGTTATGGACTGTACAATGTGAACACAGGGGATGGCTTTTTCTCCCGTTAGTTGGTCTAAACCGTTTGTTATGCGAGATTCGGAAACCTTCCGTATGAATTGCTGTTCTCCTGCAAAGAATAGAGGCGACTATCTTGCAGGAGGAGAGGCATATGGACGAAGAAACGAAAACGAGTGCGCCGAGCGAAGAAGAAAACGATACGGCGTGTGACAGTCAACGACTGGTGGACCTCGGCTCGGCGGTGAATCGCTCCAAGCGAGGGACAATTTACACGCTGACCATCGTGGGACAGGTGGAAGGACACCAGCTTGCACCCGATACCGCCAAAACGACAAAGTACGAGCATATTATGCCACTGTTAGCCAGTCTGGAACAGAATGACGAGGTAGATGGCGTGCTGTTGTTGTTGAATACCGTGGGCGGTGATATTGAGGCAGGACTGGGCATTGCGGAACTGATTAGTGGGATGCAGAAGCCGACGGTCAGTCTGGTGCTCGGCGGAGGACATTCCATCGGCATCCCGTTGGCGGTCGCGCCTAAGGTGAGTATGATTGTCCCCAGTGCGTCGATGACGATTCACCCCGTTCGCATGAATGGGACGGTGATTGCCGCACCGCAGACCTACCACTACTTTGAACGGATTCAAGAGCGCATTGTGAATTTTGTGTCGCGCAATAGCAACATGAAACGAGAAAAGTTTCTGGAATTGATGTTGAAAAGCGGAGAAATGGCGGCAGATGTGGGGAGTGTCATCTATGGCGAAGAGGCTGTGGCACTGGGGCTGATTGACCAAATCGGCACGCTACACGATGCCCTAGAGTCCCTGTATGAGCAGATTGCACACAAACGCAAACAGGAATAAAATAGACAGGCGTACCTAAACGGTGCGCCTGTTTTTCGCGAATTTTCGGTACTTGTGGTCTTGAAAAATAAGGTTTGCTCTGCTATAATATTCTAGTTAAACTGGATGCGTATGCGATGCTATCAAAATACCCACTGGGAGAGATGTATGTACTTAAAAGCACTTGAAATTCAGGGGTTCAAATCCTTTCCTGATAAGACGATTTTGACCTTTGACAAAGATATTACGGCAGTTGTCGGGCCAAATGGCAGTGGAAAATCGAATATCTCGGATGCCATCAGCTGGGTTATGGGAGAGCAGTCGGCGCGCACCTTGCGCGGTAGCAAAATGGAAGATGTTATCTTCAGCGGAACGGAGAAACGCAACAGTGTCGGTTTTGCACAAGTGACGCTGATTCTCGACAACAGTGCAGGAATGTTTGCAGGTGTGGACTCCAGTGAAGTGATGGTGACGCGCCGTTACTACCGCAGTGGGGAAAGTGAATACTATATCAACAAACAGTCGGTGCGTCTGCGCGATATCAATGAGCTGTTTATGGATACTGGTCTGGGGCGCGAGGGATATGCCATTATCGGACAGGGGCGCATTGATGAAATCCTCTCACAGCGCAGTACGGACCGCCGCCAAATTTTTGAGGAGGCGGCTGGTATTTCAAAGTACCGCCACCGCAAAGAGGAGGCTACTCGTAGGCTGGAGCGCACCGAAGAAAATCTCGTGCGTATCGGGGACAAAATCGCAGAGTTGGAGTTGCAAGTCGAGCCACTGCGCCAACAGGCGGAAACAGCGAAACGCTACTTGATTCTGCGCGATGAGTTGCGCTTGTTTGAAATCTCCGTGTGGATGGAGAAGATTGATGAGATTAAGGCGAATACCCTGAAGTTGCGCGCAGATTGTGCGGCGGCGCGTGCGGAAAAGGAGCGCGCAGACGCGGAGATGGAGCAGTTGTATGCGGAGAATGAGCAGTTCTCTGTCCGTGTACAGGAGAATGATCAGGAGCAGGAGCGCGTCCGTTTGCAGGAGCAGTCGGTTGCAACACGGATAGCAGAGGAAGAAAATAAAGTCGCGGTACAGGATACCGTGATACAACATAACTGCCAGTCCATCGCGCTATTGGAGCGTGAGATTGCGGAGCAGGACGAGCGCACAGGCTCCCTGTGTGAACAGATTGCAGAACAGCAACGGCGCGTAGAAGAGGTTGACAACCAGATATCCCTGATGCAACAGGAGATGGCGCAGTTGGTGGAGCAGGCGCGCACCGCGACCCAGAGCGCAGGTAGTGTCGCACAGGAAGTGGACGCACTGCGCGAACAGGAAATGCGTGCGACAGTCGCCACCGCAGAGGCACAGAGCCGATTGGCTGCCGTGGTGGCTGGCATTGAGCAGATGACAGAGCGCGAGGGAACGATTGTCCGCGATATTGCTGTGGCGAATGAGCGATTGGCCGATGCGAAACAGGACGAGCGTACCGCCAGACGCGCGTTGGAGAATGCAAAAGAGGAAGCGGATGCCGCAGGAAATCGGATGCAGGGGTATCGCCTGCGTCTGGAGGGGCGTAAAAAACGCGAAAAAACTTGCCGTGAAACGCTCGATGCCCTCGTGATGGAACAGAATACCACGCGCTCGCGTATCGAATTGCTGAGCGAGATGGAAAAAGAATATGCTGGCTTTCATCAGTCGGTGCGTGTGGTCATGCAGGCTGCACAGAATAAAGTTCTGCACGGTGTCCACGGCCCTGTAGCAAGTTTGGTGCGTGTGGAGAAACGCTGTGCTGTGGCGATTGAGATTGCCTTGGGCGCAGGGATGCAGAGTATTGTAGTGGATAGGGAGGAAGATGCAAAAAGTGCCATCCACCTCCTGAAACAGCGGGAGGGTGGTCGCGCCACATTCCTGCCACTGTGTGCGATACAGGGACAGGAACTGAAAGAAAAAGACTTGGAACAGGAGCAGGGCTTTGTCGGCATTGCGTCCCAGTTGGCTGGATATGATGAGAAATATGCCACGATTTTCCGCGACCTGCTGGGACGAACGGTTGTCGTGGAGGATATGGACTGTGCCATCGCCATGGCGCGAAACTATCAACATCGGTTTCGGATTGTGACACTGGATGGTCAGGTGATAAACCGCGGTGGCTCTATGACGGGCGGTAGTGTATCCCAGTCGGCAGGTATTTTGTCCCGTGCCACGGAATTGGAGAGCTTACAGAAACAGTACGGAGTACTGCAAGAGAAGTATACCGTAGCCTATAAAGAGTGGGAAGATGTGTCCCGTGATACGCAGGCCGCCCAGTATGAAATGGAAGTGACGGAGAGCCAGCGTCGTGCGGCGGAGGATGCCGTTTTGCGCCAACAGGGTGAAGTGAATCGACACCGCACCGTGGTGGATAGTCTGTCGGCGGCAGTGGAAACATTGGAACAGGAACAGCAGTCTTTAGCTGATCGGTTGCAGGAACGGCACACAGCAAAAGCGGAAATTGCGCGCGAAATTAGTGAAAAAGAGCAATTGTCTATCGCGCTTCGGGCGCAGATGGAGAAAAAATTGGTGGGACAGTCCGACCTACTCGAACTCTCCCAGAAATTGAGCGAGTCGCTCGCAGGATGTCGCGAGAAGATTGCCTCGTTGCGCGCCGAGCGACAGACCACGGAACAGGCGGTTATGGACTTGCGACAGGTGCGCGGTGACATGGAATTGGACCGCACAGCGCGCCAGAAGAGGTTGGAGGAATACCAAACAGTGATTGCCCGTGCAGACGCGGAAATAGCACATAGTAGGGAGCAGATGGCGCAGTTGCGCCGCCAGAGCGAGCAGGGGGAGCAGAACCTCTTGTCCCTGCGTGAAGCGAAAGCGCGTCTGGAGCAGGAGCGTCAGATGATGAACCAACGGTTGCGTGCCTGTAATGACTCCGTACAGCTGACCAGACAAGCACTGGATTCTCTGGAAAATAAAATGACAGCATGTCAGTGGGAGGAGCAACAGCTTCTCGAAAAACTGTGGGAAACTTATGAATTGAGCCATAGTGCGGCGGCAGAACAGCGGATTGCACTGGGTTCTCTAGCCAAGGCGAACCGCCGTATTGAAGAACTGAAACGAGAAATTACTGCGTTGGGCCATGTGAATGTAGGTGCCGTCGAGGAATTTGAACGCGTCAATAGCAGATACACCTATCTGAGCGAACAGCGCGACGATGTGGAACAGGCGAAGGGCGACCTGCTGACCATCATTAACGGACTGACCAAGGAGATGACCGCTATCTTCGCAGAGCAGTTTACCGCCATCCAAACAGCGTTCCAGAAAACTTTTGTGGATTTGTTCGGCGGCGGGCATGCCGCACTGGAACTGGAGGACCCAAAGAATATTCTGGACTGTGGCATTGAGATTAAGGTACAGCCACCTGGGAAAACGCTGAAAACACTGACGCTCCTCTCTGGTGGAGAAAAAGCGTTTGTGGCGATTGCCCTGTATTTTGCGATTTTGAAAGTACATCCCACACCGTTCTGCGTGATGGATGAGATTGAAGCGGCTTTGGATGAGGCGAATGTCGTTCGCTACGCAGACTATATGCGGACCATTGCAGGCAAGACGCAGTTTGTGGTGATTACCCACCGCCGTGGTACCATGGAGGAGGCGGATGTCCTGTACGGTGTGACCATGCAGGAAAAAGGCGTGAGCAAGATTCTGCAATTGAATCTGAACGATATGGAAAAAGAATTACAGCTGTCGTAACAGCTGGAAAGGAAACAATCATGGGCTTTTGGGAAAAACTGAAAAAAATCTATTTTGGGAATGTATTTGGCTCCGCGATTAGCGAAGCAGACGAGGCATTTTTCGAGGACCTTGAGGAAATGCTGATTCTCGCCGATGTCGGTATGACAACTTCTGCACAGGCGGTCGAAGAACTGCGTAAGCGGATGATTGAGGACAACATCTCTGGACAGGAGCCAGTGAAGGAGTGCCTGCGTGAAATCCTCGCGGAAAAGCTGACCATGCACGACCAAGAGCTAAATTTGTCAACAAAACCCTCCGTGATTTTGGTGATTGGTGTCAACGGTGTGGGCAAAACTACTTCCATCGGTAAGATGGCAAACCGTCTGCGTCAAGAGGGCAAGCGTGTTCTGCTGTGTGCAGGTGATACTTTCCGCGCCGCCGCCGCCGACCAGTTGGAAATTTGGGCGAACCGTTCCAAGTGTGAGATTGTCCGACAGAAAGAGGGCGCAGACCCTAGTGCGGTGCTGTTTGACGCGATCCAAGCTGCCAAAGCGCGTGGTGTGGATGTGATTATCTGCGATACGGCAGGTCGTCTGCATAATAAGGCAAATCTGATGCAGGAATTGAATAAGATGCGCCGTATTATTGACCGCGAATTGCCGGATGCCGCACTGGAAACGCTGTTGGTATTGGATGCAACCACGGGACAGAATGGTTTGATTCAGGCAAAGCAGTTCCGCGAGTTTGCTGGTTGTACGGGTATCGTCCTGACAAAGCTGGACGGTACCGCGAAGGGCGGTATTGTCGTAGCGATTGCACAGGAGTTGCAGGTGCCTGTGAAGTTCGTCGGTCTGGGCGAAGACATCGGTGATATGCAGGTGTTTGACGCAAAAGAGTATGTGCGTGCCTTGATTTGATGAGGTGAGTGTATGGCACAGATTTTTGAAATTGGAATGCTGATTTGCTTTGGCCTTTCGTGGCCGTTTAATATCGCAAAGTCCTTGCGCGCACGGACAGCAAAAGGCAAAAGTATGCTCTTTCAAGTCATCGTGATTGTGGGCTATCTGATGGGTCTGGCAGGAAAATTTGTCAGCGGAAATGTGACCTATGTGGCGGTGGTGTATGTGCTGGATATTTTGATGGTGAGCTTTGACTTGCTCATTACCTTGCGCAACCACCGTCTGGATAAACTGAGAGAGAACGAGGAAAAAGTTCGATGAAATTTATACTTGCTTCGCAGAATCGCCATAAATTGGTGGAGATGCAGTCTATTCTCGAAAAGCACGGTGTGGAAGTCGTGTTGCAGAGCGATATGGGACTGAAAGTGGATGTGGAAGAAACCGGCACAACCTTTGCAGAGAATGCAATGTTGAAGGCGAAGGCTGTCATGGAGGCGAGTGGCCTGCCTGCCATCGCTGACGACTCTGGTGTGTGCGTAGATGCACTAAACGGTGCGCCCGGTATCTACTCCGCTCGATACGGCGGTGAGGGACTGGATGATACCCAGCGGTACCAGTTGTTGCTGAAAAATATGCAGGGGATTGGCAGTCGTGCCGCACACTTTACCAGTGCGATTGCCTGTATTTTCCCTAATGGCGATACGCTGGAGGCGGAAGGCATCTGCCCCGGTACGATTGCCTATGCCCCACAGGGGGACGGCGGCTTTGGCTATGACCCCGTGTTTTTCTTGCCTGAACTGCGGAAAACCTATGCCCAGTTGACTCCTGAGGAGAAGGCAATGGTGTCCCACAGAGGAAAAGCTCTGGAAATTTTTGATGTGAAACTGAGAGAGTATCTCGGAGAGAAAGCGTAAATAAGAAAGGAACGATAGAAATATGGCATTGACCAGTAAACAGCGCGCAGAACTGCGCGGTATTGCAAATAGCATTGATACGATTGTCCACATCGGTAAGGATGGCATTACCGAAAATTTGATTAAGCAGGCGAACGATGCCCTGCTCGCACGAGAAATTATTAAGTGCCGTGTGTTGGAGAACTCTATGCTGACCGCACGCGAGGCGTGTGAGGAGCTGAGCCGTGCAACCCACAGTGAGCAGGTGCAGGTTATCGGTACAAAATTTGTCCTGTTCAAATTTCAGCCCGATTTGAGCAAGCGCAAGATTGAATTGAGCAAGGATACCAAAAAGAAAAAGTAATGGCGCATCCGTAGACAGGAGGAGAGAACAGTGAAAATCGGTATTTACGGCGGAACCTTTAATCCCATTCACACGGGACATATGGCGGCGGCGAAATTTGCCGTGGAGTATCTACAGCTCGACCTCCTGTATTTGATTCCCGCAGGACTTCCGCCGCACAAAGCACTCGCGGAGAATACCCCAGAGGCGGCGCATCGGCTACAGATGACCCAACTCGCCGCTGGTGCTATCGGGAAGAATGTCAAAGTATTGGATGTCGAATTGCGCCGTACAGGGAAAAGCTATACCGTGGATACTTTGCGCGAATTGCGCGCATGGCATCCGCAGGATGAACTGTATTTTTTCATGGGGACGGATATGTTCCTTACCTTCCATAAGTGGTATCAGCCAGAGGAAATTGCCAAGCTGTGTACAATCTGCGCGTTTGGACGCAGTGAAGCCGATACGGAAGAACTGTTTGCAGTACAGCGCGAATATTTGCACCGTACGCTGGGCGCGAATGTAATTACACTGGTGCTACCAAAAATTGTGGAAATTTCCTCGACAGACCTGCGGATGCGTCTGCAAGTGGGCGGTGGTGCGGAGTTTTTGCACCCTGCGGTGTACGGGTATATCCTGCGGGAAAGGCTGTACGGGACGCAGTGTGACTTGAAACGACTGGACTTGCACCAACTGCGCTGTGTGGCTTGCAGTTTGCTGAAACCGTCGCGTGTCCCCCATGTGTTGGGCACGGAGGAGATGGCGGCGCGTTTGGCAGTGCGCTGGGGTGTAGACGAGGAGGAGGCGCGCCGTGCCGCGTTGCTCCACGACTGCACAAAATTATTTTCTAGGGAACAACATGACGATTTTTGTCGTCTAAATGGTATAGAGCTGGATGCCATCGAACAGCAGGAAGAAAAACTTCTGCACGCAAAGACTGGTGCGGCACTCGCCGCACAGATGTTCGGGGTCAGCAATGCGATACGGGAGGCGATACAGTTCCATACCACGGGAAAAGCAGACATGACCACCCTGCAAAAGATTATCTATCTGGCAGACTACATCGAGCCGACACGCGACTTTGACGGCCTGACGGAGCTTCGCGCTCTGGCGATGGAAAATCTGGATGCCGCCATGTTACAGAGTTTCACGATGGCAGTGGAGAATTTGGAGAGAAAGGGAGGCGTAGTACATCCCAATAGTGTACACGCCAGAGATTTTTTGAGAGAACAAATCCAAGGAGCGAACGGACAGTTCGCGCAATAAAATTTACCCGAAAGGAAGATAGATATGGGTCAGTATAAGGGGAAACGAGAATCTTCGCGCCCAGAGCATGAGCCAACCAACTTGCATCAGAAACAACCTACCAGACCGCAGGGCGTAGTCGATGACCCGTTTGCCAATGAAAAACTTTCCTTTGGGGAAAGAGTAGAAAATTTCTTTCTCGATACCAATTGGTTCTTTCATTCCAAAAAAGGAAAAGTGCTTGTGACCGTGCTGTGCAGTGTTCTGCTGGTGAGCGTGTGCGGTGTTGTTGGATTCAAGATGTGGATGGGCAATGCACCACTGCCTCCTGTCAACAATGGCAGTGAGCAGACCGAGCAGAATACACCGAACCAGCAGGGGGGACAGAGCCAAAATCAGAACACACCGCCCAACAATGGGGGGGAAAGTAGTGATGTGCCACCTGGCCCGTCGGACGATGAGCTGTATCCCGATGATGGCTACAGCGGTGAGATGCCAGAGGTGAGTGGTCAGCGGAAAAAGGGCGTATATACTTTCCTATTGGTGGGGACCGACCAGGGGGATGGCAATACCGACACCATCATGGTTGCCTCCTATGACACCGTGAACCAGAAAGTCAGCATTATGAGTATCCCCCGTGACACGATGATTAACGAGTCGTGGGACCTCAAGAAAATTAACTCCGTCTATTCCCGTACTGGTAACAGTATCGATGCCCTTGCTAATCGCGTCAAGAAACTGGTGGGTTTCAAGCCAGACTACTATGTGAAAGTAAAACTGAGCGTGTTTGTGGAGTTGGTGGACCTGATTGGTGGGGTGGAGTTCTATGTCCCACGGGATATGAACTATGATGACCCCTATCAAGATTTGCATATCCATCTGAAGCAAGGACTGCAGGTGTTGGATGGTGCGAAAGCCATGCAGTTGGTGCGCTTCCGTGGCTATAGCAAGAGTGACATTGGGCGCATCGAAGTGCAACAGGATTTCATGAAGGCAATGATTCAAGAGTGTATCAGCTTGAAGCATTGGGGAAAGATTAAGGCGTATATCGACCTCGCTGTGGAAAATGTACAGACCGACATAGAGCTGAAAAATATTGTATGGTTTGCCGCCAATGTTATGGGTCTGAACAATGCCCCAATGTTGAGCGTGGAAAATGTCGACACCTATACACTGCCCGGAGATTACTATGGTTCGGCATATTGTCGCAGCTTGGGACGGGAACAGTCGTATGTCACCATTTACCCAAATCAGGTTGTGAAGCTGGTGAATGAGAGCTTTAATCCGTATGTGCAGAATGTGACCACCGGGATGCTGGATGCGATGAGCATTTTGAAGAATGGCGATATTGCCTCCTCGACAGGTGTTCTGAAGGATACCAAGCACAATGAAGTGATGGCTGTGATGCGTGGTGAAGCGTATTACGATGCAAATGGCAACATCGTCTATGGTCGTCCAGAGAACAACGATGGGGACAAGGATACGGACAACGAAAATACAGGAACAGGTGAGGGGAACAACGAAACCACGGGGGATAATCAGAATCAGGGAGGGGGCGAGGAGCCGACCATCCCTGATAACGGTGAAACAACCGTCGGTGGAAAAACCGACCCCGATGAGAATACAACCCCGCCCGACGATACCACACCCCCCGATAATGGTGGTACTACGGATGATGAAACCGACCCTGATGATGGCGATACACCTGATGACAATAATGGCAACCAAACTCAAACTGGCAATGGGGAAACAGGAAGCGAACCCGATGACAACAACAGTGAAACGGGTGACGAACCTAGCGATGAGCCAGTGATTGATGAGCCGACGATTCCTCCCACGGAGCCGACTGTCCCCAACGAAGGCGATGAGGGAACTACCGATAACGGTGGCGACGACGAAAGTAACACAGGGGACGATGTGGAATAACAGCGATTCCCACAACATACGAAGAAACAGAAGATAAGTAAAGTGAGGTAAGAGAGTATGACACCTAAGGAATTAGCACTGCTTGCGGCAAAAGCACTGGATAGCAAAAAGGGTACCAATATCAAGGTGATGGAGGTCACGGAGTTGACCAGCTTGGCCGACTACTTCGTTATCTGTACCGGTGGTAGCACCACGCAGATTAACGCACTGTGCGACTGCGTGGAGGAGAAGCTGGAGGTCGAGGGTGGCGAGAAGCCCCTGCGCCGTGAAGGACATCGCGGTGGTATCTGGGTACTGTTGGACTACGGCTGTGTGGTTGTCCATGTGTTCAACGACGAGGCGAGAGAGTTCTATGCCCTCGAAAGACTGTGGAACGACGGTAAGAGTGTTGACCTCACCGATGTTCTGGTGCCCTAAAACGGGGCAGTATCCAGCGGAGTGGCGGATATGAACGAGTACGAGGTCATTATTGAGGAAATCAATCCCTGCGGCGGAGAAACCTATGCACGCAAGGAGATTCTCGAAGTCGAGGCGGAAAGCCCTGCAAGCTATGTACGCGCCAATGCACGCTTTCCTATCCTCGAAATCAATGAGCAGAGCGATGGCTCTACACGCATTATCGCAGGAAATGACTGTGGTTATGTGACACGCTATACTTTCTCTGCACCGTTTTAATCAAAAAAGGGAGTGTTGCCAACAAAATGACAACGCTCCCTTATCAAGTTTCAGAAATACTTTTTGACGAATGGGACGGTTTCTACTTGGAAAGATTTGCCTTGCAGATAGTCCAATAGACCCGATGGGGTGGTGAAGTCGAAAGAGAGATAGTAGCTGTAGAGTGCCTGACGGGTTTCTCCGTAGCGACGGTTGACATCACCGCGTCCGTACTTGCCATCGCCCAAAAGGGGATGTCCCAAGTCGGCAAAGGAGGCGCGAATTTGATGGGTGCGCCCTGTGAGTAGCTCCGCCTCGACCAGACTTAACTCGCCCTTGTTCTGTAAAGTGCGGTACAGTGTCACAGCACTTTTGCCATCGGGGACGGGGTGATGGTAGACGCTGACCAGCTTCTTCGCCTCGTCCTTGCGGAGAAAACACTCGATTTTGCCCTCGGCGGGTTTGACCTGTCCGAGCGTAATGAGCAGATATTTCTTCGTAATCTCGCGGTCACGGATTTTATCATTGATAATCCGCAGGGTTTCCGCGTTCTTGGCGGCGATGACAATACCACCTGTGTTGCGGTCGATGCGGTTGCAGAGGGCAGGGGTGAAGGCATTTTCCCAACGGGGATTCCACTCACGCTTCTGGTAAAGATACGCCTGCACATGGTTGATGAGGGTGTTGACCTTCTCGGTTTCGTCCGCATGGACGACCAAACCAGGACGCTTATCCAATAGAAGCAGGTTTTCGTCCTCGTACAGAATATCCAACTTGGGTTGAAAGAGCGTTAAAAAGAGATTGTCCTCACGGGGCTGTTCAAAAAATTCGTCGTTGATGTAGAGTTGCAGAACATCGCCCTCGCACAGACGCTGGCTTCGCTCACAGCGCGCACCGTTGCACTTGATACGCTTGATGCGGATGTATTTCTGCAACAGGGCAGGGGGGAGCAACGGCAGAGATTTGGAGATAAAGCGGTCCAGACGCTGTCCTGCGTCGTTTTTTCCAATGGTCAGCTCACGCATGGCGACCCTCCTAATTGATAGAGTATGACCATTGTACCATGCCGTAAAAAAAATGCAAGAAAATTAGAGAAAAAGTGTTTGACATTTGAGAATAATTCGATTATAATACTGCCTGTGTCTTTGCGAGGTGGATTATGCTGTTAAATGTAAAAAAAATCATCAACGCTCCCGGAGAGAAGATTGCGTTCCAATTTGATATGGACCTGTCTGATGTGGACTTCGGTGGCAGATATCCCGTACAAAAAGCGGTTGTGGTAACTGGTGATGTGCGGAATGTTGCGGGGATGCTCCTGTTGCAATTTACCGCATCCACAACGCTGTCCTCTGTTTGTGACCGTTGCTTGGAGGAGTTTGAAAATCCGAAGAGCATCCACTATGAAACCATGGTGGCGGACGAGCTGGAGGACGAGGACAACGATGAAATCCTCCTGCTGGAGGAAGATGGTACCATTGATTTGGGTGAACTCGCGCGAACGATGTTCATTCTGGAGATGGATGCAAAAACCTTGTGTGCAGAGGACTGTAAAGGGATTTGTCCCGGCTGCGGTGTCAATCTCAACCAAGGGAGCTGTACCTGTCAAAAGGAAACAGACCCCCGATTGGCCGCACTTGCCCAGCTCTTACACAAGAATGACAATCAGTAACCCAATGTAATTTCAATATATATTTAGGAGGTGTCATCATGGCAGTCCCCAAGGGTAAAGTTTCTAAAGCAAGACGCGACAAGCGCCGTAGCTCCCACTGGAAGCTCGAGGTTCCCGGTCTGGTCGCTTGCCCCAAGTGCGGTGCGATGCGCCTGCCCCACAGAATGTGTGCTGAGTGCGGTACCTACAATGGCCGTCAGGTCAAGACCGTCAAGTCCACGGTGGCAGAGTAATCCCAATTAAATCAGCATGAAAGCGAAGGTGTGTGCCTTCGCTTTTTTGCCGTTCTGCGACTTGCGAAAGTGCCCTTTGTGTGCTATACTGTGACTAAATTCACAGTAAGACAGTACACTGCTAAAGGAGGCGGACTATGAAAAACAGGAAAAAATGGCGTTGTTGGATGCTTGCTATCGTGTGTGTTGTGTTGACAGCCTGCGGTTCTCGGCAGGTGGACCTGCCACCAGAGCCCATACAACCAGCGGTCATTACCCCAGATGCGAATGGTATGATGACATGGGGAGACCAGACCTTCTCGATAGAAGAAGAATCTCTATTCCTAAATTTGCAGATTAGAAGTAATGAGATTCTGGATTTGTCACCCCTGTTGTGGTGTACGCAACTGCAACAACTAAATATCCATGTGACAGTGATACCCCATGTCTACCAAGATAACTATGGGGATAAGCACTTGATGGAATTTACCCCGACAGATTTGACCCCATTGGCGGCACTGGACAATTTGGAACGATTAGAATTGAATGTCAGTACTATACATAGTCTTGCTCCGTTGGCGCATTTGTCGAATTTGGATACGCTCGTATTGTGGCTGGATGGAGAAACGGATGTATCACCGCTTACCTCCTGCAAAAATCTGGCGAGTTTGGCCCTGGGCGGTCGGACAAATGTGGATTTGACCCCGCTAAAGGGCTGTCCATCCCTGCGTAGCTTGCGTGTAGATGTGTATGATTCCAATTGGAATACACCAGACCTATCGGTGCTCTCTGGCGCACCGTGTCTGCAAGAGTTGTGCATTGGGGGGAACAATGGGTTAGAGTCCTTGGTGGATGTTCCCTTGACACATCTGGTTGACCTGAATGATTCCGCCGATATTCTGGAACATCTGCCGATGTTAAATACCTTGACCACGGTGGAGTTTAGCGATGAGCATTTACAGGATATGCAACCAATACTGTTGCACCCATCTGTGACGGATATCGTCTTGGAGGTCGGGGCGCAGGAAATCGAGAAGGGAACGGTCGTTACGGACCCCGATGACCCTGTGCTAGACCGTCTTGTGACTGCGATTCCTGTTGCACAACTGCGGAGTTTCCTCAGGGGAGGAACATCGATTACACTGAATGTGAATCAAAACCGTATCGCTGGTGGAACAACATAAGAACGAGGAAAGGGAGTGCCGCAGCACTCCCTTTCCTATATATCTATAGTTAAATTTTTTCCAGTGAGATATCACCGCTGATACTGCTGATAGAGAAGTTTCTATCGCCGCCGTCGAGATAGACTGCGTTGCTGGACTTTCTGCCAATCGTGCCGACCAACTCAAAATCCGTATTCAAAGCACCGCTGACTGTACGGAGGGCAACCTTGAAGCCCTGTCCGTCGGGGATACGAACGCAACAGTCGCCGGATTTGCTCTCGGCGTGCAGTTCGAGGGGGAGAGTTTCTATCGTAGTATCGACATCGCCACTCATGCTGGAACAGTTGACCAGATTTGCCGTACCATGCAACTCGACATCACCACTCATGCTGGTGGTCTTGACCGCAACAAAACGACCTGTGAGGCTCACATCGCCACTCTTGGTTTCTGCCTCGACATTGCCAGCCAGCTCTTCACCGCTGATGTCACCGCTGACGCTCTTAAACAGCATCTGCGGACAGCAGGTATGTTCCGCGCTGATATCACCGTTGACCGTTTGAATGGAGAGGTCGCCTGTTTCCAGTGTATCGGCCAGTTCGACATCACCGTTGACGGTGTTGATGCGAATAAATTCCCACACCTTGTCAGGGATGGTCAACACGACATCGGTACGAACCAATCCTCTGCCAAAGGCAACCGTGGAGGAGGCTGTTGTACCCTGACGGATGTACAGCACGCCGTTATCGTCCAGCCGAACCTCGATTTCCTCCTCGGGACGACCACTGACCTCGACATTCTCCTGCTCAGCAACGCTGATGGTGACATCGCCGTTGTGGAGTTGGATATCCAACGCTTTCACATTGTCGGCAGGGAGTTTGGCAATCTCAACGATACGACCCTTGCGGTTGGACTCCCAGAAAAAGCCACCCTTGCCACTGTCGAAGCCACAGTTAATCTTGATGCCGTCGGGATACTTCTCTTGAAATTTGTTGCCTAAATCGCGGGTAATCATCTTCGCTTGGTCCACGGCATCCTTGGTCTGTACGATAGTTTCACGGACGACATCTTCGATGCCTCTGAGAAAATCGTTGATATGATAGCTGTGCCCAGCCTGCTGACTATGCTGGGTATTTTGATAGTCAGATTCGATGGTTTCGCCGTTTTCCATATCGCCCAGATAGGCCAACAGCTCGCTGACATCGCCTAAGTTCTCCATGGCGCGGCGGTAGGCATCCTCCTCGTTTGCGCCTTCCGCAACAAAATCGACATATCGCTGATAGAGATTTTCGCTTAATTCCTCAATGAGTTCCGTCTTGGTGTTGCTGTCCTTTGCGGTACTCAGACGCTCGGCTACCGCAATGATGATTCTGGTCTTGATACGGTCCATGCTCTTACTCCTTCTCTACAGCGATTAGGCTGTCAATCAATTTTCGGGTTTCTTCCCACTCCCGACAATTTTCTTCCCACTTCTGTCTGCCCAGTTCGGTGATAGCGTAGTAGCGACGGCGTGCGCCAGGGCCATCTTCTCCCCAGTAGGAGGTGATGAAACCGCTTTGCTCCAATCGCTTAAATGCGGTGTACAGCGTGGCCTCCTTGAAGCCGTATTTACCAGCAGTCCTCTGTTGTACATTCTTGTTAATTTCGTAGCCGTAGTTATCCCCATGCACAAGTTGCGTTAAAATGATGGTGTCTGTGTGTCCACGCAGGATATCTGCTGAAATCGACAAACCAAGCACTCCCTTTCTCGTTTGATACACAGGGGTGAGTTTTTCCTGTGTTGTGCGGTTATCATAACATGATGTACATCATCTGTCAAGGTATATCTGCTGAGAAAGTATTAACATTTTGTGAATTGCGCCCCTGAGACCAGAATGGCAAGATTCTTTTTTATGGGAAAGTAATCAATTGGCATAGTATGGAAATTACGGAAAAGAAAAGTACTTCGGACGCAAAATATTTTTGGAAATGGGTCGTTTTTTTGAAAATTTTTCTGGTATTTTTGTTTAAGCTATGCTACAATGCAGAAGAGATTGTGAAAATTTGTATGGAGAGGCAAAAATGCGCTGTTTTTCCTCTACCACAGATGTCCAGATTGTGATATGAGGCACTTATGCACAGGATGGACAAATTTCCTCTGGATAATACCTGTCCCAAGCAGGTGTTATTAAATACAAAACAAGAAAGGATGAGCACAGTGAAAACAAGAATCAGAAGCTTTCTCATGGCAATGCTTCTGGTGCTGTCCATGACAGCCACAACATTGGCTGCCGGGACAGACGCTGCCGTAGGTTTCGACTTACAGGCAGAAAGCGAGTCGGGTACCGTCGTTCTCGATGTGTATCTGACCGCAGAACAGGCCACCAACGGCCGTATCGTCATCAATTTTGATGCACAGACGGTTGGGTTGTTGGAGGTTCGTTCGAATTTTGGGGCTAGTGCAACCGCTAGTGTCAACCCCATCAAGGAGGGCGAAGTCGCCGTTGCATGGGTCGGAAGTAATATTTCCGGCACCGTACAGCCTTTGGAGCTGGTCTTTGAGGTCAAGGCAAGCCAGTATACTCCCACTGTTTTTAGCGGTGAGGTAACTGAGTTGTACAACAGCGGTACCGACCTGCTCAAGGGCGAGGCTATGACTGACCTCGTGGAGCTGATTGTCGTTCCCGCTGGTCAGGCTGGCCCCTCTCTGCCCCCCAGTCCTCCCGTGAATCCCAATCCCCCTGTCACCCCCAATCCTCCCGTTGACACTGGTGACGATGAGGAAGTGACCACCAATCCCGATGGTTCCACCACCACGACTACCACCGATAAGGATGGTACTGTGACTGAGACCACCGAGACCAAGGATGGCACTACCGCTACTGTCGTGACCGACAAGGACGGCAATGTGACCGAG
>JAZOVU010000001.1:0-41951 GCA_045658885.1 Candidatus Pelethomonas sp. | reverse complement strand
CTCCGAAAATTCGTACTCAGTATGCTCAAACAATTCAAAGAAAATACTTCTTCTAAACGCCCCATTTCTAAAATTATGTTTGATTGCCTCCTCAATCCTCATACCATTATCAGGGTGCTTTCTCAAAATTGATTTCCGTGTATTTTGTTGTCTTTGCATTGCTTTTTTCGACAAATTTGGTATAATAGACCAGTAATCAATGTAATGTGGGAGGTTTTGTCCTATGCTGACATTTGCGATTCCCTGCCTGTTTGGTCTGGAGGGACCTGTTGGCGATGAACTGCGCCGACTGGAGATGAAGGATATTCAGGTGGAAAATGGACGAGTATTGTGCCGTGGTACCGAGGCGGACATCGCAAGGTTGAATATCAATCTGCGCTGTGGCGAGCGTGTTTTGCTCGTGATGAATACTTTTCCAGCGAGAAGCTTTGAGGCACTGTTCCAAGGGACAGCGGCAGTGCCGTGGGAGGACTATATTCCCTTTGATGGACAATTCCCTGTCAAAGGCTTTGCCCTTGAATCGATGCTCCACTCCATTCCCGACTGCCAGAAGATTATCAAAAAAGCAGTCGTGGACCGCTTGGGACAGAAGTATGGCATGACAAAGTTGCCAGAAACAGGGGCGAAGTTCCAGATTCAGTTTGCCATTCAGAAGGATATGTGTTCCTTGTATCTCGATACCAGTGGCGCAGGACTGCATAAGCGTGGTTATCGTGCCGCCTCCTTGGAAGCTCCCCTGCGCGAAACACTCGCCGCCGCGATGGTGACACTCAGCCGTTATCGGGGCAAAGACCCGTTCCGCGACCCGTTCTGTGGCTCTGGCACGATTGCAATTGAAGCAGCACTGATTGCCAAAAATCGCGCCCCTGGTCTGGACAGAAATTTTGATGCACAGAAATGGGCGTGGGTGAACAGTGGCATTTGGCTGGATGCGGCGGATGAGGCGATGGACAAGGAATTTCACGGAAAGTATGATATCTGGGGCGGTGATATCGACCCGAAAGCCATCAAGATTGCACAGGAGAATGCCGTCAAGGCAGGTGTCGAAGACATTGTTCGCTTTGAGCGCGCTGATGTCAAAAACTTCCGATGTGAGGGCGAGTATGGTCAGATCGTGACAAATCCGCCGTATGGCGAGCGTCTGCTGGAGAAAGAGGAGGCGGAGGAACTGTACCGTGTATTCGGCAAAGTTTACCGCGATGTTCCCCCCAAGTGGCGCGTTCTTGTGCTGACCAGCCACAGAGAGTTTGAACAGTTCTTCAACCGCAAGGCGGATAAAAAACGCAAGCTGTACAACGGTATGATTCGCTGTGACTTGTACCAGTTCAGCCGTTGACGCATATGAGGCATATCTTTATTATCAATCCAACCGCTGGCAAAAAAGATTGCACTGCGCGGTTGATGGCGATGGCGAAACGGATGGAAGAAAAACATAGGGTGCGTGTGGAGTATATTTTGACCACGCGCCCTGGCCACGCCACGGAAACGACACGCACCATTGCACAGACCGGGGAGAATGTACGCTTTTATGTGTGCGGTGGGGATGGTACGATGAACGAGGTTGCGAATGGTATCGCAGGGATTGCCACCGCTGCTATGACCTGTATTCCTGTGGGGACTGGCAATGATTTTCTCAAAAATTTTGGTGAGAAGGCCGCGCTATTCGCAGACGCAGAAAATCTCTGGGGTGGACCGCAGTTTGCACTGGATACCATCGACTGTAACGGCCGTTTGGCACTGACCATCGCCTGTTCTGGCTTTGACGCACAAGTGGCGGAGGATGTACATACCTACGGAAAAAGTCCTCTGTTGGGCGGACAGGGTAGTTATATTGCGTCGCTTGCTGTGAATTTCTTCCTGCGTGGTCTGGACCACCGCTGGACGGTAACGGTTGACGGAAAAGTAGTTTCAGGTAGTTTCGCCCTCGCGGCTGTGTGTAACGGTCGCCACTACGGGGGAGGATTTACCCCTGTTCCACAGGCGCGGATGGACGATGGACTGCTACATATTTTGTTGATGGATACCATCAGCCGTGTAGCGTTTTTGCGCTTTGTGGGGAGCTACAAAAATGGCGAACATGAGAAATTTCAACAGTATGCACGAGTAACAACAGCCAAAGAAATTGTTATCGCATCGCAGGGCGGAGAGGATATCATCACCTGTCTGGATGGTGAAATTATCAAAAGTCCACGCATCGTAATGAGACTTTCCGAGAAAAAAGTCAATGTATTTGGCCCTGTTGGGTGTGACCCCAATGCAACCGCCAAACCTTTGTGAACAATCTGTAAAAGGGTAAATTTTTTACAAATACCCCCTTGCAATCTGCTTGGAGATGTTGTAAGATAAGCACCGTTAGCACTCGAAAATGCTGAGTGCTAACGGTGTCGAATTTTGATAAATATAAAATTCATCATATAGGAGGAACTCACAATGAAACTCATCCCTCTGCAGGACCGTGTTGTCCTGAAAGTTATGGAGGCCGAGGAGACCACCCGTGGCGGTATCATCCTCGCACCTGCCGCTAAGGAAAAGCCCTCTGTTGCAGAAGTCATCTCTGTCGGCCCCGGTGGTATGGTGGACGGTAAGGAGATTGTTATGACCGTTAAGGTCGGTGATAAGGTCATTACCGATAAGTACGCCGGTTCCAATGTCAAGGTCGGTGACGAGGAGTTCGTCATCGTTCGTCTGGGCGATATTCTGGCAATTGTTGACTAATTCCTAAATTTTCATCTTCTATGGGAGGTAATTTGAACTATGGCAAAGCTCATTAAGCGTGGCGACGAGGCCCGTAAAGCACTGGAAGCTGGTGTCAATCAGCTCGCAGATACCGTAAAAATCACCATGGGCCCCAAGGGTCGTAATGTGGTTCTCGATAAGAAGTTCGGCGCACCCCTCATCACCAACGACGGCGTGACCATCGCCAAGGAAATCGAACTGGAGGACCCGTTCGAGAATATGGGCGCACAGTTGGTCAAGGAAGTTTCCACCAAGACCAACGATGTCGCTGGTGACGGTACGACCACCGCTACCCTGTTGGCACAGTCCATCATCGGTGAGGGCTTGAAGAATCTGGCCGCTGGTGCAAACCCCATTGTGATGAAGAAGGGTATTGCAAAGGCTGTCGATGCCGCTGTCGCATCCGTGAAGGCCAACGCACAGAAGGTCAACGGCACCGAGGATATCGCTCGTGTCGGTACCGTTTCCTCTGGCGACGAGGCCATTGGTAAGCTGATTGCCGAGGCAATGGACAAGGTTGGCCACGACGGTGTTATCACCATTGAGGACTCCAAGACTGCTGAGACCTACAGTGAGGTGGTCGAGGGTATGATGTTCGACCGCGGCTATATCTCCCCCTACATGGTCACGGATACCGAGAAGATGGAGGCTGTTGTTGACGATGCCTACATCCTCATCACCGATAAGAAGATTTCTGTCATCTCCGACATTCTGCCCCTGCTGGAGCAGTTGGTCCAGGCAGGTAGAAAACTGGTTATCATCGCAGAGGATGTCGAGGGCGAGGCTCTCAGCACGCTGATTGTCAACCGTCTGCGTGGTACGCTGAATGTTGTCTGCGTCAAGGCTCCTGGTTTCGGTGACCGCCGCAAGGAGATGTTGCAGGATATCGCTATCCTCACTGGTGGCCAGGTCATCAGCGAGGAGCTGGGTTACGACCTCAAGACCGCTGATGTCACTATGCTGGGTCGCGCTCGCCAAATCAAGGTGACGAAGGAGAACACCGTGATTGTGGACGGTGCTGGTGCCGCCGAGGCGATTGAGTCCCGTGTGTCCCAGATTCGTAGCCAGATTGCGATTACCACCAGTGACTACGACCGCGAGAAGTTGCAGGAGCGTCTGGCAAAGCTGGCTGGCGGTGTTGCTGTCATTAAGGTTGGTGCCGCTACCGAGACCGAGATGAAGGAGAAGAAGCTCCGCATCGAGGACGCGCTGAATGCTACCAAGGCAGCTGTCGAGGAGGGTATCGTTGCAGGCGGTGGTACCGTGTTTGTCAACGCTATCCCTGCTGTTGAGGCTCTGCTGAAGAAGGTCGAGGGCGACGAGAAGACTGGCGTGCAGATTATTGCCAAGGCTCTGGAAGCTCCTATCCGTCAGATTGCCGCCAACGCTGGTCTGGATGGCAGTGTGATTCTGGAGAAGGTCAGAACTTCCAAGAAGCCCGGCTACGGCTTCGATGCCTACAAGGAAGTGTACTGCGATATGGTCGCTTCCGGTATCGTTGACCCTGCTAAGGTTACGCGTTCCGCACTGGAGAACGCCGCAAGCGTCGCTTCCATGGTGCTGACCACCGAGTCCCTGGTCGCTGATAAGCCCGAGCCCCCTGCTCCCATGGGCGGCGATATGGGTGGCATGGGCGGTATGTATTGATATCGCTGAACAACTGAATCGCTTCGAGGAGTGTCGTGTATGCGGCACTCCTTTTTATATAGCATGATACCTGTTTTTTGTAGGAGAGACGGATGATGCAGGGGCATAGGAAAAGAGAGCGTTGCAAAGAAGCGACACTCTCTTTCAATGGCTATGTTATTGGAAGAACAGAAAGTAGGCGACAGCCGCCACAGCGACCAGAGCCAGAATCAAACCAACGGGAGATTTTTTCTCCTTCACGGAACCAATCGGTGTAATAACATCGTCGTCATCATCATCGCGCCGCCGTGTAGTGGTAGTTGGTTTGGTGTTAGTAAGTTGGGGGCGGTGGTTGTCGTGTGCGTGGGCTTCTTGGTCGTGCTCCAATGCCATCACCAGACGGGTTTTGGGATCAATCGGTTCACCACATCTCGCGCAAAAAGGCATACCATCGTCATTCATGTAACCACAATCGGGACATTTGCGTGCCATACAGTACCTCCTCTATGAAAAATGATATCATTTTTAACTGTAGCAAAGAAAGCGAGATTTGTACAGTACTTTTTTGAAAGTGACAAAAGTTTTCTTGCGTCATCTATGGGTTTGTGATACTATTTCTCTGCGCGACTTCTCACGGGCATATCCAGCAATGCAGTGCATAAAATGTGCTGACAGGCGGATTCTTTTGCCGCCGAAAATGACGCGAGGAGGATGATACCGTGCGAAAAGCACTGCTCTTTGTACCAATGTTGGTGCTTCTTCTGACCGCCTGTGGCGCAGGAGAGGAAAACAATGCCGTGGCACAGCTTCAACAACAGTATGCCGCCGTGGAGTCTGCCACGATGGAGGCGGAAATTGTCTGCCACTATGAGGACGAAGTGAGGAAGTATACGCTGTTGTGTGCGTATACACCAGAGAAAAGTACCGTAACGGTACTGTCGCCAGAAAATTTGGCTGGCATCTCTGCACAGGTGGAGAATGGTACACTGACACTGAGCTACGACGATATCTCGTTGGATGCAGGGACTTACTCGGCGGCGGCTATCTCTCCTGTGGTGGCTCTGCCGAAACTGATGGAGGCGGCCGCGTGGGGGTATCCTGCCGAACAGAGTGAGGAAACACTGGGCGAGCGTGCCTGTATCCGCATGGGGTGCGATTTGAGTGAGGAGCCAGGGACGCTGTACACCACATGGTTTGATGCAGAGTCCCTACTGCCCCTACAGAGTGAAATCTGTGTGGACGGTACGCTACTGTTTGAAATTACCTGGTCGCGCTTTGAAGTGACGGGCAGTACACAGACGGATGAAACGACGAACACGATAGAATAAAGGACAATGCAATGATGGAAAGTACTTTACGGCGCACATGGGCAGAAATTGATTTGGATGCGCTCGCACATAACTATCAGATTTTGCGGACTTGGATGGGGAAAGACTCCCGTTTCCTCGGCGTAGTCAAGGCGGATGCCTACGGGCATGGTGCGGTGCAGGTGGCGAAAGTGTTGGAGGAACTGGGCGCAGAATATTTAGCGGTGTCGGATATCAACGAGGCGCGTGAATTGCGCCATGTGGGTATCTGTATGCCGATTTTACAACTGGGCAATACGCCGAGTGACCAGACCAGACTACTGATTGCCAACCACATTACGCAGACCGTACACAGTGAGGCGGCGGCGCGCCGTTACTCGGCGGCGGCAGAGGAAATCGGTTGGAAACTGCGCGTCCATATCAAGGTGGATACTGGTATGTCGCGTTTGGGATTTCAGTGCGATGCACCGCATTTTGATGCGTCTGTGGATGCCATCTGTCGCGTATGCGCGCTACCAGGGTTGACGGTAGAGGGAATTTTTACCCACTTCGCTGTCGCAGATGACAACACCGAGGAGAGTAAAGCGTTTACCATGCTCCAACACGAACGATTTTTACGGATAGTAGAGCAGTTGGAGATGCGTGGGATTCAAATTCCGATTCGCCACTGTGCCAACAGCGGGGCAACCGTGGATTATCCACAGTTTGCCCATGAGATGTTCCGCCCTGGTATTTTAACCTATGGCATCTGTGAAAAGGATACGGCGTTGGACCTGCGCCCAGTGATGGCATTGAAAACAAATGTGGGGGTCATTAAGGAGTACGACAGTGGTGTGAGTATCAGTTACGGCCGCACTTACACCACACAGCGTCCCACACGGGTGGGTATCCTGCCCATCGGCTATGCCGACGGCTTTATGCGCGCCCTGTCGGGGAAGTGGAGCGTCTGGACACCGCACGGCTTGGCTCCTGTTATTGGGCGCATCTGCATGGATATGTGCATGATTGATTTGACGGACCTCCCTGCGGTCTGCGAGGGAGATGAGGTGGAGGTCTACGGTGTCCACAACAGCGTAGCCGATGCCGCTGCTATCGCAGGAACGGTTGCTTATGAGTTGCTGTGTACAGTAAGTCGGCGTGTACCGCGTGTGTACTACCGCAACGGTCGGCAAATTTACCACGAGTTGTTGTTGCGAGGTTGATATTGCGGTTGATGTCACCAAGGAAGCGGTGGACACATAGAATGGCGTGGGGCAAAAAACAGCGGTATAAATTCCGCACCTGCGTGGGACAATGATAGTGGCTCAAGAAATTTGAGCACTTCTTCCCTCGGAGTGTGAATACTGTGGATACAACCGTAAAACGCGGAGACATTTATTATGCCGACCTCAGCCCGGTGGTGGGGAGCGAGCAGGGCGGTATGCGTCCCGTTCTCATCATTCAAAATGATACTGGCAACCGATACAGCCCCACGGTGATTGCGGCGGCCATTACATCCCAGACTGGAAAGGCTCGCCTGCCGACACATATTGAATTGGCGGCACAAAGTTATGGACTTACCCGAAATTCTGTGGTATTATTGGAGCAGATTCGCACGCTGGATAAACGGCGGTTGCGAGAAAAAATGGGGCGCGTGGACCGCGAGCTGATGGAGCGCGTGGATGCCGCAATTGCAGTCAGCTTTGGACTGCCCAGTGAACGGTTCGTATAAGTCCCAATCGGTTGAGAAGTGGACCGACAGGGGGAAATCTCCCTGTCGGTTCGTAGGGTACAAAAGCAGGAGAAAACTATGAAGAAAAAAAAGTGGCGCACGGGTGCGTGTGCTGTGTTGGTGGGACTGGTATTGACAGCGTTTGTTGCCATTGCGAGTGAGGTCGGTTCCCAAGGCGACCCGTTAGTGACGCTGAGTTATCTGCAAGAAACTTTTCTAACGCAAATTTTAGAGAGTGTGGACGAAAAATTAGCGGTACGCAGTGAGGTTCTTGCGGAACAGATGCGGAACCAAATTAACAGTGCCAAACGGGATATTCTGGCCGAAATCGGTGGTTCCTACCAAGGGGAGGACGGCGGTATGGCTGTCAGCTTTACGGCCGTTACACTGACAGCAGGACAGACCTTGTACGGCGATATGGGGTGTGAGGTGCTGTTACGCAGTGGCAATGCAGTCTGTATCTCGGACGGCAAAAGCGTGCCTGGTCTGGTTGATACCACGGATGGCACGAGTATCAACGACGGGAGCGCACTGGTACAGAATCATCTGTACCTCATGACCGACCAGCGCGGTGTGCAGGCGCAGGAGGAAGTACTCCTGTTGGTGCGCGGTGCATATCACATTGGATAATTTTCCTTTCCAATTTCATAAGATAGCACCGTTACGCATACCATTGCGTAGCGGTGTTTTTTGTGCATTTGGATACAGGGGAGGAATGGATAGTGCAACAAATTGGGTTGTATTGTCGAGGGGTGTGCTGTGGCGAAGTGACCTTGCAGGAGCGTGGCGAGCGCGTGGAAATTTGCGCGCAGATGCAAGACCCTGGGGACGGCTTGTACCGTGCCGTGTTGGAAGGGGAGTGTGGTGAGTTGTCCTTGGGGGTGATGGAACCGAAGGCTGGTGCGTTGATACTGCGACGAAGACCAGCGCGCAGTGAGATGAGCCGTTTGGGGGCGGTGCGCCGTGTTCGGGTCGGGTGTGCGTTTCCGTTCGGGAAAAAAAGAATCTGGAATAAGACGATGCAACCGACAGAACTCTTTCGAGATGACTTTTTTCACCAGCGTTTGTCAGGGCAACCATACGCGTGGTGGCGACAGGAACAGGGGATTTTGACGATGGCCTTTCCGTGGAAGTCCGATATTGCATTTCCATTGGACGCGCTGTTTTGCTTTGCGCGTGTTGAACGGATTGAGGAGGAATTGTGTGTGGTCTTTGCGTTTGATACGCAGGAACGGCCGATTTTGCAGAGAAAATGAGAAAAAAGTGCAAAATTCATAAAAAAATTTAGGACAACGACTACCATTTTCGCATTGCCTGTGGTATACTCAACGCAAAACAGAAACGATAGGGATGCGATGGGAGGAAGATACGATGAAATGTCCATATTGCGGATATAAAGAGAGTAAAGTGGTGGATAGTCGCCCTGCGGATGATGGGAGTATCCGTCGGCGCAGAGAGTGTCTTTCCTGCCAACGGCGGTTTACCACCTATGAAACCGTGGAAGTCGTGCCCGTAGTGGTGGTGAAACGGGATGGGACACGACAGCAGTTCGAGCGCAATAAGGTCCTGCACAGTATGTTGCGCGCCTGTGAGAAGCGAACTGTCCCTCTGGCCAAGCTGGAATTGATTGCCGATGAGATTGAGCAGAATATCCAGAGCAGTGGCGAACATGAGCTAACCACGGATGCCGTGGCACAGCTGGTCATGGAGAAATTGCGCGGTGTGGACGAGGTCGCCTATGTGCGTTTCGTGTCCGTCTACCGTCAATTTAAGGATATTGACACCTTTTTGCAGGAGTTGACTAAGCTCCGCGAAAGCCAGTGAGTGCGTGGTATCGTTTGCGCCTCGGTAGATAGAGAGGGGGACAGATACCGTGCTGTTGATTTTGCGGGAAGAAATTTTGTGTCTGCTTATCCTCTCGTTTCTCCTGTTGTATTATGCCGTCAATAAGGTCAAAGCAAAGGGGCAGGGATTTGCACGACTTGTCGGTTTGGCGATTGTGTATGTGTTGCTCGATATGGCAACGGTTGTTACCGTAAATCATATGGATACGATACCAGATGCCATCAACCGCTGGGCGCATATTCTGTTTTATATCGTAGGCCTTTTGGTTGGCTATCAGTTTTATCTCTACACCATTGACCTCTGTGCGCTGTATAAACAGGCGAGAATGATGGAGCGAATTGGAATCATCCCAATTCTGCTCTTTGCTGTGCTGTTGCTTGGTATGCCGATGGAATATGTGGCTGGTCGGGGTACTTATTATAGCTACGGTACCTTGGCCATTGTGGGATATGCATTGTTCCTCGTCTATTGTGTGGTTTGCCTGTTTTTGTTGATACATAACAGAAAACAACTGGAGTTGCGCGTGCGGTGGGCAATTTTTCCGATGATTGCGTTTATGTGTGCGGCGATTGTTGCACAGGCATTAGTGCCAGAACTGTTGATGACCAGTGCATCTATCACCTTTGTCTGTCTTGGCCTTTTTGTAGCACTGGATAATCCAGACAAGGACTATAAAGAGCAGGCGATGTGGGACTTTTTAACGGGATTTAAAAGTCAAAACTGCTTCAAAAGAGATATGGCGATGTACCGCGAACGGTTTAGTGAAAAGAATAACCGCCGTAGAATTGGGTTTGTCGTAGCCGATTTGAACTGGTTGAAACGCGCCAACGATACCTATGGCCATGTGGAAGGGGACCGCTTGCTCAGTGCGGCGGCGGATGCGTTGCGCGATTCTCTCAAACAGGCGGAGCATATTTATCGCACTGGCGGTGATGAATTTGTGGCGGTCTATCTCTCGCCTGACGATGCAACAGTGACGCAGGAGATGGAGCAGGTGCGTACGGCCTGTAAAGATGTCGTCGATTTGGTGGTTCCGTTGGAAATCGCGATGGGATATGCCGCCGATGTGGCCAATGCCGAACTGCAACAGATTTTAGACGAGGCCGATAGACGGATGTACGAAAATAAAAAGTTTATTAAAGGGCAACATGGTCAACAGATAACAGAACGATAAAAAGTGTCGAATGAACGCTGGCAGGTGGTTCATTCGACACTCTCTCATTTAGGGGATGAAATTTTCAAAAATAGGGGTGACACCATCCTGCTCCAGTTGTTCCAACGTGGACGGTTCGCGGATGGTCCAACCTACCTCGTGTACACCGTAGAGCTTACGCATCAGACGCAGACTGATATTCATGCGGTCTTGATGCTTATAGGCGATGAAATCAGGGCGTGTAAAGGTGGTTGTCAGCAGGAAAGTTGCCAAGAACGCGGTAAAAATCGACATCTTCCGATTGCGGAAGAAGTTCTCACTCAACTGACCACGGACAACATCGGGATAGTGCTGTTTCATGTGCCGTATGGCGGCAGGATGGAAGGACTCCACACAGTAGGTCCCGTTCCAGTTGCGTAACACTGCCATTGCCGCGTCAGTGAGTGCGGCGGCGTTGCCGTCCACAACTTTTAACTCCACGATGAGGGGCGTTTTATCGGTAAAGAGTGCGAGAACATCGGTGAACAGCGGAATGGTTTCCTCTGTGCCGAGTAGATGATAGTGTTTCAAATCCTGCGCTGTGAGGTCCTCGATGTTTCCCTCCACACCGCAGATGCGCTGTAAAGAGGAGTCGTGGAACACGGCGAGGGAGCTGTCTTTTAACAAGTGAATATCTAACTCTGCACCGAAGCCGTGGTCCACCGCACGGCGAAAAGCGGCGAGGGAATTTTCTGGGATGCCCTGTTCTTTGTTGTGTAGACCGCGGTGAGCATAGCGAAAGGCGGCGAGGGTGTCCCAACCAGAATGGCCTCTACGCGGTACGAGCAACAGGAGATAGAGGCACAGCAGGAGGAGCAGTAGGATACCAAAAATAAGCATTGTGACAGTTCACCCCTTGTCTGTTAATCGTCCATTGCGTCAAAGGCTTCCAGACCGCGCTTGCCCTCTACCTTGGTGTCGCCGTGTTTGACGAACAGCATGGTCACAAAGCTCATAGCGACAAAGAAAGCGGCGTAGGGGAATAGGATGTTGTAGCCGATGTGCTTGAGCAGTGTACCAGCGAGGATAGGTGTGATGACCTGTGCGCTCATGGAGGCGGTGTAGTAGTAGCCAGTGAATTTGCCGACATCACTGCCACGGCACATTTCAACGACCATGGGGAGAGAGTTGACATTGATGGAAGCCCAAGCCAGACCGACCAGAGCAAAGACGACATACATAAAAACATTGATGTGGTCATAGAGGGTAGTGAGAATAAAGCCAGTGATGAAACAGCCAGTCAACAGGAGCGTTCCAAAGTAAATCATGGATTTGCGTCCAAATTTGGAGGCGAGCATACCGATGGGGAGGTAGGAGATAATTGCACCGATGGTACCGACCAACAGACAGGTGGACGCACCGCCCAGACCTTCGCCCATGACAACGGCGATATAGGTGGTAAACCAAGTGGTTACGCCGTTGTAACCAGCGAACCACAGTGCGATAGATGCCAAGAGGAAAGCAAGACTGCGCTTGACAGGGGAGGGGAGGGTTTCGTTACCGGAGCCGTCGCTCTTTGCCAAATTCCATTCGGGGTGCTTGGCTTCGAGGGCGCGATTTTCTGCTACCAGTTTGGGTTCGCGGATGGTGAGAAACAAGACAAGGACTGCGACGAACATGATGAGGGATACCACAATGAACAAGGGCTGATAGTTGACATGGGTTAGCCCCTGTACTTTAGCGGTAGGGTACATCACAGCGGCGATGGCAAGATAGAGCATACCGCCGACAGCACCCATGAGATTGATAATGGCGTTGCCCTTGGAGCGCAGAGGCTTCGGGGTAACATCAGGCATGAGAGCAACGGCAGGGGAGCGATATGTACCCATCGCGATGAGAAGCAAACCGAGCGTAATGACAAAAGATACGAACTTAAAGGGGGTAGCTTCGGCGGCGTAACTATTGTCGAGGATAGGGAGAATGTTGACGAGAATAACCGCAACAGCAGTACCTGCGAGGATGAAGGGCGTACGACGACCGAGCTTGGTGTCTATTTTGTCACTCAGACCGCCAAAGAGAGGCAACAGGAACAGCGCGAGAATGTTGTCGGCGGCCATGATAGTACCCGCAAGGGATTCATCCATGCCGAAAGTGGTTTTTAAGAGCAGGGGAACGATGTTGTCGTACATCTGCCAGAAGGCAGAGATGGATAGAAATGCCAGGCCGACCAGTAGCGTGCGTTTATAATTGAGCTTCATTTTCTTGTTCTCCTTCCTTGATAGCCGTCAAAAGGGCGGCAATATCGTCTAACACCCAAGTGGGGGCTACTTCACTGGCAATGAGGTCGGCGCGTGTGCCCTCGCCAGAGAGGACGAACACCGTGTCGATGCCTGCGTTTCCCCCACAGGCGATGTCCGTATACAGGCGGTCGCCCACCATAACGGTCTGTTCAGGGGAAAAGCCAGTGGCTTGCATGGCGAGTTGTGCCATCTCTGGCTGTGGTTTGCCGATAACCAATGGACGGCGACCCGTGGCGCGGTAGAGCATTTCACAGACACTACCACAGTCAGGGACAGAGCCGTACCAAGTGGGACAGACCCAGTCGGGATTGGTGGCGATGAAATCGACACCGCGGTTGAGCAGAATACAGGCATCCTCCAGCTTCTGGAAGTTCAGTTCCGTGTCAAATGCAATGAGTAGACAGTCAATGCCGTCCTCCAGCTTGTCCGTGATGGGAATGCCAGCGGTGCGGAGTTGGTTTCGGAAACTCTCGGTACCGAAAGCATAGCAGAGTTTGTAGGGGGCACGCTGTTGTAGATAGGCGATGAGGGCGTTGACACTGGTGAGGAAATCGTCGCTAGTGGCATCAATGCCGAGTTTTTTTAATTTTTCCACATAAGCCTCCACGGAACGGGAGGAGTTATTGGTAAGAAAGAGGTAGCGTCCGCCGAGGGAACGCACATGGTTGAGAAAGGGCTTCGTGGCAGGGAATAGCTGGTTGTCGAGATAGATAGTGCCGTCCATATCCAGCAGGAACAGCCGTTTTTGAGAGAGCGATGACATAGGAAAACGCCTCCGTATCCTGTAAAATACAATAATTCTACCATAATACGAGGCGTTTGTCTATCATTTTGACAGGCCGTAGGTTTGCGTCACGGGGTCGAGAAACAGCGGTAGGCGCGGTGGGAGATAGGTGAAGAATAAAAAAAGAAAGGCAATAGAAACCGTAAGCAACATGGCGAGGGGGGCAAAACGACAGATGCGCCGTGGCTCGCGCAAGAACTGCTTAGTTTCCCACAGGTAGGCGACTGCCGCCGCGATATAGTAGATGGAGATGTCCAACCATGTCAGGCGCGCGCCAAACGCGCCTGTATAGGTATAATAGAGTGTGGGAATGAGCAACAGTCCCAGCAGGATGCCTGACAACTTGATACACCAAAAATTGGGGTGCTGTGCGGCGAAGAAGGGACGCTGAACGAGTGCGACGGCGAGCATGGGGAAGTATAGGAGTTTCATATGTTCCCAGACAGATTCATTGACAGAACCGACCACTGCCGTGAGTGGGAAATCTGGGAAAGCATCGTAGGCGAAATGCAGGAGCGTCCCTGCAACGGCGGTAAAGAGAACCGCGATGAGCTGTGCGCGGTAGATTGATTTTTCCATGCAAATTTCCTCCTGTCGTAGTATATGCAAATGGGGCAGATTATATTGACTTTTACCACGATTTACTTTACTATAGTAATAGTCTGGGGGGCTGTTCCCAGATATTCCAATCACGAGCTGTCGCCCCACTCCACAAAATGGCGCGACAGACTGACAAGAAAGGATGAGATTCCGCTTTGGCGTGCGGTGTGGCAGTGTGGAGACCTGTCACAAAGAAGTTTCGGTTTCGCTCCGTTTCTTCGAGGTAAGTGTCGGCGGAGGCCCACTTACTAACGCTAGTAAACATGGCAACTGTTTCCCTGAAAAATGTGATGAAGATTTACCCCCATGGTGCTGACCAGGCAAAGCCCAAGAAGGCAAAGAAGGGGGCCCCTGCTCCTATCGAGGAGGAGAAGGTCAACCTGCAGATTACCGAAAAGGGTGTTGTCGCGGTTCAGCAGTTCAATCTGGACATCAAAGACCAGGAGTTTATCGTTCTGGTCGGTCCTTCTGGCTGTGGTAAGTCCACCACCCTCCGCATGGTCGCTGGCCTGGAGGAGATTAGCGAGGGTCAGCTGATTATCGATGGCAAAGTCGTCAACGATGTCGCCCCCAAGGACCGCGATATTGCGATGGTCTTCCAGAGCTATGCACTGTATCCCCATATGACCGTGTATGATAACATGGCATTCTCCTTGAAGCTGAAGAAGGTACCCAAGGATGAGATTGACCGCAAGGTGCGTGAGGCCGCCGCAATTCTGGATATTACCCAGTACCTTGAGCGTAAGCCCAAGGCTCTGTCTGGTGGTCAGCGTCAGCGTGTCGCCATCGGCCGTGCTATCGTCCGTGAGCCTAAGGTGTTCCTGATGGACGAGCCTCTGTCCAACTTGGATGCCAAGCTGCGTAACCAGATGCGTGCGGAGATTATCAAGCTGCGCCAGAAGATTAACACCACTTTCATCTATGTTACCCACGACCAGACCGAGGCAATGACACTGGGCGACCGTATCGTTATCATGCGCGACGGCTTCATCCAGCAGATTGGCACTCCGCAGGAAGTCTTCGACCATCCTGCGAACCTGTTCGTCGCAGGTTTCATCGGTATGCCACAGATGAACTTCTTCGATGCAAAGTTGGAGAAGGACGGCGATACCTACTATGTGTCCGTCTACGGCGCAAAGATTGCTCTGCCCGCTGATAAGCAGGCCGCCCTCAAGCAGAAGAATGTTGCACCGCAGGCTATCACGCTGGGTATCCGTCCTGACCATATTGTGCTCAGCGACGGCGGTGCGGATTCGATTCCTGCTACCGTGGATGTGACCGAGCTGATGGGTAGCACCATCCATATGCATGTCAACATCTCTGGTAAGGATGCTATCATCATTCTGCCCACCATCGACCTGAGTGGCGACCAGAAGAACGGCTTTGCCTACGGTACCAAAATCAATATCTCCTTCGGCGGCAATGTCGTCCACCTGTTCGACAAGAAAACCGAGAAGAACCTGCTGTAATTCCATACTACATACTACACTTGTTGGGGACTGCCGTGTACGCGGCGGTCCCTTTTTATATTCTGTCGAGGACGAAAGAATTTTTCATATTTTGCTTGCAATGGCAAAAGTGGTATGCTACAATACAGGCGTGGTAAAGTCACTAGGCATGACTGTGCCTTTGTGTAGTGAGGATGCCATTTTTTTACATGGCGGTGGAGGCCGCCACTTCCCCCCTTGTTCTTGTACTGTTTTGCTTTGGTGTAAGCTAAAGTAAGCTGTGCAATTTATACATAGATTACCCATGCTAATGGTGCGACGAGAAGCGTCGTACCAAAAGTAAATCTTTAAAATTGGAGGAGAACTATGAGAAGATTCAATAAGCTTCTGAAGAGCGGTACTTCCCTGATGCTGGTGTTCGCCATGCTGTTGGGTATGTGCAGTACTGCAATCGCTGTCGGTGAGACCAAAAGCACCGAAAACAGCTATGTTGCTCTGGGTGACTTCGTGACAAAGCAGGCATTAACCAACTTTGCAGATGGCACGGTTTTGGGTGACGACTTTGATTGCGTTGCAGACTTGTACGAAAAGCTGATTGATAATCAGGCTGTCGTCGCTGCTGCTGATGTCATTGCCCTTGGTGTTGGTAATGCCGACATCAACATCTACGCCGTGAACAATGTTCTGGGCGCGATCGGTAAGGATGTTGTTGGCATTGGCAGTGTCGACTATGGAACTCTTGAGGATGCTCTGGCCAACTGCGATGCACTGACCCGCAATGCTGCGATGCAGGTGTATGACAATCTGTATGGAAAGCTGGAGTCTGCGATCAGCGAGAGAGTGACCGATGCTGAGCTGGTCACGACGCTTCTCGATATTCTGGTCTACAGTGCTGTTAGCTTTGTTGCCAACTACTCCGCTATTCTGGAGGAAGTTGCCACGGTCAACCCTGACGCTACCGTTATGATTGTTGGCCTTGTGAATATGCTGGATGGCATGGCTATCAACTTCAACGGTCAGAAAATCGAACTGGGCAAGTACTTCGGTTATGTGGTGGATGCTCTGAATGTCTACCTCGCCGCTGTGCCCACTGCGATGCAGATGAACGGCGAGTACGAGAATGTTACTTTCCTGTACGCTGAGGCTTCCGATGCCGAGGTCAAGTATATGATGAAGCCCGTGAGCGTGGAAGGCATCAGCAAGGTCGTGGAGGAGCTGGTTTGGCCTACTCTGAAAGCTGAGCTGCAGGCTGCGATCCCCAGCGAGGTCAAGGGTGTCAAGGTGGATATCAAGCTGGAGAATGAGGACGGCACTCTGACCGAGTTCGGACAGAACGTTTTCAATGCAATTTGTGCTGAAATCGAGAAGACTGTTTGTGCTGCCGATGAGCCCAATCCTATTGTACTGAGCACTGATATCAATCTGGACGGCCTGTTCGGTGATGTCAGCGTTGACGTTGATACGGATGCCCTGACTGAATCTGCAATGGAGATGGTCATGGATTCCTATAAAGATTGGCAGAAGACCGCAGAAGGTCAGGCCATCATCGTTGCTTGCTACAATTTTATGATGGGCAAGGTCGAGGAGACTGTCAAGGCAGAGGTTAAGGATTACAAAGTAGATGTGGAGGGCGAAGAGCTCACGATCCTCGATGCCTATGCTGATGCGCTGAACAAGGTGATTTCTGAGGCGAACGAGAATGGTCTGGAGCTGGGTGAAATTACTGTTGAAAAAATCGACTGGGACGCTCTGTATGCTTCCATGATCGAGGGCGGCGATGCGCTTGCAATGTTCCAGAGCTATTTGCCTGCAGACCTGCGTGATCAGATGATCGATGTTGCGGTGGATAAGCTGTATTCGGACGAAGGTCAGGCTGAGATTGAGGCTGAAGTTTGGAATACACTCCACAATGAGTATCCTGGGGTTTCTGACGAGGACATTCTTGTAGCAATCGAAGCAAAAACTGGAAAAACTCTCGCGGACTTGATGAAAGATGCTACCGACAAAGCAGAGCTTGAGATTCCTGGCAAAGTTGACGAAGTTCTTAACGAGCTGTGGACTACTGCTGGTGAAAACCTAAACACCCTGTACACCAAGGTCAAGGAAGGCTATGACAAGGCAAAGACTGAGGCTGTTGCTCTGCTGGAAGAGCACATGGCTAACCTGCCTCTGGCACTGCTGAAGATCGCTGATGACCTCGTTGAGTTCCCCACCGAGCCTGTGGATGTCAACGAATGGATCGGTGATATGCGTACTGAGCTGACTGAGGAGCAGGCTGATGTCGAGCGTCTGTTCAACAGCTGGGTAAATAGTGCTGCTGAAAAGCTGGTCGTTGCTGAGATCGACGGTATTTTGGACGATGTTCTGGCCGATGAGGAGGTTGCGCCTCTGATGTACCTGCTGGGCCGTCTGCTGGTCGGTGACGGTCTGGGTCGTTACATCACCACCAATGGTAGCAAGGCACTCTGTGCCGCAATGGTCGAGGCCTATGGCGACTACAGCGAGGATGGCGAGGGCGGCACTGTTCAGGACGAGATTATTGGCAAGGTTGAGAAGCTGATTGACTTGGTGCTCCAGTATGGTCCTCAGGCCATGAACAAGGTTGGCGCAATCGAGAAGCTGCGTAGTGCGCTGGATGTCATGGTCGAGAAGCTGGACGGTCGTGGTGGCGCACAGGTCAACAAGGCCATCGCTGAAATCGAGAGTATTCTGGATGAAATTGAGGCAATTGCCAACGGCGAAACCGACAAGACCGCTGAAGATCTGGTCAATGCTTACATTGATCTGGATGCTACCATCGAGGAGCTGCGCGCTCTGATCCATGGCGAGGAGATTCCCGAGGATTCCGAGGGTGCTATCCGCGAGTTTATTGATGCCGCCGCACATGGTGATTACGAAATCGACTACGAGTCCTATTATGTTGCTGTCGGCGATGATTCCGTTGAGGGTTACGCTGAGCTGCTGGCCGCTGAGCTGGGTCTGAATGATGCTTATAAGACTGTGGCTTCCGAGAATGTTGCTGCAAGCATTGAGGATCTGGATGCCGAGGCTATCGCAAAGGCTGACCTCATTACGGTTGGCTTCAGCAACAATACCTTCTTCAAGTACATGGCTTCTCAGGTGAATGCATACCTCAGTTCTAACAAGGAGCCACAGGAGATGGATTGGAGCATCTATGTCGGCGATGTTGGTGTCAAGTATGTCGAGAAGGCTCTGAACGAGATTCAGGCAATTCTGGCAAAGGACCTGCACGATAACATTTCTTCTCACGGTTACCTGGATGAGATTTTGATGCTCGCCATCGAGAGCTATGCCTACGCAAGTGCAGATTATGTGTTCAACTACCCTACCCTGATTGAGGCAATTCGTGAGATCAACCCCGATGCACTGATTGTTTCCGTTGGCATGAACAATGCTCTTGCTGGTATGACGGTAAATGTTAGCGAATTTGCTGAAGGATATGAATTCGCTCTGGGTGAGTATGTTGAGTACCTGACTGCTGCGGTCAACGGCGAAGCTAAGGTTTTCGCCATGCTGAACGAGAATATGGCCTATGTCCATGCTCCTGATGTTACGATCGAAGCGGATGTTAATGAAGTGTATGACTATTATGACAATATGGGCATTTACGACTTCATGGTTGAGATTGGTACTATCGACAAAGGCGGCTTCGCTGGTCTGGAAACTAGCGACGAGGGTAACGAGTACATCAAGAAGCAGATTTACGAGGCACTGAATATCAGCTATGGTTATCTGCGTGGTGATATCAACCTTGATGGTGTGCGTGATGAGCTCGATCTGTATGCATTGTTCAGACATTGCAGAATGATTGAGGAGCATACCGTGATTCTGGGTGTTTTCGATATCAACAGAGATGGCGAGTTTGATGAGTTGGATTTGCATGCACTCTTCAGACATTATCGACTGATTGAGCCTCAGTGGTAAACAACAGGTGTTAAGAAAGGAGATACTTGTAAGATGAGAGTTAAGAGATTGTTTGCATCTATCCTTAGTATGGTAATGATTCTGAGCTGTGTGACAGTGAATTCTTTTGCAGCTGCCGCTGGTACGCTGGGAATCAGTGCCAACAAGAGTGAAGTGAACCCCGGTGAAGAGGTCGTTCTCACGCTTAGTTTGGGCGACTGCAGTAGCTACGAAGCAGAGGATGGTCTGCGTATGCTGACCTTTATGGTATATCTGCCCGCTGATATGGAATATGTCAGTAGCGAGGTAGATGGAATGTTCCAGACTGCGTTGAACTTTGGTGATACATTCCTGGACTATAATGCCTCTGAGCACGCTGTCAAATTCACCACTGGTGGTTCCATGAACCCGACTGCGCCTCACTACATCGGTAGTGGTGCAACCATCGGTACCATCACCTGCAAGGTGAAGGATACTGCAACTGAAACGGATACGCTGGAAGTTACGGTTGAGAACTGTGTTTTCTTTACTGGTACCGCTAAGCATACAATGAGTGTTGAGGGGTGCATCATCACTGTCCACAACCATGACTTTGGTAGTGACTGGAAGTACGACGAAAATCAGCACTGGCGTGAGTGTTCCTGTGGTGAGAAGATCAAGGTAGGTGACCACGATGGTCAGTGGGTGCCCACTACCCCTGCAACCTGTAAGAACCCCGGTGAGGAGACTTACACCTGCGACACTTGCCATTACTCCACTACTCGTGCAACCGCTATCGATCCCACGGCACATATTGATGAGAATAACGATAAATACTGTGACCTGTGCGGTGAGAACATTTGTGAGCATACCTATAGCTGGATTGAGAATGCACCTACCTGTACTGAGACGGGCGAGAAGTCTCTTGTGTGTGAAATTTGTGGTCATGTCGCAGAAACCAAAGAGCTTGACGCTCTGGGCCACGACTATGACGGTGGCGTTGTTACTCTTGAGCCTACCTGTACCAAGACTGGTGTAAGGACTTATACCTGCCAGCGCGAGGGCTGCGACCACAGCTACACTGAGGAGCTTTCTGCTTTGCAGCATGAGTGGGACTTCTACGATGAGACCGACGACGAGATTATCTACATCTGCGTCCACTGCGGTGAGATGATGTCCTTTGCTAATGACGGTAACACCGAAGTTAGCGTTCTGCCCGATGGCACTGTTGTCATTGTTACGGTTCTCGCAGATGGTAGCGTTGTTACCACTGCTAGATATCGCAACGGTGTGAGAAGCACTGTTACTGAGGATGCCAAGGGTAATCTGATTTCTGTTATCATTACTATCAACAGCAGTGTTTCCAACGAGGCTGTTGAAACAGGCGAGGCTGTTGCGTTGCCCATCGAGGCAATTCTCGAAAAGTATGGTACCGATGTCGAAATGACCATCGTGACCAACTGCGAGAAGGATGTTCCCGTTGAGATTCCTGTGAAGGATGTCAAGCCCGGCTATGTGGTTGTCATCATCAACGAGGATGGTACCCAGACTGTCGTTGCAACCACCAAGATGACTGAGAACGGCCTGTCCTTCTACTGCGCTGACGGTGCAGTGGTCAAGGTTCTCAACAAGGCAATGAGTTTCTCTGATGTCAACGGTGAGAACTGGTACAACGATGCTGTTGCATTCGTTTCCGCCCGTGGCATCATGACTGGTATGACCACTACCACCTTCGCACCCACTGAGACTACCACTCGCGCACAGGTTTGGACCATGCTGGCTCGTCTGGCTGGTGTTGACACTACTAACACCACCGAGGGCAACTGGTACGATGTCGCTCGCGCTTGGGCGATGGAGAACGGTATCTCCGATGGTACTGGTGCTAACGACAGCATCACCCGTGAGCAGATGGTTACCATGCTGTACCGCTTTGTTGGCGGTAAGGGCGTGTCCAAGTCCATCGCAGACTTCAGCGATGCTGCTGATGCTAGCGATTGGGCAAAGGCCGCTCTGGAGTGGGCTTACGGTATGGGCGTGATGAATGGTAACACTGACGGTACCATGAATCCCAAGGGTAATGCTACCCGTGCTGAGATGGCTCAGTTCTTTATGAACTTCATCCAGAACATCTAATAAAATCATTCCTTGCTAAGTAGCGATAACATCGCAAACGAGCAGTGAATAGTTTTCTCCCCCCAACGCATCCGCGTTGGGGGGATTTTTCGTGCCGTATCTTTGTTAAAAATACAACGCTTGACATCGTTAAAGTACTGTATTAGAATAAATTGAATAAAAAAGTTAGAATAGATAAGAAAACTTTGTACATTCGTGACAAATCGCCGCGAGAGAAAGGAAGTTACTATGAAATATTCGAGCAAAGTCAAAAAATGTATCTTGTCGCCAATGCGTAAATTCTATCCGCACGCCTATGCAGCGGAACAGGCTGGCAAGAAGATATACTCCCTGAATCTGGGTCAACCTGATGTGGAAACACCGCCACAGTTTTTTGAGGCCGTGCGTAAGTTTGAACAGCCCGTACTGGGGTATGCGGCTTCAACTGGTATCCTCGAGCTGATTGATGCGATTCGGAAATACTATGATAATCTGCATATGCACTACGAGAGAGAGGATATCCTCATCACCGCTGGTGGTAGTGAAGCATTGCAGATTGTGTTTAACTGTATTTTGGACGATGGCGATGAAATTATCATCCCCGAGCCGTTCTATCCAAACTACACAACGATGGCAATTACCGCAGGTGCCTCGGTGAGAGCGATTCCTACTTCTCCTGAGGATGGCTACCACTACGCAGACCGCGCCAAAATTGAAGCCGCTATCAATGAAAATACTCGTGCGATTCTCTGCACCAGCCCCGGAAACCCGACCGGCTGTGTGCTGACGCGCGAGGAGATGCGGATGATTCTGGATGTTGCCAAGGAGCACAATCTGTTCCTGTTGGCGGATGAAGCATACCGTGAGTTTATTTACGAGAGCGATGAACTGTTGAGCTTCGGTGAATTTGAGGATGGCGCAGAAAATGTCGTTATCCTTGACACCGTTTCCAAGCGTTTTTCCGCCTGTGGTGCACGAATTGGTTGCATTATCTCCCGCAACAAGGAACTGATGGGCGAGTGCTTAAAGCTGTGCCAGTGCCGTATCAGTGTTTCCACGCTCGACCAGATTGCAGCGGCATCGCTCTACGATGTTGGTCCTGACTACTTCACTGCTGTGCGTGAGGAATACAAGCGCAGAAGAGATGCCGTGATGGCCAAGCTGGAGAAGATTCCTGGTGTGGTTTGCAGATGTCCAAAGGGGGCATTCTATGTGATGGCCGCCCTGCCAATTGACAATGCGGACAGCTTCCAAGAGTGGATGTTGACGGAGTTTGACGATAACGGCGAAACGGTCATTTGCTCTCCCGCAGGTCCCATGTATATGACACCCGGAAAGGGTATCAATGAAGTTCGTATTGCCTATGTCCTGAAGCAGGAAGATTTGGAGCGTGCGATGGATATTTTGGCGTTGGGTATTGAGGCGTATAATAAGCGCAAGCAATAAGAAATGATACAGTATGCTCCCGGCTGCTCACTGGGTGGTCGGGAGTTTCTTGCATGAGGAGGATATAGTAATGAAGCATACGATGTTGGCAATGACGCGCTTTTCTCTGCGCGATGGGTTTTATGCAGAAGTTATCACAGAAAAAGACGAGGTCGCGTTTTGGCTGGGACATGAGGAGACAGATATCAAAGAAAAGATGTTTGCACTCTCGGCACAGTTAGCACCTGCGGAACGGTGGGAAACGCTATTGGCAGACAACTGCGAGGAATATATGGAAGATTTTAGCGAGGCCTGGTTGGAGGAGTGATTGTTTTTTGCGAATTGTCCAAATGGTGTTGAATCTGCTCGAAACGAGTGCTATACTGAAGAAAATATACAGCAAAGGAGCTGGCAGATTATGAGGAAGCGATTTTGGGCAATTCTCCTGTCGATGGCAATGCTATTGATGCTGACCGCCTGTGCGACGGGAAATAACGGCGCGTCGCAGTCGGGTGAACAGGAGCAGAGCAACACGAATGCAGGACAACAACAGACGGAAAATACAGACACAACCCCTGATGTACCTGCTAATTCCGATGGAGAATCGGATACAGAGCAGGAGCCTGACTCAGAAATCGAGCCAGACCCGGTGCCGATTGTGCAGGAGTATACCATCCTTGACCCGACGGTGGAGCCAGAGGGCGGTGTCCGTGACGGTGTGACCTATGTGCCGTATAACGGTATCGTCGAGCACCTGTTTTTCCATCCTGTGATTGCCTATCCCGAACTTGCCTTTGACGGTGACTACCAGTCGGATGGTCTGGATGACTGGATGCTGACGGTGGGAGAGTTTGTCAAAATTCTGAACAGCCTGTACGAAAATAATTATATTTTGGTAGATATCGCAGATGTGTGGAGCGAAACGACCGATGAAAGCGGAAAAACCGTGATGGTAAAAAACACACTGTATATTCCTGAAGGAAAAAAACCGCTGGTATTCTCCTATGACGATGTAAACTACTATGAATATATGTTGGAGAATGGCTTTGCCTATAAGTTGATACTGGGCGAGGACGGAAAACTCTGGACTTGGGGACTGGACCCGCAGGGAAATGAAGTGGTGAGCCGTGATTTAGATGCCGTGACGATTCTCGATAAGTTCGTAGAGGAACATCCCGATTTCTCACCCTTTGGTGCCAAGGCGTGTCTGGGTCTGACTGGATTTGAGGGTATCCTTGGCTATCGCACCCACACGACGAGCGAGGGGTGGACAGCAGAAAAAGAGGTCTACCGCCAGCAGGAGATTGAGGCGGTGAAGCCGATTATTGAAGAACTGAAGCGTACAGGTTGGACTTTTGCCAGCCATACTTGGGGGCATATCCGTCTGGGCAGTGGCAATATGACACGCATTACCGAGGATACCGAGCGTTGGTTCACCGAGGTGGGAAGTCTGATTGGAGAAACAACGATTATTTTGTATCCCCACGGTGATAGACCGGATGGAAACGACTGGACGCTGACGGGAGAAACTTTCCGTTACCTCCATGAGAAGGGATTCCGTGTGTTCTGTTCGGTTGGTATTGAATCCTTTAGCTACATTAAAAAAGATATTGGTGCCGTTATCTGTGACAGAATGCACCCAGATGGAACAACCCTACGCAGTGCCAAGTGTCTGGAGCGATACATGAAGTTTTATGATGCCAGAGAGATTCTTGACCTTACCGTTCGCCCGCAGCGTGCGGTCGGTTGGCAGTAATCGGACAGGAGGGAGCCTATGACAAAACAGGAACTTTGCCAGAAGGCAGTCGAGATGCTACAGAGAGCCTATGTGCCGTATTCCCATTTCCCCGTCGGTGCGGCGTTAGAGTGCGAGGATGGTACAGTGTTTACAGGGTGCAATGTCGAGAATGCAGGATATTCGCCCACGAACTGCGCCGAGCGTACCGCGGTGTTTAAGGCGGTCAGCGAGGGATATCAGAAGTTTACACGCATTGCGATTGCCGCGACCACGGAGCAGTTTTGTCCGCCGTGCGGTGTGTGCCGACAGGTGTTGCAGGAGTTTGCACCCGATTTGGAAGTGATTTTGGTCAACTGTAAGGGCGATACGATGGAGTTGACCTTGCGAGAACTGTTGCCGTATGGCTTCGACAGCGGAAATTTGCAGTAAACAATAGAAAGTAATATTTTTGGGGAGTGTTGCAGGGTATCTGTAATGCTCCCTTTTTCGTTGGAAGGAATTTCTTCTTTCCTTATGATGGAAAATATGCTAAAATGTTGTCGAATTTGTAAAACCATGTTTAGAGAAGGAGAATACCTATGAAACAAATCTTGTCCCTGCTGTGCTGTCTTGCGTTACTGTTGCCACTATTGAGTGGTGATGTGCGGGCTGTAGAGGCCTATACAACCAGTGAACAAGGATTGGAATTGATTGCTGACTATGAGGAATATCCAGATGAAATGACAGAGGAGGAAGTATATCAACAACTGTGTACGGAATTGAAGCGCAGTGAGAATGAAGTCAACAACCTGCTGAACAAACATTCTATTTTTGTGACACAGGAACAGTTTGATGCGTTGGTAAGTCTGACGCACGCACTGGGAACCCAGTGGATGAATCCGAAATACCGCTTCTGTGCCTATCTGATTAACGGAATTGAACGGTATAGTGCGTGCGAAATTGTCAATGCCATTGCAACATGGTGTCACAAGGGGACAACCATGGTAGACAAAATCGCACAGCGCAGATTGCGCGAAGCGTACTTGTTCCTGTATGGGCAGTATGACAACCGGGCAGGGGAGGAGTATACCTATATTCACTTTAATACGAACGGCGGTAAGATGGAAAATAGTACGATTTTCTATCCTGTTGGCTCGTTTTATGGAACATTGCCCACGGTAGAGCATGGGAAAAAGGTGTTTCAAGGTTGGTATACCGCTGATGGCGCATTGCTGACAGGGGAGGAAGTTGCCTTAAAAGCACTGCACGCTACAGCGCGTTGGGCGGACGATGTGACGGAGGAAGTGGATTATTCCCAGTGGAGCAATCCCTATAGCGATTTGAAAGATACCGATTGGTTTTTTACCTATGTGCGTGAGTTGAGCGTAAAAAATGTCGTGGGTGGCTATCCAGACGGTACTTTTCAGGCGAGTAACCATCTGAAAACGAGCGAAGCCCTTAAGTTGATTTTGCGTGCCGCAGGGTATCCAGAGCAGACACCGTTGGACAACCACTGGGCATCGGGATATATTGTACTGGCACAACAGCTCGGCTGTTTTGCGACGGGGGAGTTGGTAGACCCCGAAGCACCCATTGACCGTCTGAGCGTGGCGCGTATCACGGCACGCGCCCTAGGATTGGAAAATCGGGAGGGGATGAGTCCGTTTGCCGATGTGCAGGAGCCGTATCTGCGCGCCCTCTATGAGGAAAAAATTCTGGATGGAAATATTGTTGGCGGTCGCCGTCTGTATTACCCAGATAGCAATATTACCCGTGCAGAAATTTGTGCGGTGGTCAGCCGTGTGAGCAATTGGAGCTATACGGAGAAGAATAACCCCGCAGAAAGTGGCTTTGTGGTGTACCGCGATAAACAGTATCCCACTTTGACCACCGTGCCGGTGTGTACATATGATACGAATTTGTTCGTATTGGATGAAAGTAATATGACGATGTATTACCACGACCCTGCCTATACCACGGCACTGGGCATTGATGTAGCTTCCTATCAGGGGGAAATTGACTGGGAGCAGGTGGCACACGCAGGCGTGGAGTTCGTGATGATTCGCTTGGGATTCCGTGGCTATGGCGCGGAAGGAAAGTTGGTGCTGGATAGCTGTTTTCAAAAAAATCTCACGGGAGCAAAGGCGGCTGGCTTAAAAGTCGGTGTGTACTTCTTCTCGCAGGCCATCACAGTAGCGGAGGCAGAGGAAGAGGCCAAATTTGTGTTGGAAAATTTGGCAGGAGCAACGCTGGAGTACCCTGTGGTCTTTGACTGGGAAACAGTCAGCGATAAGAGTGCGCGTACCAATGGATTAGGCACAGAGATGCTGACGGATTGTGCAATTGCGTTCTGCGATGCGGTGTCCTACGCTGGATATACGCCGATGATTTATTACAATTTGCCTGTTGGCTATACGCGGTATGACTTGAGCCGTCTGACGGCGTACGATGTGTGGTTTGCTCAATATGCAAAACAGCCAGCGATGTACTACGACTACCGCATCTGGCAGTATACCGACAGTGGCAAGATTCCCGGCATTTCGACCAAGGTAGACATGAATATTGCCTTCCGTCCTTATTAAATTTCAACAGCAGGAATGTCGCTTTTTGCGGTGTCCCTGCTGTTTTTCCGTTGTGACCAAAAAAGAATAAAATTTTTATAAAAAACGGAGAAAAACACTTGACATTTTGCGATAGATGCAGTATGATGATAACGCTTGTGAGGGCGTACCCTGTGCGGACGCGAAGACAAGCACTGCGATGATGCGGGAGATTGCGGCGAGAGCCGGTAACTTTCGCGGAGTATGTCCGATAATCGGGCGGCTGAGAAGGTCCTTTACCACAGCGTAGATCGCTGTGCCATGGGCAAGTACCGGCCAGTTGCGCCGGTATTTTCTGTGAGTAGGAATGATACGCACGGTTGAGTGGTAAGAACTTCTCGCCGTACAGAGTAAGGAAACATCGTAACTACTTTGTACAATATTATGGAGGAAACTAGCAATGGCAAAAGAAATGATCCGCATCCGCCTGAAGGCTTACGATCATCAGGTTATCGATCAGTCCGCTGAGAAGATTGTTGAGACTGCAAAGCGCAACGGCGCAACCGTCTCCGGTCCTATCCCCCTGCCCACCAAGAAGGAGGTTGTCACCATCCTCCGCGCTGTTCACAAGTACAAGGACAGCCGTGAGCAGTTCGAGCGTCGTACCCACAAGCGTCTGATCGACATCACCAACTCCAACCCCAAGACGGTTGAGGCCCTGATGAGCCTGGAGCTGCCCGCTGGTGTGGAGATTGAGATTAAGCTGTAAGCGAAATCTCCGGACGAGACCCGCGGTGAGCGCACCGCAACTGAAATTTGTTTACCCATCAGTCCGCTGACTTGCGTGAAGTGGACGGGGTCATGTCGTCGTAGCAATAGGTGCAACGAATTGCTCGCTAACTACGCCGACCAATAACCTTAATAAAGGAGAATATCTACCATGGAGAAGGCAATCATCGGTAAGAAAGTTGGCATGAGCCAGATTTTCGACACCGACGGCAAGGTGATTCCGGTTACTGTTATTGAGGCCGGTCCTTGCGTTGTAGTGCAGAAGAAGACCGTCGAGAAGGACGGCTACGCATCTGTGCAGCTGGGCTATGAGGACATCGCTGAGCACAAGCTGTCCAAGCCCGAGGCTGGTCACCTGGCTAAGGCTGGTGTTCCTGCCAAGAAGCATCTGAAGGAATTTAAGCTGAACAAGGGTGCCGAGATGAACATCGGTGACATTGTTAAGGCTGATACTTTCGCAGTGGGCGACCATGTTGATGTCACTGGCATCAGCAAGGGTCACGGTTACGCAGGCGTTATCAAGCGTCATGGCGCAGGCCGTACTCCCACCACCCACGGTGGCGGTCCAGTTCACCGTCACGCTGGTTCCATGGGCCCCATCGATCCTGCTCGTATCTTCAAGGGCAAGATTGGTGCTGGTCACATGGGTGTTGACCAGGTTACTGTTATGAACCTGGATGTCGTCAAGGTTGACGCTGAGCTGAACATGATTGTTGTTCGCGGCGCTATCCCCGGCCCCAAGGGCGGCCTGGTTACCGTTCGTACCACTGCTAAGACCATCTTCGAGAAGAAGGGCGCAGCTGGTATCAGCAACAATCCCCAGAAGGCTTCCGGTCGTAATCCCCAGAAGGCTTCCGCTCGTAATAAGTAAGGGAAAGGAGAGTGCTGAATATGTCTATGATCAAGGTTTTGAACATGGCCGGCAATCAGGTCGGCGAAGTGGAGCTGAACGCTTCCATCTTTGGTATCGAGCCCAACATGCATGTTGTGCATGAGGTCGTTAAGAATCACCTGGCAAATTGCCGCCAGGGTACCCAGAGTGCTCTCACCCGCGCCGAGATTTCCGGCGGCGGCAAGAAGCCCTGGCGTCAGAAGGGCACCGGTCACGCTCGTCAGGGCAGCACCCGTGCTCCTCAGTGGACCCACGGTGGTGTGGCATTTGCCCCCAAGCCCCGCAGCTACAGCTATGTGCTGAATAAGAAGGTTAAGCGTCTGGCTCTGAAGTCTGTTCTGTCCGCTAAGGCTGCTGCTGGTGACATCATTGTTGTTGACAGCATCAACATGGACAACATCAAGACCAAGGCTTTCCGTGGCTTCCTGGATGCCGTGAAGTGCGATGGCAAGGCTGTCGTCATCACTCCCGAGGTCAACGAGAATGTCATCAAGAGCGCACGCAATATCCCCGGTGTCCTGACTACCACTGCTAAGATTCTGAGCGTTTACGATATCGTCAACGCAAAGTATCTGGTGATTGATCAGGCTGCCCTCGCTACTATCGAGGAGGTGTACGCATAATGTTCTCTTACGATATCATTATTCGTCCCATCATCACTGAGCGTTCCATGACCAGTGTTGCTGAGAAGAAGTATGTGTTTGAAGTTGCTCCCAACGCCGGCAAGATTGAAATCAAGAAGGCTGTTGAGGAAATCTTCGGCGTTAAGGTTGCCAAGGTCAACACCATGAATGTCCCCGGCAAGGCCAAGCGTATGGGTGCTGCCCGTCCCGGCCGCACCAAGGACTGGAAGAAAGCCATCGTTCAGCTGACTGAGGATTCCAAGACCATCGAGCTGTTCGAGGGTATGGTGTAAGGAGGAAAATGAAGAATGTCTATTAAATCTTTTAAGCCGACTACCCCTTCCCGTCGTCATATGACTGTCTCCGGCTTCGATGGCATTGAGAAGCATGCCAAGCCCGAGGCTAGCCTGACTGAGGTTCTGAAGAAGAAGTCCGGTCGTAACAGCTACGGCCGTATCACCGTCCGTCATCGTGGCGGCGGCAATAAGCGCAAGTATCGTATCATCGACTTCAAGCGCAACAAGCTGGACATGGAAGCCACTGTCCTGCGTCTGGAGTACGATCCCAACCGTAGCGCAAACATCGCTCTGGTTGAGTATGAGGATGGCGAGCGTCGTTACATCCTGGCTCCTGTCGGTCTGGCTGCTGGTGATAAGGTTATCTCCTCCGCAGCTGCTGATATCAAGCCCGGTAACGCTCTGCCCATCGCCAACATCCCCGTTGGTACCGTTATCCACAACATCGAGATGCACCCCGGTAAGGGTGGCCAGCTGGTCCGCAGCGCAGGCGTTTTCGCTCAGCTGATGGCTAAGGAAGGCAACGACGCACAGATTCGTATGCCCTCCGGCGAGGTCCGCATCATCCGTACCAACTGCTTCGCTACCATCGGCCAGGTCGGTAACATCGACCACGAGAACATCCAGATTGGTAAGGCCGGTCGTAAGCGTCACATGGGTTGGAGACCCACCGTTCGCGGTAGCGTTATGAACCCCAATGACCACCCCCACGGCGGTGGTGAGGGCAAGTGCCCTGTCGGCCGTCCCGGCCCTGTTACTCCTTGGGGTAAGCCCGCTCTGGGTTACAAGACCCGCAAGCTGAAGAATCCGACTGACAAGTTCATTGTCAAGCGTCGTAACGAGAAGTAAGGAGGCAAGGAAAAATGAGCAGATCTGTTAAGAAAGGCCCCTATGTTGCTCCCGAGCTTCTCAAGCGGGTCAATGAGATGAACGAGAAGGGCGAGAAGAAGGTCCTCAAGACTTGGAGCCGTAGCTCCACGATCTTCCCCGCTTTCGTTGGTCATACTATCGCTGTCCACGATGGCCGCAAGCATGTGCCCGTCTATGTCCAGGAGGACATGGTTGGTCACAAGCTGGGTGAGTTCGCTCCCACCCGTACCTTCCGCGGTCACACCAAGGGCAAGTAATAAAGGAGGATGCAGAACATGGAAGCTAAGGCACATCTGAAATATCTCCGCATCTCTCCCCGCAAGGTCCAGATTGTTGCTGACCTGATTCGCGGCAAGAGTGTCGGTACCGCAATGGCCATCCTCATGCAGACCCCCAAGGCTGCTTCTGAGCCGATGATGAAGCTCCTCAAGAGCGCTGTTGCTAACGCTGAAAACAACTTCAACATGGACATTGAGAAGCTCTATGTCTCTCAGGTCTTCGCTACCCCTGGCCCCATCCTCAAGAGAGTGATGCCCCGTGCTCAGGGTCGCGCTTACCGCATCAACAAGAGAACTTCTCATGTGACTCTGGCTGTCACGGAAAAGGCATAAGGGAGGAGACAGTTTTATGGGACAGAAAGTTAATCCCCACGGTATGCGCGTGGGCGTCATCAAGGACTGGGATTCCCGTTGGTTTGCCAGCAATGAGAAGGTCGGCGACCTGATTGTCGAAGACAAGAAGATTCGCGACTATCTGAAGAAGGAACTGTACAACGCACAGGTTCCCAAGATTGAAATTGAGCGTAGCAACGGTGGTCTGAAGATTTACCTGCACTGCGCACGCCCCGGCATGGTCATCGGTAAGGGCGGCGAGCTGATTGAGCAGTATCGCGCCAACCTGATGAAGATGACCGGCAAGAATGTCAAGCTGGACATTGTCGAGGTTCGCAACCCCGACATGAACGCTCAGCTGGTCGCTGAGAACATCGCACAGCAGCTGGAGAAGCGTATCTCCCACCGCCGTGCAATGAAGAATGCCATGGGCCGCGCTATGCGCGCTGGCGCTAAGGGTATCAAGGTCAACTGCTCCGGTCGTCTGGGCGGTCGTGAAATCGCCGGCAGCGAGCATTACCACGAGGGTACCATTCCTCTGCAGACCATCCGTGCTGATATCGAGTACGGTTTCGCTGAGGCTGCTACCACCTTCGGCCGTATCGGTGTGAAGGTGTGGATCTACAAGGGCGAGGTTCTGAGCCAGACCCTGCGTACCACCCCCCGTACTATGGACACCTCCAAGCCCTTCGAGGAGCGTCGTGAGCGTCGTCCCCGCCGTGATGGCGACCGCCGTCAGGGTGGCTTCAACCGCGATAACAACCGCGGCTTCAATCGCAACAATGATAACCGCGGTCCTCGCCGCGAAGGCCAGGGCTTCAACCGCGGTCCCCGCCCTGAGAAGAAAGAAGGAGGCGCTCAGTAATGCTTCTGCCTAAGAGAGTTAAGTACCGCAGAGTCCATCGTGGCCGCCTCACCGGTAAGGCCATGCGCGGCAACACCATCACTTACGGTGAGTTTGGTCTGGTAGCTACCGAGCCCGCTTGGATTACCAGCAACCAGATCGAGGCCGCTCGTATCGCCATGACCCGTTACACCAAGCGTGGTGGTAAGGTCTGGATTAAGATTTTCCCCGACAAGCCCATCACTGAGAAGCCCGCTGAAACCCGCATGGGTTCCGGTAAGGGTTCCCCCGAGTACTGGGTTGCTGTCGTTAAGCCCGGTCGCGTGATGTTTGAAATCGCCGGCGTTTCCGAAGAGGTCGCTCGCGAGGCTCTGCGTCTGGCCAGCCACAAGCTGCCCATCAAGAGCAAGATTGTCAAGCGCGAGGACCTGGAAGTTCAGGAAGTAGGTGAATAAGATGAAGGCAAGTGAAATCCGTAAGATGAGCGAGGCTGAGCTGAACGAAAAGCTCGTCAGCCTGAAGAAGGACCTGTTCTTCCTGCGTATGCAGAACGCTACCAATCAGCTGGAGAATCCTCTGAAGATTGCTGAAGTGAAGCGTGACATTGCCCGAGTCAAGACCATTATCCGCGAGCAGCAGACTGCTGCCGCCAAGTAAGAGAAGGAGGTAAATCAAAATGAGTGAAGCAAGAATTTCCTCCCGTAAGACTAGGGTTGGTAAGGTCGTGTCCGACAAGATGGACAAGACTGTTGTCGTTGCAATCGAAGACCGCGTGGCTCATCCTCTGTACAAGAAGATTGTCGGTCGCACCTATAAGCTGAAGGCTCACGATGAGCTGAACACCTGCGGTGTTGGCGATAAGGTCAGAGTCATGGAGACCCGTCCTCTGTCCAAGGACAAGAGATGGCGTGTGGTCGAGATTATTGAGAAGGCTAAGTAAGGAGGTGCCGTAAAATGATTCAGCAGGAAACTTATCTGAAGGTCGCTGATAATACCGGCGCCAAGGAAATTAAGTGCATCCGCGTTCTGGGCGGCTCCAAGCGCAAGTACGGCAACATCGGTGATGTCATCGTTGCTTCCGTCCGTAAGGCTGCTCCCGGTGGCACTGTCAAGAAGGGCGAGGTCGTTAAGGCCGTTATCGTCCGCAGCGCAAAGGGCGTGCGTCGTGCCGACGGCACCTATGTTCGTTTCGACGACAACGCTGCTGTTCTCATCAAGGACGACCACAACCCCAAGGGTACCCGTATCTTTGGGCCTGTCGCCCGCGAGCTGCGCGACAAGGATTATATGAAAATCCTGTCCCTGGCTCCCGAAGTTGTGTAAGGAGGAGCAGTGTAAATGGCTATGAATATCAAGAAGGGCGACACTGTTGTCGTTCTGTCCGGTAAGGATAAGGGCAAGCAGGGTAAGGTGCAGGCCACCATTCCCAGCGAGGCCAAGGTTATTGTCGAGGGTGTCAATGTTGTCACCTGCCACAATAAGCCCCGCCGCCAGGGTGAAGAAGGCGGCATCGTGAAGCGTGAGGCTCCCCTGTATGCAAGCAAGGTGCAGGTTGTCTGCCCCAAGTGCAACAAGGGTACCCGCGTTGCTCACAAAATCGCTGACGGCAAGAAGAGCCGCGTGTGCAAGCACTGCGGTGCCGAACTGTAAGAAAGGAGTAGGATGTAGTCATGCCTAATCTCAAGACTAAGTATATCGAAGAAGTCGCTCCTGCTCTGATGAAGAAGTTCGAGTACAAGAGCGTCATGCAGATTCCTAAGCTCGACAAGGTCGTCGTCAATGTCGGCTGCGGCGAGGCTCGCGACAATGCCAAGATTCTCGAGGCTGTTGTCCGTGATTTGACTGCTATCACTGGTCAGAAGGCCATCACCACTCTGGCAAAGAAGTCCGTCGCTAACTTCAAGGTTCGTGAGGGCATGCCCGTTGGTGCTAAGGTCACTCTGCGTGGTGACAAGATGTGGGAGTTCCTGGATCGTCTGTTCAATGTGGCTCTGCCCCGTGTTCGTGACTTCCATGGTATCAACCCCAACTCCTTCGATGGCCGTGGCAACTACGCCATGGGTATCAAGGAGCAGCTGATCTTCCCCGAAATCGAGTACGACAAGATCGACAAGATCCGTGGTATGGATATCATCATCTGCACCACTGCTAAGACCGACGAGGAAGCCAAGGCTCTGCTCGAGCTGGTTGGTGCCCCCTTCGACCGTTGATTGGGAGGATTAAAAAATGGCAAAGAAGTCTATGATTCTGAAGCAGCAGGCCGAGCCTAAGTTCTCTACCCGTAAGTACAACCGCTGCAAGATTTGCGGCCGCCCCCACGCATATCTGCGTGACTATGGCGTTTGCCGTATCTGCTTCCGCGAGCTGGCTTACAAGGGTCAGATTCCCGGCGTGCGCAAGGCTTCCTGGTAAGAAAAAAACTATTGACTGCGCAGAATGTTTGTTGTATAATATATGGTTGTACAGCGGCGTTCTGCGCAGCTTCGGTTATTTAGCTACTGAACTGCGACAAAGGCCGCATTTGGTATGCACTAAAAGGCGACAGTCTTTGGTGATAAATTAAGGATGGCGAAAGGTCATTGTAAATTAAGTGAGGTTTCGGCCAAGCCCAAATTTGTAGTGATACCTCGCCACCTAAACAGCGAAAGCTGTAACTTCAAATGAGGAGGATTATTCCAATGCACATCACAGACCCCATTGCGGATATGCTGACTCGCATCCGCAACGCAAACAATGCGAAGCATGAGACCGTCGATGTCCCCGCTTCTAACATGAAGAAGAGCATTGCTCAGATTCTGCTGGATGAGGGCTTCATCAAGAGCTTCCAGATCATCGACGACGGCACCCAGGGTGTCATCCGCATCACTCTCAAGTACAACGCTGGCAAGGAAAAGGTCATCTCTGGCCTGCGCCGCGTCAGCAAGCCCGGCCTGCGCGTCTACGCTGGCACCGATGAGCTGCCCCGTGTGCTCCGTGGCCTGGGTATCGCTATCATCTCCACTTCCAAGGGCGTTATGACCGATAAGGCTGCTCGTGCAGCACATGTCGGTGGTGAAGTCCTGGCATTCGTTTGGTAAGGAGGGTATTTGACATGAGTAGAATTGGTAGAATGCCCATTACCGTGCCCGCAGGCGTTGAAGTCAGCGTCGCTGCCGGCAACCTGGTCACTGTCAAGGGCCCCAAGGGTACCCTGACTCAGCAGCTCCATCCCGCTATGATTATTGAGCAGAATGGCGCAGAAATCGTGGTCAAGCGTCCTTCCGATGCTAAGGAGCACAGAAGCCTCCACGGCCTGACTCGTACCCTCATCAGCAACATGGTTGTTGGTGTCAACGAGTCCTACAAGAAGGAGCTGGACATCAACGGTGTTGGTTATCGTGCAAACAAGGACGGTAACAAGCTCGTCATGAACCTGGGCTATTCCCACGATGTTATCATTCCCGAAATCGACGGCATCACCATCGAAGTTCCCAACCCCAATAAGATTATCGTTGTTGGTTGCGACAAGCAGAAGGTTGGTCAGTTCGCTGCCGAGATTCGCGAGAAGCGTCCTCCCGAGCCTTATAAGGGTAAGGGTATCAAGTATGTCGACGAAGTCATCCGCCGTAAGGTTGGTAAGACTGGCGGCAAGAAGTAAGGAGCGTGCTGAATTATGATTAAGAGACCTAACACCAACGCTCAGCGTCTGAAGAGACATAAGCGCGTCCGCGCTAAGATCTCCGGTACCCCCGAGTGCCCCCGTCTGAACGTTTTCCGTAGTGAAAAGAATATCTATGCCCAGGTGATTGACGATGTCAACGGCGTCACCCTGTGCTCTGCTTCCTCCCTGAAGCTCGAGAACGGTTCCAACAAGGAAGCCGCTCGCGAGGTTGGTAAGGCTGTGGCAAAGGCTGCTCTGGCCAAGGGTATCGAAGTGGTCGTGTTCGACCGCGGCGGCTACCTGTACCATGGTCGTGTGGCCGAGCTGGCCGAGGGTGCCCGCGAGGGTGGCCTGAAGTTCTAATTGGAGGAGGAAGACACAAATGGCTAATAGATTTGAGAAAGCTCCCAGTGAGTATATCGAAAAGGTTGTCTACCTCAACCGCGTTTCCAAGACCGTCAAGGGCGGTCGCGTGATGAAGTTCTCCGCACTCATGGTCGTGGGTGACGGTAAGGGCAAGGTAGGTTTCGGTCTGGGTAAGGCCGCTGAAGTTCCCGAGGCAATCCGCAAGGGCCTCGAGGATGCTAAGAAGAACATGGTTACTGTTACCATGTCCGGTACCACCATCCCCCACGAGGTTATTGGTGAGTTTGGCGCAGGCCGCGTTATGATGAAGCCCGCCGCCCCCGGTACTGGTATCATCGCCGGTGGTCCTGTCCGTGCTGTCATGGAGGCAGCTGGTATCCAGGATATCCGTGCAAAGTGCCTGCGCTCCAACAACCCTCAGAATGTGGTCGCTGCTACCTTCGCTGGTCTGAAGAGCCTGCGTAGCCCCGAGCAGGTCGCCCGTGTTCGCGGTAAGAGCGTGGAAGAAATCATTGGTTAAGGAGGAGCAGTAACATGGCAAATCTGAACATTAAGCTTGTTAAGAGCCTCAACGGCAGATTGGAAAAGCACATTGCTACTGCCAACTCTCTGGGCCTGCGTCGTATCGGTGATATCACCGTGCAGCCCGATAATGCACAGACCCGCGGCAAGATTGCCAAGATTGGCTATCTGCTGAGCGTGGAAGAGACCAAGTAAGGAGGTACCGAAACATGAATCTGCATAACCTGCACCCCGCTGAGGGTTCTACCCATGTGGGTAAGCGTAAGGGCCGCGGTCACGGTACCGGTAACGGCAAGACCGCAGGTCGCGGTCACAAGGGTCAGGGCGCTCGTAGCGGCGGCGGTGTCCGCGTCGGCTTTGAAGGCGGCCAGATGCCTCTGAGCCGTCGCGTTCCTAAGCGCGGCTTCAACAACATCTTCGCTAAGCCCCTGGAGATTATCAATCTGAGTGCCCTCAATGCCTTTGAGAACGGCGCAGTTGTTACTGCCGAGGCCCTCATCGAGAAGGGTATCCTGAACAAGTGCGAGTATGGCTACAAGGTTCTGGGCAATGGCAAGCTGACCAAGAAGGTCACTGTCGAGGCTTCCGCTTTCTCTAAGTCCGCTAAGGAGGCAATTGAGGCGGCCGGTGGTAAAGCGGAGGTAAAGTAAAATGCTCCAAACCGTACGCAAAGCATGGGGTATCCCCGAACTGCGTAAAAAAATCGTTTTTACGCTACTCATTCTCTTAATCTATCGTATCGGTAGCGCAATTGCAGTCCCCTATGTGGATACCAATATGTTGGGTGACTACCTCAACAGCATGGGTACCACGATTCTGGGTCTGTACAATGTGATGAGTGGTGGTGCCTTCGCACAGGCAACAGTCTTTGCGCTCGGTATCCAGCCCTATATCAATAGTTCCATTATCATTCAGTTGCTCACCATTGCAATCCCCGCACTGGAACGCTTACAGCGAGAAGGTGGTGAGGAAGGCAAGAAGAAAATGCAACTTATCACGCGGTACGCTACCGTGGGTATCGCTGTGTTGCAGTCCATTGGTTACTACTTCTTGATGAAGAACCAGTTCGGTATTCTCACAAGCGAAGGTTTGTGGCCTGCTCTGGTTATCATCGTTTCCTTCGTTGCTGGTTCCAGCTTCTTGATGTGGCTGGGTGAGCAGTGCAACGAGTTTGGTGTCGGCAACGGTATCTCCATGATTCTGTTTGCTGGTATTCTGTCCCGCGTCCCCGTGGGAATTTCCAACATCGTAGCTAGCATCTCTGCTGGTACGATGCACTGGGCTTGGACAATCTTTATGGTCATCGGTATCCTGCTGTTGATTGTGCTGATTGTTTTCGTTCACGATGCAGAGCGTCGTATCCCCGTCCAGTACGCTAAGCGTCAGGTCGGTCGTAGAATGTACGGCGGTCAGAGCAGTAACCTGCCCATGAAAGTGAATATGTCCGGCGTTCTGCCTGTCATCTTCGCACAGTCTATCGCATCCCTGCCCGCAACCATTGCGGCATTCCTGCCTGCCCCCAAGGATGGTTCCTTCTGGGCGGTTGTGCTGAAAGCCATCGACAGCCAGTCTGTCCTGTACATGGTCGTTTATTTCATTATGATCATCGGCTTCAGCTACTTCTATGCTAGCATCCAGTTCAATCCCGTTGAGATTTCCAACAATCTCAAGCGCAACGGCGGCTTTATCCCTGGCTTCCGTCCGGGTAAGCCCACCAGTGATTTCATCGCTAAGGTTCTCGGCAAGATTACCCTGTTCGGTGCGATTTATCTGGGTATTGTGGCGATTGTTCCTCTGCTGGCCGGTAAAATCCTGCCCATCAATGTTGGCATTGGCGGTACTTCCGTCATCATCGTTGTCGGTGTTGCTCTGGAAACGGTCAATGTTCTGGAATCTCAGATGCTGATGCGTCAGTATAAGGGCTTCCTGGAGTAAGGAGAAATTTATGAACTTGATTTTATTAGGCGCACCCGGTGCTGGAAAGGGAACCCAGGCGGAGATTCTGTGTAAGAAGCTCAATATCCCGAGCATCTCCACCGGTAATATCCTGCGTGCCGCCATCAAGGATGGCACTCCCACCGGCATTCAGGCTAAGAGTTACATCGACGCCGGTCAACTGGTGCCTGATGAAGTCATCATCGGAATCTTAAATGAGCGTATCGCTTGTGGCGATTGTGCAAATGGGTTCATCCTCGACGGTGTGCCCCGCACAATCGCACAGGCGGAAGCCATGGAGAAGGCAGGTATCGAAATTGATGCCGTCATTGCCATCGAGATTTCCGAGGATGAGATTCTGCGCCGTATGAGTGGCCGCAGAGTCTGTGAGGCGTGTGGCTCTAGCTTCAATATGGACGCAATTCCTCCCCGTGTGGAAGGCATCTGCGACAATTGTGGCGGAAAGCTGATTCAGCGCAAAGATGATACCCCCGAGACGGTGCATAAGCGTCTTGAGGTATATCATAAAGAGACGAAGCCTCTGGTCGGCTACTATGCCGAGCGTGGCTTGCTCAAAGTTGTGGAAACGACCGACAACAAGGAAGGAACTTTCCGCAGAATCATGGCACTGTTGGGGATGGAAGCATGATTGTTCTCAAATCCAGCCATGATATTGAACTGATGCGTCAGGCTGGTAAAATTACCGCGGCAGCTCGTGCGTTGGCAGGAGAAATGGTAGCCCCTGGCGTAACAACCCAAGAAATTGACAAAGCGGTACACCGGTTTATTAAGTCGCAGGGTGCTGTGCCATCCTTCCTGAACTACCACGGCTATCCCGGTAGCGTGTGCATCTCCGTCAACGACGAGGTGATTCACGGTATCCCTGGAAGTAGGGTGTTGAAGAACGGCGACATCGTTTCGATTGATGTCGGCGCGTATAAGAATGGATTCCACGGCGACTGCGCAGCAACCTTCATCTGCGGCGAGGCTTCTGAGGAGGCCAAGCGGCTCATTGAGGTGACAAGACAGAGCTTCTTTGAGGGTTTGAAGTACGCCCGCGAGGGCTACCGCCTGCCAGATTTGTCTGGTGCGATTCAGCGGTATGTGGAGGAGCATGGCTTCTCCGTGGTACGAGAGTATGTGGGACACGGCATCGGCGCAAATCTGCACGAAGCCCCCGAAGTTCCCAACTTTGTCAGCCCTCGGATGGGACGGCCACGCCTGTTGCGTGGTATGACCATCGCTGTGGAGCCCATGGTGAATGCAGGAAAGGCAGCCATTAAGGTTATGCCCGACGGTTGGACAGTAAAAACTGCTGACGGCCGTTTGTCTGCCCACTATGAAAACACCATTCTGATTACTGATGGGGAACCGGAGATCTTAACCGACCCCGATGCAAAAGCGGAGTAATTGGCTATGGACATTGCGCGATCAGATATTGTTAAATCCACCGCCGGCAGAGACAAGGGAAAATTCTTCTTCGTGCTCGACACGGAGGGCGAATTCTTGATGCTGGCAGACGGCAAAACCCGGAGACTTGAGAGTCCGAAGCGGAAAAAGCGTAAGCATACCGCTTTCGTGGAACGAAGCGACTGCCGGGTCGCCGAGAAAATAAGAAGCGAAGAAAAAGTCACAAATAGTGAGCTTCGCAGAACCCTCGCCGCTTACGGCGAGGACGGTAATCCAGACCAGGAGGGATAATCACTTGGCAAAATCCGATATGATCGAGGTTGAGGGTGTCGTTGTCGAGGCGCTCCCCAACACTACATTCCAAGTAGACATTGGAAACGGCCATACCATTCTGGCCCATATTTCCGGAAAACTCAGAATGAATTTCATCAGAATTCTGCCCGGTGACAAAGTCACGGTGGAAATGTCGCCCTATGACTTGACCCGTGGCCGGATTACCTGGCGTACTAAGTAGGAGGTTACACAACATGAAAGTAAGACCGTCCGTGAAGCCCATGTGCGAAAAGTGCAAGATCATTCGTCGTAAGGGTCGCCTGATGGTGATCTGCGAGAATCCCAAGCATAAGCAGAGACAGGGCTAAGTGAATTTGGAGGTGCTTTAACTATGGCAAGAATTGCCGGTATCGACCTGCCCAAGGATAAGCGTATTGAGATCGCTCTCACCTATATCTTTGGTATTGGCAGAAAGAGCGCCAAGGACATCCTGGCGCAGACAGGCGTGAACCCTGACATCCGTGTGAAGGACCTGACCGTGGCTGATGAGAACAAGCTTCGTGAGGTCATTGACGAGCAGTACACTGTGGAAGGCGATCTGCGCCGCGCAGTTGCTCTCGATAACAAGCGTCTGAGCGAGATCGGTTGCTATCGCGGCATCCGTCATCGCCGCGGCCTGCCCGTTCGCGGTCAGCGCAGCAAGACCAACGCTCGTACCCGCAAGGGTCCCAAGAAGACCATTGCTAACAAGAAGAAGTAAGGAGGGAGAATAAATTATGGCTGCACCTAAGACTGGCAAGAAGGTTATCCGCCGTCGTCGTGAAAAGAAGAACATTGAAAAGGGCCAGGTCCATATCCGTTCTTCCTTCAATAACACCATGGTGACCGTTACTGACACTCAGGGCAACGCCCTTTCCTGGGCTTCCTCCGGTGGTCAGGGTTTCCGTGGCAGCAAGAAGTCCACTCCCTTCGCCGCTCAGACCGCCGCTGAGGTGGCTGCCCGCGCCGCTATGGAGCATGGCCTGAAGACCGTTGAGGTCTTCGTTAAGGGCCCCGGCCAGGGCCGTGAGGCTGCCATCCGTGCGCTGCAGGCCGTGGGTCTGGAAGTGACCATGATCAAGGATGTCACTCCCATCGCCCACAACGGCTGCCGCCCCCCCAAGCGCCGCCGCGTCTAATTTGGAAGAAGGAGGGAAACAATTATGGCTAAGAATATGCAGCCTGTGGCTAAGCGCTGCAAGGCTCTGGGCATTTCTCCCGCCGACATGGGTTACGCTAAGAAGACCACTGAGCGCAACTCTGGCAACCAGGTGAGAAAGAAGAAGAGCGAGTATGCTCTGCAGCTCCAGGAGAAGCAGAAGGTCAAGTTCGTCTATGGCATCATGGAGAAGCAGTTCCGTTCTTACTACGAGAAGGCTGCCCGTATGCCCGGCAAGACCGGTGATATGCTGCTGAGCCTGATCGAGCGCCGTCTGGACAACGTTGTCTACCGCCTCGGCTTCGCCGCTACCCGCCGTCAGGCTCGTCAGCTGGTGAGCCACGCTCACTTCACCGTCAATGGTAAGAAGGTCAACATCCCCTCCTACCTGGTTCGCGTCGGTGATGTCATCGAAGTTAAGGAGAGCAGCCGCTCTTCCGTTCAGTTCAAGCGTCTGACTGCTGAGGATGCACCGGTGGTGCTGCTGCCCCAGTGG